>DASWGV010000229.1:0-75304 GCA_036393515.1 Gemmatimonadales bacterium | reverse complement strand
CGGCCATTGCGCAATATTCCCCACTGCTGCCTCCCGTAGGAGTCTGGGCCGTATCTCAGTCCCAATGTGGCTGATCATCCTCTCAGACCAGCTACGCGTCATCGCCTTGGTGGGCCGTTACCCCGCCAACTAGCTGATACGCCGCGAGCCCCTCTATCAGCGCGACCTTGCGGCCGCTTTCCCACCAGGGCCATGCGACCCCGGTGACGCATGCGGTATTACCCGGCCGTTAGGCCGGCTATCCCCCACTGAAAGACAAGTTGCTCACGTGTTACGCACCCGTCCGCCACTCAACCGAGAGTTGCCCCCCGGTCGCGTACGACTTGCATGTGTTAGGCACGCCGCCAGCGTTCGTCCTGAGCCAGGATCAAACTCTCCAAGAGAGAATTCAATATCGAGCTCGTTGTGACGACGCTTACATCCGCCGTCCGAATCACGATTCGGAAGTTCATCCCTTGCGACGGGTGTCCGAACACCCGCCACTCAAAACGGGACCGCACTTCCCACATCTCGACCGACAGTTTTCAAAGAGCAGAGCGCCGCGACCGAAAACGTTCGCGGCGAGCACAGAAGTGTAGACCAGCGCTCGGAGAGGGTCAAGGGCTTGCGATTACTGAATATCCGGTAGTTGAGGTCCACGGCGGGCTTTCGAACGTTGGACCTCGGTGGTCACCGCCTCCCGCAGGCCACCGCGCCCTCGCCGCAGGCCACCGCCCCGGCCGTTCCCGCGCGCCGCGGGTCGGCACCAGCGGTGACGCTTCCCTCCCCAACCGTGATCGCCGAGGCGTATCCCATCCGGAGCTCACCCTTAAGGGAGATAGGCTGGAGGTCGTGTCCCAGCTCCCGGAGCCGGCGGGTAACTTCAGGCGCCAAGCCATCTTCGATCTGCAACACGAACCCGGCTGGATCACCGCCCGGGCTGGGTCCCCCCCGGCCGCCGATCAAGAACCTGGGGCTCTCGATGGCCTGCTGCGGCGTCCACCCATGATCGAGCACGCCGGTGACGATGGCGTACACCGCCGAGGTGATCCAAGCGTTCCCAGCGGCGCCCACGGCCAGGACCGGCCGGCGGGATGCGCCCTCGCCTCGATACACCAGCGTGGGCGCAAGCGAGCTGCCATGCCGGGCATTGGGGAGGCGGGCGCCGTATTGGTCGGGATCGAGCCCGTACGACGCAAGCTTGTCGTTGTAGAGAAAGCCGAGCCCGGGTGTCACGTAGAAGTTCCCACCCCACGTGCCCAAGGTCTGGGTCACGCTCACCACATTCCCTCCTCCATCCGCCACCACGAAAGCGGTGGTGCCGGACTGATGGCAGGAACGGTCGGTGGTGCAGTCGACGGCTGGCTGGTCCGTATACTCGTCGGCCGGGCCGGAGGCGCCAGCGGACTCCGCGGCGCACGACGGTGAGTCGCCGCGCAGGTCCGCCGGGGCGAGGGGCCGGTCGGCGCGAAAACACCGCCAGCGTACGGAAGCCGAGTCTTTGCTGAGGAAGGCCTCCAATCGCACAGGCCACAGGCCAGGGTCCGCGATGCGCCCCCGCCCGGAGGGCACCAGCTTCCACGCTTCGATCATCGCGTGCGCACTCGGCGCATCCTCGGAATACGGCTTGGGCGAGCGGTGGTGCTCCAAGAGGTTCAATTGGGCCACGAGGGTCGCGCCGCCGCTGGCGGGGGGTGCGCTGGAGTACACATCGAAGCCGCGGTACGTCCCGGTCACCGGCAAGCGCTCGGCCGCGAAATACCGAGCGAGATCGCTCAGGCGCATCGCGTTGCCTTTCCCGCGAAGATCGGCGACCAGGCGTTGCGCCACCGCACCCTGGTAGAAGGCTGGGGCCCCACCGTCGGCGATCTGGCGCAGCGTCCAGGCCAAGCCGGGATTTCGCAGCGTGTCACCGGTGCGGGCCGGCTCCCCGTTCGGGAAAAAGAGCGCCTGGCTCCCCTCGTACTTCAGGAAATGGGTGCGCTCTCGCGCCAGCGTGGTGGCCAACCCGTCGCTCACCACATACCCATGCTCGGCCGCGCGGATGGCCGGCGCCACGAGATCCGCCCATGCGATCCGGCCGCTCCCGTGTTTGCGCCAAGCCAGTTCCATGGCGGCTACCGTACCCGGTACGGTGGCGAGCACCGGCCCGTCGTCCGGATAGCGGCCATGCTCCATCAGGCCAGCGTTGAACAGTGTGGCCTCTTCCGGCGCGCGGCTCATGAACTCAATCAGTGCCGGCTCCCGCGCTCCGGCCAGGCCGATCAACATCTGTCCGTATCCCCCCACGCCGCTCGCGTCCGGTTCGACGACCCCCAGCGCGAACGACACCGCGACCGCCGCGTCCACCACGTTGCCCCCCAGCCGCAACACCTCGAGCCCGGCAGCCGTCGCCACCGGGTGAGCGCTGGAGACCGCAGCCCAGCCGCTCGCGGGTTCCCGGAGGGGCGGTCGTTCCTTGAGCAGAGCGTGGATCGCCGTCTCGAGCTCACGGTCGCTCCCGGCCGCTGCTGCCCGAGCCCGGGCGCGTTCTCGCACGCGGTGCCATTGGTCGAGTCGCGCCTCGGCGCCCGGGCGGGAGAAGTACGTGTCCGCCACGCGCTGCCAGACCGAGTCGAAGGTCAAGAGATTATGACTCGCCTGGTCGCTCGATGGGACGCTCTCCAGCACCTTTGATCCATCGTCCGGCGGGAGTGGCGCGGGCACAACCCACAGGCCGCCGGCAGCGTGGAAGGTCGCCGCCCGCTCCCGGTCGCCAACCCGTGCCGGATCGCCGTTGTACCCGACATCAGCGGGCGGAACTAGGGCCAACGCGAGGCTCCGACCATCCGGTGCCCAGGCAGCGCGAGCGCGGCGCGCACTCACCAGATTGACGTAGCCGCCCTCGGCCGGCGTCACCCATACACCTACCCGCCCCGTCCTGGTGGTGAACGTCAGGCGGTCTCCCGCAGGCGACCAGGCGGGGGATTCGACGTCCCGGTCGCCCAGCACCGTGGCGGAGGAATCCCGGTCGAGCCACACGATGCGGAGCTGGTCTGGTCCCTCGCGGACCCGCACATAGGCCACGCGCCGGCCATCAGGCGCCACCGCGGGCCATCGTTCGGCGTCGGTCGACTCGCTAGTCAACCGTCGTTCCGCGCCGTCAGCCGAGCGCATCCACAGCCGCGCCGCGGGCCCGCGGCCGCGAACGAAGACCAGAGCGCCCTCCGGTGTCACGCTTGGTTCGGACTCCCACTCCGACGGTGTCGCGGTGATCGCGAGAGCGGCGTCCGGGACAGAGATGTCCAGACGGAAGAGGCCCCATGCGCCCTGACGATCCGAGACGAATACCAGACCTAACCCGTCCGGCAGCCACGCAGGCGAATGATCCCAGTTCGGACCGTCGGTCAACTGGGTCCACGGTCCTCCGGCTGGAACGCGCAGCCACAGGTCTCCGTTGACGCTGACCGCCAGCCGGCCGTCCGGCGCGAACGCCGGATCCTGAGCCGGTGACGCAGGTGCCTGCGTCATGAGCGCCGTGACCATGCCGAAAAGTGCCGGGGTCATCATGCGTCAGCCGGGGCGCTAGAAGGTGAGCATCTGCGTGAGTTTGACAATCAACGAGCGACCGGGATTGGGGGCGCCATCCGTGGTGAATCGCTGCTCGTTGTAGACGACGTACAGGTTGCTGAGTGGATGATGAATCAGATTGAAGCGAAGATTGATATTGACGCGCCGCTGCACGGCGTCGTACTGCGCCAGCGCATCGACGAACATGTTTGTGCTGAACGAGTAGTTCGCGCGGCCCGTCCAGATGGTGCGCACAAACGAGCCGTCCGGCACGTCACCCGACGTCCGCTGGAGGCCAACGGTTGCCTGGAACCGGTAGTCCGGCTTCACTGTGACGGACCCGTTGATGGTCTGCTGGGTCCCGCTCCAGAGGCCGCCGGTGATGCCGGTGACCCCCACCGAGATTGGGCGGCTGGCGTCGGAGTTGTACCGCAGCTGATACTCGTTCCACCGATATTCGCCGGCCGGGATCGGCGCTCTGTCGGGATGGAGCGAAAACGCCGTCGTGGTGGTCTCGCCTCGCGGATTCCACGAGAACTCGGTGAACCCGCCATCGTTGAAGAACACGCTGTACCCATTATGGAGGCGCCGCGCGACCTCGGCACCGATCAGGCCGGCTCCGGTGTCGGTATACCAATTCCATACCACATGGGGGTGCATTTCGCGGATGCCACGGCGTCGCAAGGCGGGCAGGCGCGGACGGATACCCGTGTCGAAGGACCAATTGCGAATGCCCGTGCGTCGGTAGAAGCCCAGCTCATTGTTGAAGTTCGCGGCGATGGTTTGCACGCCCCCCTTGATGTGCACGAAGTTGGCTTCCCGATTCAGCGAAGTGAACCAGGCGTAGCGCGCGCCGCCGGCGCCCGGCGTTTCGGTCTGAACCACGTAGGAGCTCCAATCGACGCGAGACGGCAGTCGGAAATTGGCGTCCACTCCGTACACATAGTTGTAGTCGTCCCGGTCGTCCACGCCTGAGCGCATCATGACGATCCCGCCGACGTCGGAGTTCGCCAGAATGTTCCGCCGGAGCCGGACGACGCCGTAGTCGTTGCCCCGGACGGTGGCATCGAGGTCGCGGCTGCGGAGTGCGAGGGCGCCGATCTGCACGCCTCCCTCCTGTCCCGTGACGCGCAGGCCGGCGTCGATGCCGATGGGCCGACCGTCGCCGGCCAGGCCCATGCGCCGGCTGAAAAACAGGAGCAAGTCCTCGTCGGCGTTGGGGGCCAAGGTGATGCGGGTGTTTCTGGGGGTGTCGCCCAGGTAGAACAGGCCAGAGTTCTCCAAGAAGAACTCTCGCTTTTCCGGGAAAAACTGGCTGAACTGGGTGAGGTTCACCTGCTGCTCGTCCGCCTCGGCCTGGGCGAAATCCGGGTTCACCGTCACGTCCATGGTCAGTCCGTTGGTCAGTCCATACTTCGCGTCCGCGCCAGCACTGCCGTCGCGGTCAAACGCGCCGCCGCCGGTTTCCCGGACTGCTTTCCCGGCGACGTAGGGCGTCACCCGCAGGTTGCGGCCCTTCCGGACCGATGCCAGGCCGACCAAGGTCCCCGCGAGCGACAGGCGGGTCAGCCCGTAGGCACGCGGCACCGGGGACCACAAGGTGATCTCGTTCTTCCGTCGAATGCGGCGGCTGAAGTTGATGCCCCAGGTCGCGCCCTCGTGGGCCTGGGCTCGCAGAGATGCGAACGGGATGGAGAGCTCGACGGTCCAGCCATCTGCGACCCTGCTGGCGCGAGCGGTCCAGGGGGCGTCCCAGGACGTATTGATCGAGCGACCTTCGTTGGTCACTTGTTGGTCCGCCCGAGCGCCCGCCGGATTGGTGGCAAAAACGTAGCCGTTCCGCCGGTCAGCGAACGTATCGAAGATCGCTTCGAACGTATCCTGATCCTCCAGGCGAAAGTCCTTCCGGATATCGGTCACGACGATGCCGCCCGGATCGGAGTCGCGGCAGTAGGCGGCGACATAGAGGTTGTCGGCGTCGTAGGCGATCCAGACGAGCGTCTGTTCGGTGGCGGGGCGTCCTTCGTCCGGCTCGGCCTGGACGAAACCGCTCACCGGGGTGTGGTCACGCCACACCGCATCGTCCAGACGCCCGTCCAGCACCAGGCCCGTGACGGGTACGGCCGCCAATTCAAGGCGGCCGTCTGCCGAACGCGGCTGGCCGGCTCTGGCCGGTACTGGGTCGCCCTGCTGGGCTTCGGCCAGTGCCGTGCCCAGCGCGCCACTGAAAGCGAGCATGACCAACGAACCAACCACCCTTCCCACACGACCTCCACACGCTCAAATCGCGCCCGGACGACGGGCTTTGATGAGATGGACTGCTCGGAGCGCGCCCGGGAGGATTCGAACCTCCGACCTACGGCTTAGAAGGCCGTTGCTCTATCCAACTGAGCTACGGGCGCAAACCACAGATTCCGGAGACGCAGGCGGATGACGCAGAGGCACCGTGCAAACACGAAGGTCCGGAGGCCCCGCAATGCCGTCTGCGTCCATTCCCGCGTTTCCGCGTGATCCGCGACAAGTCGGGGCGGCCGGATTTGAACCGGCGACCTCCTGGTCCCAAACCAGGCGCGCTACCAGCCTGCGCCACGCCCCGAGACGCGTAATCTACGCAGCGTCTAGTCTCGCCGCTGTCTGGTCAGCCAATCAGCGAACCCGCGAAAGGCCCTGCCCCGGTGGCTCACGGCATGCTTGGCGTGAGGCTCCGCTTCGCCGAAGGTCATGCCAAGTTCGTCGGAGAGAAACAGCGGATCATAGCCGAACCCGCCGACGCCCCGAGGGGCCTGGAGGACCCGGCCGAGGCAGGTTCCCTCGAAAGCCCGCGGGTTGGCGGACGCACCGCTGAGGTACACCGCCACACACCGGTACTGAGCTCGACGGCGCTCCGGAGGTGCGCCGGCGAGGCGTTTCAGGAGTTCGGCATTGTTGGCCGCATCTAGGCCGGCCGGCGGGCCGTCATAGAGGGCGAACCGGCGGGAACGGACCCCCGGTTGCCCCCCGAGGGCAAACACCTCAAGACCGGAGTCATCGGCCACGGTTTCCAGGCCGGTGAGCCGCACAAAGTACTCGGCCTTGCGCCGCGCATTGCCCTCGAAGGACTCGGCGGTCTCCAGACCACCTTCCTCCGGCCGCTGCCAGAGGCCGAGGTCCTCTGGGAACGCGAGATCCCGCTCGGTAAGGGCGAGGATGGTTTCGATCTCGCGGCGCTTGCCCGGGCTACGGGTGGCCACCAGCAGCCGGGACGTCACCAGCCGAGGGCGTGGCGCTGAGCGGCGAACAACTGGCCGATACCGTTGGTCGCCAACGCGAGCATACCGTCTTGCTCGGTGGAGGAGAACGGCGCTCCTTCGGCGGTAAACTGGACCTCGACGAATCGGTCTGGATAGACCATCACGACGTTGGCGTCCACGGTGGCTATCCGGTCCTCGGCATAGGCCAGGTCGAGGCGCGGTGCTCCGTCCAGAAGCCCCACCGAGACGGCCGCGACCAGGGGACCGAAGGGATTGGCCACCTGATGCCGATCGGCGAGCCAGGCGCAGGCGTCGGCCAGCGCCACGGCGCCGCCCGTGATCGCCGCCGTGCGGGTCCCGCCGTCGGCTTGGAGCACGTCACAATCGAGTCGGATGGTGAATTCGCCGAAGGCAAAGGTGGTGAGCGCGGCGCGCAGGCTTCGCCCGATCAAACGCTGGATCTCCTGGGTTCGGCCGCCCGGCCCGGAGCGTTCGCGGGGGGTACGCTCGGTGGTGGCCCGCGGGAGCATGGCATACTCCGCCGTCAACCATCCCTCGCCGCGGCCGCGCCGCCAACCAGGGACGCCTTCTTCCACTGACGCCGTGCACAGCACCAGCGTCCCGCCCATGCGCACCAGGCATGATCCTTCGGCGTAGGGGTTCGCCCCGCGCTCGAGCTGGAGCGGGCGGAGCGCGTCCGCGGCCCGCCCATCAGGTCGCGGCACGAATCCGCTCGATCATTGCCGTGGTGGAGTGGGCCGGATCGCGAGGCACTACCTGCACACGCCCGCCGCGCGCCTGAACCACCTCGCGTCCCACCAGTGCGTCCGCTGCGTAGTCGTCGCCCTTAACCAGTACGTCCGGCTGGAGGGCTCGGATGGTCGCCTCGGGGGTGTCCTCATTGAAGACGACCACGCAATCGACCGCCGCGAAGGCCGCCACGATCCGCGCCCGCGCCGGTGCCGGGTTAACGGGACGGCCCGGCCCCTTGCTCAAGCGCCGGGCTGAAGCGTCGTCGTTCACCCCAACGATCAGGCTCGCCCCCAGAGCGCGCGCTCCCTCCAGCGCCTTGACGTGGCCGGGGTGGACGAGGTCGAAGACCCCGTTGGTAAACACCACGGGCGCCGCGGCCGTTCGTCTCCAGACGAGGGCTGCGGGCAGCGACCGAACCTTGTCGGCGGTCATGCCTGCGCCGGTCCGCGACCCTAGAGGGGCGCGCGAACCTCCGGCCTGAAATGGAACGTGTACTGGTAGAATGGCAGCGCCACGGCCTCGTCGTAGGCCATCGAGATGCGGATTTCCCGGGGCCGCGCCAGGCGGCGGATGGTGAAGCGCTGAGCGGATGCCGGTAACTCGAGGGCGTCGGCCTTGGTGCGGAGGCGGCGCTGGATGGTGGCATCGTCGAGGCTGGGCGCCAGGCGCGCGACCGATCGCATTTCGTCCTTGATCTGCCAATACCTGAAGTAGACGCGGACCAGATCTATCCCGTAGTACAGGACAGCGGCCGCCACCACCAGACTGATCACGCAGCCGATTCGGCTCGCGCCCCGCCGGCTCAGCCCGGCCGGACCGCTCACCATTGCGACTGCGCCCCGTCCACGATGTCGCTCACCAGCTTGCGCAGGGCTACCTGCCTTCCTGCAGCCTCGTTGGGCGGATCGTACTCCCCGTCCACGGTCAGGCCCGACCGCTGCCAGAGGGGCCGGCCTGCCCGCTGATCTACGATCTCCACCGTGACCGAGAGCTGCACCCGGCGCCGCGTCACTTGCACGTCCCGGGTCGCATCACCCGGCTGAAACGACAGGGGAATTTCAGCCTCATACCGGGTGATGCTACCGCGCACCACCGCATCCGCGGTCTCTTCTCCGGCCACGCGGAGACCCAGGCGCCGCTCCATGGCTTCCCGCACGGCATCGGTGACTTCCTGGGTCAACTGCGGATCCGCGGTCTGGTTGTCAAACGGCAGAATCGCGACCGTGCGGATGTGGGGCGGAAGGCCGCCTCCGGCGAACCCGTAGAGGCAGCCCTGCAGCAATCCGACCAACGCCGCGCACGCGGCGAGGTCACGGACGGCGCCACGTCGCCGCATCGAACGCCACCGTCGTGTCTACCCCCTCAATTGTGAAAACGAACGCCACCCCGTCCGGGGGGAACCGCATTTCTCCCTGGATTGCGATCCCGTCCGCGAACCGGACGTCCGTCGCGGCCGCGATGCCGCCTCGACGCAGCTGGGTCAGCAAGCGCGCCTCCGCGATTCGGACATGGACCACGTCGATGGTGTCGGGGCTTAGGATCTCTCGCCAGGCCCGCCGGTCCTGACCATCCAAGCCCCATAGCACCGATTCCTCCGGCGCGGCGAGCGGCATGCCCAGGGCCGCCCAAAACAGCGGTGCCAGAGGAATCAGCGCGCGCACGTCCTTCTCCGGTTCGGCCCAGATCACTGAATCACCAACCAGCACGGCGGCGCCGGCCCGCCCGAAGGGCCCTCGGTAGTCAAACCGCAGCGAGTCCGGCGGCGCCACTCGAATCGCGGCACGGCCCGCCGTTGAGCCCTTGGGCGTCAGGAACCGCCACCGTAGGTCGTAGCGTCGCGGTCCCGGCGGGACAAAAGCCGCCTGCCACTCCGCCACCACTGAACGCTCGATGGGGGCGAGCCCCACCGGTGCTATACTCGCCAAGCGCGGGCCGCATCCACCCAGCGCAGCGATCATGCAACACCCGAGCGCATAATAGGCGAAATCCCGGGGGTGGTCAAGCACAAACCTTTGTCCTGTCAACACTTAAAAGGGCATCCGGATGGGGTCAGCGACCGTCCGGAGTCGGCTCAGGACCGTTGGTGGCAGTGCGGTTGGCGTATGCGCGCTGTTCAGCGCCACCAGCGCTGTTTGCGCCACCGCGATGGAGCGCGCGTCGGCCGGACGGTCAATGGCGTAGCCGAAGACGATTTGGCGGCGCCCCACGTCCCGCAGCCAGCATTGGACGGTCAGCACGTCGTCATACCGGGCCGCGGCCCGGTACCGCACAAAGGCTTCGACCACCGCCAACTTGATCCCTGCGGTTTCCTCGAGGTCACGATAGCGAACGCCAAGGTGCCGCATGTGCTCGGTGCGGGCCACCTCGCACCAGACGAGGTAATGCGCGTGATACGCCACACGCATCTGGTCGGTCTCGGCGTAACGAACGCGGATTTCTACGGCCGAAACCTGCGGGAGGTCCGCGTCAACAGTCACGAGAGGGCGTTCCGGGCGGGTGCGGAGCAACGATAGGCAGGCCCGAGCGCCGGCGTCAACGCGGCCTGTCGGGGCCACCGGTGCGGGTCTATACTCCGCGCCGCATGACCGGAACCGTGGTGATCGTGGGCGATGCCCACCTCAGCGAGGCCGACCCGGAAGCGGTTGGCGCCTTTCACCGTTTTGTGCGAGCGGTGCCCCGTCCCGGCGATCATGTCCTGATCATTGGCGATCTGTTCGACTTCTGGTTCGAGTATCGGACGGTCATCCCCCGATTTGCCTTCACCACCCTCGCGGTGTTGCTGGGTCTGCGCGACGCCGGTGTACGAATCACGGTGGTGGGTGGTAACCACGACCGATGGGGTGGCCCATTCTGGGAGCGTGAGGTGGGGGCCACCTTCCACCGCTACAGCGCGAACCTGGACCTTGGCGGCCTGCCTGCCCATGTCGAGCACGGGGACGGTGTTGCCACTGCGGGGGTGCTCTCGAAGGTGTTGCGCTTCGTAGTCCACCGACCGGTGACGGCTGCCGCGGTGCGCGCAGTCCACCCGGACGTCGCCTTGGCGGCCGTCTCTCGGTTCTCCCAATGGCTGGCGCGGTCCGGGGGGCGCCAAGCCCGGCTTGATCGTGAGGGAGTGGCTCAGGCCCAATGGGCCCGGGAGTGGCTTGCGGGGTGGCCCGAGGTGCAGCTGCTGGTGCTGGGCCACACGCATCGCCCCGCCCTGGAGACGGTGGCACCGCGTCGCTGGTATCTCAATCCAGGCGCGTGGCAGGCGGGAAGGTGCTACGCCGTCATCGGGGAAGAGGGGCCGGCTCTCCGCCGATTCGAATAGGGACACGCACGCCGAGTCCCAGGTCGCCACTGGGGAGCGCGTTCCGAGCGATTTCCGCCGGAAAGTCCCACAGCAGCGCGGCGACGAACGCTTCCGCGCCAGCGAGGAGGTGATTGAACGCCAGGAGCACCGCCCAGTCCTGCACCTCTTGCTTCTTGTCCTCCGCGGCCTCCGCTCCGGTGGCGCGCATGTAGTGGAGCTGGCGTGAGGCCTTCACGGTCATGGTCAGCGTGAGCCCCTCCCAGAACACGAAGAACGCCCCCGTCCCTCGCCGACCCAGAACGGCTTGTCCCCATCCGGGAAGTGCCATCGAGCGCGCCAGGGCGGCCAGGGGCGGTACCGGCGGCGGGACGCGGAACACGGGGACTTTCACCGTATCCCGCTGCAGCGAGTCGGCCCGGGGTGCAGGCCGGGGGAGCGTAGGAATAGGGATTTGCCCCCGGGCCGGCCGGGGATTCAGGGCCGTGGCGCCCCCCCACAGCAAAGCGATGGTGAGCACCGCCCGCCGCGCCGTGGCGGGAGCGTGTGGGAATCGAACCCACCGGAGTCGCCGATGGCGTCTCCCTGCGGTTTTGAAGACCGAGCAGGCCACCAGGCCCAATCCACCCCCACGGTCACGGCCGTCGGAGCGCGACCGCATCAATCTCCACGCGGGCCAGTTTGGGCAGGCCCGCCACGGCCACGGTAGACCGCGCCGGCCGATGGTCGCCGAAATGCCGGGCGTACACCTCGTTCATGGCGGCGAAATCGCCCATGTCCGCCAGGTAGACGGTGGTCTTGATCACCTGTCCCAGACTCGAGCCGGCGGCGTCGAGCACGGCGGCGAGGTTGCGCAAGACGCGGTCGGTCTGTTGCGCCACGCCCCCGGCCACCAGCTCCATGGTGGTGGGATCGAGACCGATTTGTCCGGCGGTGAACACGTGGGCCCCGGCGACGAGTGCCTGCGAGTACGGGCCTATGGCCCGCGGCGCCTGCGCACTCGACACAATCTCCAGCGACATGTGGTTCGCTCCCTCTTCTAAAAGAGTCCTTCGATCCGGCCATCCTTGTGCACCATCATGCGCTCGGCTGCCGGGGTCTTACTCAACCCCGGCATGGTCATGATTTCTCCCGCCAAAGCCACCACGAACCCGGCGCCTGCCGACGGATACAGGTCGCGCACCGCCAGGCGGAAGCCGGACGGTGCTCCCAGGCGGGAGGCATCGTCGCTGAAGGAGTACTGGGTCTTGGCCATGCACACCGGGGTTTCGCCCAGTCCGAAGTCCACCAGTTGTTTCATGGCACGGTCGGCCTTGGGGGCGAAGTCCACTCCGTCGGCTCCGTAGATCTCCCGTGCGATGGTTTCGATCTTCTCGCGGATCGGGCGACGCTCGTCGTAGAGTGGCCGGAACCCGGATCCACCCTGGGCCAGCAGGTCGAGGACGACCTCGGCCAGGGCGGTGCCGCCGGCGCCGCCCTTCTCCCACACTTCGCACAGGGCAATGGGGATGCTCAGCCGGGCGCACCCGGCGCGGATGGCGTCGAGCTCCTCCTCCGCGTCGGTGACGAACCGATTGAGGGCGACCACGGCCGGCACGCCAAATTTGGCCACGTTCCGGAGGTGCCGCTCCAGGTTCGCGAAGCCGCGCTCCACCGCCTTCGGGTCGGACGGGCTGAGGTGATCCTTGGCGACACCACCGTGGAGCTTGAGCGCTCGCACAGTCGCCACCACGACGGCCGCTTCTGGCTTGAGGTCTGCGCCCCGACACTTGATGTCGAAGAATTTCTCGGCTCCCAGGTCCGCCCCGAATCCGGCTTCGGTGATGACCACGTCGGCGACCCGCAACCCCAACTCGGTCGCCATCACCGAATTACATCCGTGTGCGATATTGCCGAAAGGCCCGCAATGCACCAGAGCTGGGCCGCCCTCCAGCGTCTGCACCAGGTTTGGCATGAGGGCGTCCTTGAGCAGCAGCGTCATGGCGCCCTGGGCCTTGAGGTCGGCCGAGCGCACGGGTCGGCCATCGCCGGTGGCGGCCACGATGATCCGCGCCACCCGCTCCTCCAGGTCGTCGAGGTTCCGCGCCAGGGCCATCACGGCCATGATCTCGCTGCCGGGAATGATGACGAACCGTTCTTCGCGGGGTACCCCGCCGGTGGCGCCGCCCAGCCCGATCACGATCCCCCGCAGCGCACGGTCGTTCATGTCCATGGTGCGCGGCCAGGTGATGCGTCGCGGGTCCACGTCCAAGGCGTTGCCGTGATGGAGGTGGTTGTCCAGCAGGGCCGAGAGCAGGTTGTGCGCCGACGCGATGGCGTGGAAATCCCCGGTGAAATGGAGGTTGATGTCTTCCATGGGAACGACTTGCGCGTAGCCGCCTCCCGCGGCGCCGCCTTTGATCCCGAAGACCGGTCCCAGACTGGGTTCGCGAATGCAGAGCACCGCGCGTTGGCCCATCCGGCGCAAGGCCTGCGCGAGCCCAACGGTGACCGTTGACTTTCCTTCGCCCGCGGCGGTCGGATTGATGCCCGTGACCAGGACCAGGCGGGCCCGCCGTTTCCGCCGCTCAATGGCGTCGAGCCGGACCTTGGCCTTGTGGTCGCCGTAGAGCACCAACTCATCGGGCTTGAGGTCCAGGTCCGCGGCCACGTCGCGGATGGGGCGGAGGCGAGCGCGCTGGGCGATCTCGATGTCCGAAGGAACGGTTCCGGGCATGGTCCTTACACGGTGGAGGAACGGAGGCGCGGTCCGAAACAGCGGACCGCGTTGGCCGTGGTGAGGCGGGCGACGGCGTCGGGTGCCTCGCCGCGCAGCTCGGCGGCTCGGCGGGCCACGTACCGGACATACGCGGGTTCGTTGCGGCGGCCTCGGAACGGCACGGGGGTGAGATACGGGGCGTCGGTCTCGAGGAGGAGGCGATCGGGCGGACAGTTGGCCACCTGGTCGCCGCCGGTCCAGCTCCGGAACGTGATCATCCCGCTGAAGGAGAAGTAAGCGCCCGCGGCCAAGCCCGCCTCGAACACGGCCGCCCCAGCGTTGAAGGAATGCAACACCAGCGCGGGGACCGCTGGTCCGAAGTCGGTGAGCAGCGGCGCAAGATCCCCGTCGGCGTCTCGGGCGTGTATCACCACCGGGCGCCAGTGCTCCGCGGCCAGGCGCAGCTGCGCTTCGAAGGCGGCGCGCTGGGTCGCTCGGGGTGCGTGGTCATAGTGGTAGTCCAGTCCCGTTTCCCCCACGGC
This sequence comes from Gemmatimonadales bacterium, assembly GCA_036393515.1. GTDB lineage: Bacteria > Gemmatimonadota > Gemmatimonadetes > Gemmatimonadales > GWC2-71-9 > JACQHC01. Next base: position 61,264 of record DASWGV010000229.1, on the reverse strand, counting down.
GACGACGGCGGGATCCTGCAGGGCATCCACCAAGTGGGCCGCGACCTCCGGCGACCAGGTGGCGGCTGCGTGCGGGTGCACCCCTGCCGTGGCAGACAGTCCGTGTTGAGTAGCCAGCCGCCGGCAGGTCGTCGAGGTCTCCATCGTGTCCGCGACCAGGACGCAATGTTCCACCTGGGCGTTACGGGCCCGGGCGATGACATCGTCGCGATCCCGGTCGAACGCGGGATCAGCCAGGTGACAATGGGTATCCACGAGCGGTCCGGCCGCGGCTACCTCGGGCGGGCGCTCCACGCGGATGATCGGGGGGCAGTCAGGACACGCGCGGCGCGGCCGCGGCGGTTCCCGGAGGCTCAAGCGCGCGCGCGCCGCGAGCGTCCTCGCCGGGCCACTTGCGCTCGATGGCGAGCAAGATGGGCGAGGCGATGTAAATGGAAGAGAACGTTCCGACCACGATGCCGAAGGTCATGACCCACGCAAAACCCCGGATGCTCTCCGGGCTGAAGGCCAGGAGCGCAATCGTGGCGAGCAGCGTGGTGCCGCCGGTGATGACCGTCCGCGGCAGCGTCTCGTTCACGCTGAGATTGAGGATCCGGTCCATGTGCTGGCGCCGATATTTGCGCAGGTTCTCCCGCACGCGGTCGAACACGACGATCGTGTCGTTCAGCGAATAGCCGACAATGGTGAGAATGGCGGCTACCACCACCAAGCTCACCTCGAGGTCCATGAGCGAAATGAACGACAAGGTGAGCAGGATGTCATGCGCGGTAGCGCCCACGGCGCCGATGCCGAACCGCCACTCAAACCGAAACGCGATGTAGGCCAGCGTCCCAAGAAACGAGAGCAGGATGGCGATCGCGGCGCGTTCTCGGAGCTCGGCGCCCACCTTGGGGCCCACGGCCTCCGTCCGCACGATGCTGTAGGTGTCGGTTCCGAAGGCCCGGGTCAGGGCGCTGTCCACCGCGGCGGCGGTGCGCTGCGTACTCTCGCCGGTCAGCGCGGGCGTGGCCTCCAGGCGCGCCCGGATGACGAACTCATCGGGCCCGCCGAACGTCTGGATCTCGGCCCCGGGGATGCCCCCCGCGTCGAGCGCGCGCCGCAGGGTTTCCGTCTCGATCGCCGGGTCGGCGGCCTGCATTTCGATCAGCGTCCCGCCGGTGAATTCGATGCTCTGGTTCACGCCGCGGAACAACAGCAGCACCAAACCCGGCACGGCGATGACGGCGGTCACGAGGTAGGCGATGCGCCGCACTCCCAGGAAGTCGTAGCGGGCGTTGGCAAACAGGCGCATCAGATGGACAACTCGGCGAGCGCGCCGCGTCGCTGGACCCAGAGGAGAAAGATGGTGCGGGTCACGAACACGGCCGATACGAACGAAGCCAGAATGCCCACGATCAGCGTTACGGCAAACCCTTTCACCGGTCCAGTGCCGAACTGGAACAGGAAGAGGGCCGTCAGCACGGTGGTGAGGTTGGAGTCCACAATGGCCGGCATGGCATGCAGAAAACCGGCGTCGAGTGCGGCGCGCACCGTCTTGTTCTGCGCCAACTCCTCGCGGATGCGCTCGAAGATCAGCACGTTGGCATCCACCGCCATGCCGACCGAGAGGATGAACCCGGCCAGGCCCGGGAGGGTGAGCGTGGCGCCGAAGCTGGCCAGCCCCCCGAGCGTGAACAGGACGTAGAAAGCGAGCGCCGTGATCGCGAACAGGCCAGCGAGGCGGTAGTACAACGCCACGAACGCCACAATGGCCACGGTGCCTATCAGCGCGGCCCGCACGGCCCGGTCGATCGAATCCCGCCCCAGGCTGGGCCCAATGGTGCGCTCCTCCACGATGTGGAGCGGCGTGGGCAATGCGCCGGCCCGCAGCACCAGCGCCAGGTCTTGCGCCTGTTGCAGACTCGCGCTCCCCAACTCGATCTGACCGCGCTGCCCGATCTGGGTCCGAATGATCGGCGGGTCCCCCTGCACCCGCCCGTCCAGCACGATGGCCATGTAGTCCTGGACGTGGCGGCCGGTCTCCCGCAGGAAGGTTCGCCCGCCTGGCCGGGTGAGCTGAAAGTTGACCACCGCCTGGTTGTAGAGCTGATCAATCTGAGCCTGGGCGTCGGCCAGGTATTCGCCGGTGAGAATTGGCTGTGCCGCCACGGCGTAGAACGGTCGGTAGGACTGCGCCCCCAGCGACACGGTCTCCACCGACCACAGCACCTCGAGGCCCCGGGGAATGAGCCGCCGGACGTCGGGATGATGGACGAGGCTGTCCACCCTCGGGTAGTCTTGCTCCCGGACCAGGAACTCGCCAGGCTGGTCGCCCATTTCCAGCAGTGAGCTCAACGTCCCCACGGACCCGATCGCCAGGGAATCCTGCCGTCCCGCTCCGGTGTCCGCGCCGAGCAACTGCTCCACCGCGCTCCGGGCCGCCGCGCCCCCGGTGGTCACGCCAGCCCGTCTGAGCGCCGCGTCCATGTCGGGCAAGGCAGAGCGGAACTGCTGCTGCATGTCCACGATGCGGAATTCCAGGAACGCGGTCCGCTGGACGATCTCCTTGGCGCGGGCGGGATCGCGCAGGCCGGGGAGCTCCACGATGATGCGCTCCTCGCCCACTTTCTGCACCAACGGCTCCGCCACGCCGAACTCGTCAATCCGGGTGCGGATCACGCGCAGTGCCCGGTCCAGGGCGCCGGAGCGATCCACCACCGTCCCCTTGGACTCGTCCACCTCCAGCGCCAGGTGGATTCCTCCCTGAAGATCGAGCCCCTGTTTGAGGGGGACCCGCTCGATGGTGGTATCTCGCATCCGGCCGTCAGCCCCACGGGTGCGAATGGTGACGCCCCGCGGCCAGAGCGCCCCGACGCTCCCGACAACCAGCAACGCAATGACGATCAGGCGGTTGCGAATGTTTGCGGGCATGAACTTTGGCGACGAGTGGTGGCGAAGAGGGGTTAATGACTAGCGGGGGCTCCGTACGCTGTCAACGCGGCGCGCGCCGCCATGACGTCGCTATCGAGCTGACGCTTCAGCGCTTCCGCGGAGGGAAAGTGCAGGACGTCCCTGAGGCGGGCGATCCACGCCACCTTGCACTCGGTGCCATACAAGTCGGCGTTGACATCGAACAGGTGCACCTCGAGGGAGCGATGCTGATCGCCGAACGTCGGGCGGGGGCCCAGGTGCATCATGCCACCGGCCGCGCCGTTTTTCCACTCGGCCCGGACGGCGTATACTCCGTCCGGCGGGAGGAGCTTACGGCCCTCGGGCTGCTGCAGGTTGACGGTCCGGTACCCCATGGAGCGCCCCCGCCCCGCGCCGGGCACCACGGTCGCCGTCAGGCTGTACGGCCGGCCGAGAAGGCGCCGGGCGGTATCCAGATCCCCCCCCGCGACGGCCCGCCGTATCAAGCTCGAGGACACCGCCCGTCCATCGACCGTGACCGGGGGCACCACGTTGACGGCGAAGCCCAGCACGGCGCCCAACAGCCGCAAGGTGGCGACATCGCCAGCCCGGCCCCGTCCGAATCCGTGATCTTCGCCAATGACTAGCTCCTTCACGTCGAACCGGCGGAGCAACAGTCGAACGAACTGCTCGGGCGAGTAGTGCGACAAGGCCTCGGTGAAGCGAAAGAAAACGACGACGTCCAGATCGCTCTGCGCGAGGATCTCGCGACGCTCCGCCGGCAACGTGAGCAGCGGCGGTGCCGCCGCCGGGTTGACGATCTCAAGAGGATGGGGCTCGAATGTGACGAGCACGCCGCGCCCCGCCGCACGTCTGGCGCCCAGGACGATCTGGTCCAGCACGCGGCGATGTCCCAGGTGCACGCCGTCGAACCCTCCCACGGTCACTACCGCCGGTCCCCGAAGCAGCGGCTGGGTAGGGACAGTGGACGCGCGCGGCGGGCTCACGGTTCCAGCACGACGCGAGGGTGAACCTCCCCGCCGGACACCTCGCCCACCGCGACCAGGGCACCGGTCTCGCTTGACACCAGGGCCACCCAACCCGCCGTCGGCTCGCCCGGCAGCGCCATGGGGCGCCCGTGTCGCAGCCGGGCGGCGCCGTCGGCGTCGACCGGAACGGCCGGCAGGTGCCGGACCGCATCGCGACACGGTCGAAGGGCGGCGCCTAGCGTGGTCCCGTCGGCGTCGAGATGCACCGCCTCCTCCACCGTGAAGGGGCCGGTGGTGAGCCGCCGGAGCGCGACCAGGTGCGCCCCGCACCCGAGTTGTTCCCCAAGCTCGCGAGCCAACGACCGCACGTAGGTGCCGCTCGAGACATCGGTCTCGAAGGCGACATCCTGCTCGGCCCGGTCGACCAGGGTGAACCGCTGGATCTCTACGGCGACTGGCTCGAGCGCCACCGCCTCGCCCCGACGGGCTCGCCGGTGAGCGCGCTCGCCGCCGACGTGTTTGGCGGAGTAGGTGGGGGGCACCTGCCGTCGGGCCCCGATCAGACCCTCCATGGCGCGGGCAATCGCGTCATCGGACAGCAAGCGCCAGGCATCACTGGCGGCGCCCGGTACGCCGGTGGCGTCATCCGTGTCGGTGCTCCAGCCCAGCCGAATGAGCCCGCGGTATCGCTTGGGAAGACCGGCCAGGTACCGAGCCAGCCGGGTGGCGCTCCCCACCAGCACGAGCAGCAGGCCGGTGGCGAACGGGTCGAGCGTGCCGGCGTGTCCCACCCGCCGAGTGCGCAGCGCCCGTCGCAGCATGGCCACGGCGTCGTGGGACGTCGGTCCAGCCGGTTTATCAACCAACAGCAGGCCGGACGTCAGGGGCCGGGCTCGTCGCGCTTGATGTCGGCGAGGAGGCGCTCGATGCGCGCGGCGTGTTCCAGCGTGCGGTCCAGCACGAAGTGCAGCTCCGGGGCGGTGCGCAACGGTAGGGCTCGGGCCAGATAGCTGCGGAGAAAGCCGCGGGCGCTTTCGAGCCCCTCCATGGCCGCGGTTTTGGCCTCGTCAGGACCCAGGACGCTCACATGGATGGTGGCGTAGGACGCGTCCGGCGCCACGCGGGCGTCGGTGACGGTCACGAACCCCACCCGTGGATCCTTCACCTCTGAGGCGAGCGCCGAGGCGACCGTGCTCTGGATCAGGGCCGCGAGACGCTCCGGGCGGTAGCGGGAGGATCGCGTCACCGGAACGCGGTGGCGGAATCAATGATTCGAGCCAAGGGTTCACCGGCGACGAACCGGTCGGCCGCGCCCAGGACATCTTCGGCGTGGCGGCGGCTCTCCGCGACCACGCAGCACGCCAGCTCGGCTCGCTGCCACAACTCCTGGTGGCGGGTTTCCGCGACGGACACGTTGAAGCGCCGGTGCAGGCGATCCTTGAGGCTGGTCAGGATCTGTCGCTTATCCTTGAGGGACTGGCACCCGTTGAGGTGCAGGTCCCAGGTCACGATCCCGACGACCACCTCAGGCGTCCTTGGAGGACCCCGCCGGCGCCAGAGACCGGGCCACCTCCTCGACGCGGTAGGCCTCCAGCACGTCGCCGACCTTCACGTCGTTGAAGTTCTCCACGCCGATGCCGCACTCCAGGCCCTCCTTCACATCGCGGACATCCTCCTTGAAGCGGCGCAGGCTTCCGATGCCTCCGTCGTAGACCACCACGCCATCCCGCACCACCCGGATGCGCGCGCCGCGGCGAATGACGCCGGAGCGGACGTAGCAGCCGGCCACCGTGCCCAGCCCCGAGATCTTGAAGATCTGGCGGACCTCGGCTTCGCCCAACACCACCTCTTTCTGCTCTGGGGCCAGCATGCCCTCCAGGGCGGCCCGCACGTCCTCGATGGCTTCGTAGATCACGCGGTAGGTCCGGATGTCCACTTTCTCTCGCTCCGCGGCCGCGCGGGCGTTGGCGTCCGGGCGCACGTGGAACCCGACGATGATGGCCTGGGATGCCTTGGCCAGCAGCACGTCGCTCTCGTTGATCGCACCGACCCCGCGATGCACCACATCGACCCGCACCTCGGCGGTGGACAACTGGGCGAAGGCGTCGGCCAGTGCCTCTGCCGGCCCTCCCTGATCCGCCTTGATGATGATTCGGAGTTCCTGCACTTTGCCTTCCCCGATCTGCTTCGCCAGATCTTCCAGCGACACCCCCCGACTGGTGCGCCGGTGGTGGGCCTCGCGGTCCAGCCGGTGGCGCTTCTGCGCGATATCGCGGGCTTCCTGCGCGTTCGGCACCACCGTAAACCCATCGCCGGCCTGGGGAACGTCTTCAAACCCGAGCACCTGCACCGGGGTGGAGGGTCCGGCAGCCTCGATGCGGTGGCCGCGCTCGTCCAGCAGGGCCCGCACCCGGCCGGCCAGGCTGCCGCAGATGAAGTCCTCACCGACCTTGAGCGTGCCGGTCTGCACCAGCACCGTCGCGACCGGACCCTTGCCGGGATCCAATGAGCTTTCAATCACGGTTCCTCTGGCCGGTCGGTCGGGATTGGCGCGCCGGTCCAGCATTTCCGCCTGGAGGAGGATCTTGTCGAGCAGTTCATCGACCCCCTGGCCTGTCTTGGCGGAGATCGCCGCAGCCATGGTGTCGCCGCCGAATTCCTCCAGGACGACCCCCTGCTGAAGCAGGTCCCGCTTGACCTTTTCCACGTCCGCGCTGGGCAGGTCGATCTTGTTGATCGCGACAATCAAGGGCACGCCCGCGTTGCGGGCGTGGCTGATGGCCTCGACCGTCTGGCGCATGACCTGGTCGTCGGCCGCCACCACCAGCACGACGAGGTCCGTGATTTGTGCGCCGCGCGCGCGCATGGCGGTGAACGCTTCATGGCCCGGGGTGTCCAGAAACGTTATGCCCTTCCCCGAGGGGAGCACCACGTGATAGGCACCGATGTGCTGCGTGATGCCGCCAGCCTCGCCCCCGATCACGTTGGTCTTGCGCACATGATCCAGCAGAGAGGTTTTCCCGTGGTCGACATGGCCCATCACGGTTACCACCGGAGGCCGGGGCTGAAGGTCCTCGGTGCGGTCCGCCACCTCTTCTGCGGCGGCCGCGGGGACGTATTCCGCCTCCTGCACGGCACGGAACCCGAACGCCTCCGCTATGAGCTCGATCTGATCGAAATCCAGGCGCTGGTTGACGGTCACCATCATCCCCAGCTCCTTGAAGCAGAACGTCACGATTTGCGTCGGCGGGACCTTGAGGATGCCAGCCAACTCGGACACGGTGATGAACTCGTTCACCCGCACCGTGGCACGCTCGCGGGCCTCCTCTTCCGCCCGCCGCTGGGCCTCGAGTTCGCGGAGGCCGGTTTCTTCTTCGCGGCGCCGGGGCCCCTTACGGGCGACCGGCCCTTTCAGGGACGCCAAGGTGCGGCTGATATTGGCCTGCACCGCTTCCTGGTCCACCTGGCTGCGCTTGCCCTTTTTTCGTTTTTTCTTGTCCTTTCGCCGCTCGTCAAGCGTCTGACCTGGGGCGGCGGAGGCGACGGGCCGGGGCGTCTGGAAGCCGGGGCTGGCGGAGGCGACCGGCCTGATCCACGGGCCGGCCGCGGGCCGCTGGACGCGGCGCGGAATCACCGGCTCGGGTTTCGCCTCGGCGGCGGCAGCCGCGCCGGCCTCAGCGGTCGGTGCCTGCGGGTGGGGCAACGGCTCGCCTTCCCGCTCCGCGCCGTCTTCCGTTGCCGGAACGGGCTCGCGGAAGAGCGCCGCCGCGCGCTCCTCCAGCGACGGCTTGGGTTCCGGCGTGACGATGAGCCGGAGCTCCTGATCAACGGCGGCGGCAGCAGCGGCCTCGCGGCGCCGCTCCTCGTCTTCAGCTTCTTTGGTCGCCACTTCGGCCGCGGTGCGCCGCCGGCGCTTGGGACGCGCCTCGGTGGTGGGCGCCGGTGGCTCTGCCGCCGCCTTGGCGGCCTTGGCTCGACGCGCGCGGGGCTTGGGTTGCGGTTCGCTCCGCTTGCGTTTCTCGCGCTCCCACCGAGCGCGCACCAGCGCGACCTGCGAGGGTTCCAGGCCGGAGAGATGGCTGCGAACATGGATATCCAACTCCGTCAACAGCCGCATCAGTTGCTCGGCGTCCACCCCGAACTCGGCGGCGAGATCGTGCACCCGCGTCTTGGTCACCATGCTTCGTTCCAGCCCTCCATCGAGTCCACCGACTGCGCCCTCACGAACGACCCAGAATGCCGGATGCCAGGTGGCGATCCCGGACGCCGGCGGCTTGCACCTGCCCGCGACCGAGCCGCGCCCCCAGATCCACCGCCCGGGCGGCCAGGACCACGGGCACGCCGCGGCCCTGCGCGGAGCGCACGACCTTGTCCGCGGTGCGCGGGCTGTGGTCACCTGCCACCACCACCAGCGCCAGTTCTCCCCGTTGCAGGCCGGCCCGCACCCCCGCGACGCCAATGACGACGCTGCCGGCGCGCAGGCCCATCCCCAGCAGGCGAAGCCCGGCCTCGCTTAGGGCGTCGACGGGGGCGCCTCCTCCCCCGCCGACGGATTTGCCGTCGCCGCCGGCGCGCTCGGCTCTCCTTCACCGCTCTCTTCGGTGAGCTCAGCCAGGAACGCCATGAGCGTGTCGGCGTACTCCGGCGTCATCCCGGTGATCTTGAGTAGATCGTCCCGCTCGAAGTCCAGAATATCCCGCAATGTCCGGAGACCCGCCGCGTCGAGGACCTGCAACGCTTCGGCCGGGAGTCCCTTGAGCTCGTCCAGCCGTACTTCGGCCGCCAGTTCGTCCGCCGGCGGCAGGGGGGCGAACAACGGTCCTTCGCCGCCCCGCTCCAGCCACTCCCGGCTGGAGAACAGATCGATCTTCCAGCCGGTAAGCTCGGACGCCAGCCGCACGTTTTGGCCGTTCCGCCCGATGGCGAGCGACAACTGATCCTCGTCCACGATGGCCTGGATGGTTCGGTTCTCCGGGTCTGAGAATACGCGGGAGACGCGGGCCGGAGCCAGGGCCAGCCGGGCGAACCGCTCCGGGTCCGGCGACCAGGGCACGATATCAATGCGCTCGCCGCTCAGCTCGTTCACCACGGCTTGCACCCGGCTCCCTTTGAGCCCCACGCAGGCGCCCACCGGGTCAATCCCGTCGTCGCGGCTCGCCACCGCGATTTTGGTCCGGCTCCCGACTTCGCGAGCGGCGGCGCGGATTTCCACGATGCCCTGGAGGATCTCCGGGACTTCGAGCTTGAACAGGGCCTGCACGAACAGCGGATCCCCCCGCGACAGGATCAGGCGCGGGCCCTTGGGGGTTTCCTCGAGGCGCTTGAGAACGGCCCGGATGGTATCACCCTGGTGGAAATGTTCCCGGTGGTTCTGTTCGCGGTACGGGATGATGGCCTCCGCCTCCCGGAACCGGTTCAGCATGACCACCAGCTTCCCCCGTTCGATCTGCTGGATCTCGCCGGAGAGCAGCTGCCCCACTTTGTCAGCGAACTCCTCGCGAATCCTGGCGCGCTCGCCTTCCCGCACCCGCTGGATGATCCGCTGCTTGGCAGCCTGGACCGCGCTCCGGCCGAAAGCGTCGAAAGGTACTTCCTCCTCCAGCACGTCTCCGGGCTGGAAATCCTGGTCCTCCCAGCGCGCTTCCTCCAGCGACACTTGGGAGCCGGGGTCCTCCACGGCCTCGACGACGGTGCGCAGAACGGCCACGCGGATCGCCCCGTGAAATTCGTCAATCTCGATTTCGGAGCGGACATTCGGCCCGTAGCGCTTGACCAGCGCGGCGTGAATGCCGTCCCGCAGCAGTTCGACCAACTCACCCCGTTCGAGCTGCTTCGCGTTCGCGAGTTCGCGCAGGGCCGAGACCACTTCGGCGGAAGTTGCCATCCTTAGAGGTGCTCCTTAGGTACGGTCGTCAGGTCCAGTCCACCGCCAGCGTTGCATCTCGGGCTTGAGCGATTGGCACCCGGACGGTATCGCTTCCACCTGTCGGCCTCAAGGCGACCTCCCCCTCCTGCTGATCCACGTCGAGGATGGTCGCCCGTACCCGGCCCAGCCCAGGGAGGCGAACCAGCACGTCGTGACCGGTGAAGCGCTCCCAGTGCTCCGGCCAGCGGACCGGCCGCTCGATCCCTGGGGAGGAGACTTCCAGCATGTAGTCCGATCCTATGAGACCGGTGTCGTCGAACCAGCGCTCCAGGGCACGGCTCACGATTTCGCAGTCGGCAATAGTGACGCCGTGGCCCGGCGTGCTCCCTGGGCGGTCCATGCGCACCTGGAGACGTGTCCGACGGTTCCCCCCCCGCCGAACATCTACCACCTCGTATCCGAGCGCGGCCACGCGCTCGCGGATCGTGGTGATCAGGTCTGGAAGAGCGTTCGACATCGCTGGGGCAAAAAAAAGCGCGGGCCGAACTTCGCCCGCACCACGACAGGCAATGTACCGGCCGGTCGCCAGCCGGTCAAGCGAGTGGCCGCCCGACAAAGGCCAACATGCGGCCCGACCGCCCTCCGGATGCTCGATGGGAGTGAAACCGGACGGCATCGTGCGCTGTACACCAGGGACTGAGCGTAACCTCCGGGACGCCAAGCCTGGTCAACCGTAAGGCCACCGCAGCCCGCAGGTCCAATGGGGTCGGGCCGGCCGTTTCTTCCCCAAGAACCTGGCGCACGACCTCAGGTCCAACTTCATAGCAGCCACCACATATACCTACGCCACAATGGCTTACGATTCTTGACGGCGTGCCCCCGGTGGCGGCGCGGAAGGCTGGGACGCCCTGCTCGATGATTCCGGAGGCCAGCCCCCGCCAGCCCACGTGGAGCAGCCCCACCCCGGCTCCGTCGGTGGTGGTCAGGTACACCGGTATGCAGTCCGCTACCGTGATGCCCAGCAGTACTCCGCCCTCCTCCGTGACATGGCCATCGGTGTCCGGAATCAGGACCAGGCCGGGAGCGCCGTATTGGTGGGCTGCTACGCGGGTCCCGTGGCACTGGTACCCAACGCGGATCGACGGAAACCTGGCCTGTTGCAAGGCCCGGAACGCGTCCCAATGCGCGGCCGGGTCACCGGTCGGCGGGGCACCGCCAAGCGTGAAGTCGGTGGATCGCGACGTGATTCCGGCGACGACGCCAAACCGGGAGCGCCACGGCGCCAACTCGTACAGCTCCAGCCCAGGACGCGACGGGGTGCCCGGCGTTTCCCGGAGGTCCGGGAACGTCATCCGTCGCTGACCCGCTCGATCCTGGCGCCCAGGGACCGGAGGCGTTCGTCGATCCGCTCGTAGCCCCGGTCGATCTGCTCCACGTTATGGATGATGCTCTCACCCTCGGCGGCGAGCGCAGCGAGCACCATGGCCATGCCGGCGCGAATGTCGGGGCTCACCACCACGCCTCCGCGCAGCGGCGAAGGGCCCGCGATCACCGCCCGGTGGGGATCGCACAGCACGATCCGCGCTCCCATCCCGATCAGCTTGTCGAGGAAAAAGAGGCGAGACTCGAACATCTTCTCGAAGACCAATACCAGGCCCTCGCATTGGGTGGCGACCACGGTCACGATGGACATCAGGTCGGCGGGAAACGCCGGCCAGGGGCCGTCTTCGATCTTGGGTACGTGGCCGCCCAAGTCGGGCCGCACCCGTCGCTCCTGCGAAGGCTCGACCAGGAGCCGTGTCCCGTCCAGGCGCGGGCGGACCCCCAGCCGTTCGAATTGGAGGAGCATATTTCGCAAGTCATCGGCCCGGATTCCCTCGATCACGATCCGCCCGTTGGTGACCGCGGCGAGCCCCACAAAACTCCCGATCTCGATGTGATCCGGACCCACTTCCAGCGTGGCCCCGCGCAACTGAGCGGTCCCCTGAACCGTGAGGCGGTTGGTGCCGATGCCCTCGATGCTGGCCCCCATGGCGACCAGCGCCCTGGCCAGGTCCTGCACGTGCGGCTCGCAAGCGGCGTTGCGGAGCACCGTGGTGCCGCGCGCGAGCACGGCGGCCATGAGGGCGTTCTCCGTGGCCGTCACGCTGGGTTCGTCCAGGAACACATCGGCGCCGGTGAGGCCCTTGGCTTCGAGGAGGTACTCCGCCCCGATGGTGAGCTCCGCGCCCAGGCGTTCGAGCGCCAGGAAGTGGGTGTCCACGCGACGGCGCCCAATGACGTCTCCGCCAGGCGGCGGCAGCGTCACGCGGCCGAAGCGGGCGAGCAACGGCCCGGCGAAGAGGATGGAGGCCCGGAGGGAGCCGCAGATACGGGGATCGAGGGGTCCCGGCCGGAGCCCCCGTGGGTCAATGCGTAGGGTGCGCTCGTCGGTCCAGGCAATGGCGGCGCCGAGGCCGCGTGCCAGGTCGAGCTGGGCCTCGACGTCGCGAATGCGGGGAACGTTCAGAAGATCGCACGGCCCGTCAGCCATGAGGGCCGCGGCGATCATGGGGAGCGCGGCATTCTTGTTTCCGGCGGGGCGGACGGTGCCGTGCAACGGAACGCCACCGGTCACGTGGAAGCGCGCTGCCATGTTGCGCGAACCTTACGGCGCGGGCGCGCGGTGCGTCAAGCGCGCGTCGGCGCGCGATGACGTACCTTTGTCTCACACCCCGGGGGTATGGACACGATGGGATGGACGGTGGTGACGGCCGTCTCTGCAGTGACGATCGCGCTGTTGATGCTGGGCTTTACGGTCGCGGCGCTGGTCTTGATGCGCGACCTGCGGAGGGCGCTGGAGCGGTTAGGCGAGGTCGGTCGGGTGCTGGAACAGGACGGCCGCCCCGCCCTGCAATCGGTGCGCACGGCTGCCGAGGATGCCAGCCGCGTGGTGGCGACGGTGCGCGGGGAAGTGGATGGCCTGGTGGCCGCGTCCCGGCGCATCCGGACTCAGGCGACGGAGGCGGCCGATCGGGTGGCTGATCGACTGCGTGATCTCGAGGTGGTCCTGGATATCCTGCACGAAGAGGTCGAAGACACGGCCCTGGACGTGGCAGCCGCGCTGCGAGCAACGCGGCGAGGAGCCGGCGTGTTTCGGTCGTTGAAACGCGCCATCCTGGGCCGGAGACGCTGAGCGGGTGCAGCACCGCTGGTGGCTCGTCGCACTGGCCGCCGTCGCCGCGTTGGCGGTGTGGCCGGCCGTGGCGCACGCCTGGACGCCCGGGACCCACATTTTCCTGGGCGAGTCGGTCCTCGCCAACCTGGCGAATCTGCCCGAGGCTGTGGCCGGGGTGCTCCGGGCGTTTCCCTATGATTTCCTGTACGGCAACGTGGCCGCCGACACCTCGATCGCCAAGAAGTACGCCCCGGTGGGGCGCCACTGTCACGCCTGGCACGTGGGGCAGGAGATTCACGATCTCGCCGACACCGAGGCATTGCGAGCGTTTGGATTGGGCTACCTGGCGCACCTGGCCGCGGACTCGGTGGCGCACAACTTCTTTGTGCCGCGACAGCTGGTGGTCACGTCTCGCACCATCGCCCTGGGCCACTCGTACTGGGAAAGCCGGTTTGAGACCCACCTGGGCGAGCACTACGCGCGCACCGCCATGGATGTGATCCGGCTGGACCATTCGGCGGCCGACACCCATTTGGACAGCATCCTGTCTCCGACCATCTTCTCGGTGCGCACCAGTCGGCGGCTATTCCGCGGCATGGTGGGCCTGACGGAAACGCAGTCCTGGCAACGGGCCTTCAGGGCCGTCGCGGAGGTCAGCCGCTGGGACCTGGCGGATGCAGCCGTCGAGCGGCACATGGCCACGTCGTTTCAGCTGGTGATGGAGACGCTGGGAGGGGACGGCGGCACAGCGCGCCGGCTGGACCCGTCGGGGGAGGCGTCGCTCAAGTTGGCGCAGCGCATGCGGCTGGACGTGCTGCGCAGCCGGATTCCCTTCGATGTGGGTCGGCTCTCGGCCGCGGCCGACGAGCATTTCTCCCTGCCTCAGTATCCCCTGCCGTATTGGGAGGAATCCGCCGCCCAGAAGCCCTGGGTCAGAGCCGACGGCCACGCCGACGGAGGCGAATCCGGGAGGGTGATCTAATCCTGGGTGAGCGCGGCCCGCAGCAGGTCCTGCACCGCCTTGGGATCCGCCTTGCCGCGCGACGCTTTCATCACCTGCCCCGTGAAAAACGCCAGCAGCTTCCCTTCGCCCGCACGGTAGCGACGCCGCTCCTCCGGGTGTGCGGCGAGCACGCCGTCAACCCAGGCGCCGAGTTGGGCGGTGTCGCCCACCTGGAGGACCCCCAAACGCTCCGCCGCGGCGCGGGGCTCCCGGTCCGATAACGCGATCTCCGCGAACACGCCCTTGGCCGCCTGCAAGCTCACGACCCCCTCTCGCACCAGGGCGATCAGCGCAGCCAGGCGCGGTGGCGCCACTCGAAAGACGCCGCCGTTCTCATTGGCGTCCTGGAGGGCCGGGCCCATGACCCAGTTGGCGACGTCCTTGGGCGCGGCACCAGCGCGGACGCCGGCCTCGTAGTACTCGGCGATCGTGCGGTTGGCGGTGAGCACCCCGGCATCGTAGGTCGGGATGCCGTAGGCGGATACGAACCGTGCGGCCTTGGCAGCCGGCAGTTCCGGGAGTGCGGCTCGCTCATCCGCGGGATCAATGCCGTACCACACCAGGTTGAGGGGTGGGAGGTCAGGGTCCGGAAAGTACCGGTAGTCGTGGCTTTCTTCCTTCACTCGCATGGCCCTGAGCTCGCCCTCCCGGGCGGTGTACGTGGTCAGTTCGATTTTCCGGCCCGCCTGCAGAGCAGTAAGCTGGACGTCCCGCAGCTTGTCCAGGGCGCGCTCGACGGCCGCGAAGGAGTTCATGTTCTTGACTTCCTGCTTGGTGCCAAGCGGCTCGCCTGGGCGGCGCACGGAGAGATTGGCATCGACCCGAAGGCTTCCTTCCTCCATGTTGCAGTCGGAGACGTCGAGGTATTCCAGGACTTGCTTGAGGACCGTCAGGTAGCGACGAGCCTCTTCACTGGACCGCAGGTCGGGCTCGGTCACGATCTCCATCAGCGGTACGCCGCAACGGTTGAAGTCCACTGCCGTCATCCCCGGCACGCGGTCATGGAGCGACTTGCCGGCGTCTTCCTCGAGATGGAGGCGCGTGACGCCGATGGTCTTCCCATTGATGTCCACCCCGCCACCGGTAGCCAGCGGCTGCTCGAACTGGGAGATCTGGTAGCCCTTGGGGAGATCCGGGTAGAAATAGTTCTTCCGGGCGAAAACGCTGGTGGGATGGACGGTGCAATCCAGGGCGATCGCCGCCCGCACGGCCAGGCGGACGGCGGCCTGATTGGGCACGGGGAGGGCCCCCGGCAGGCCCAAACACACCGGGCAGACGTTGGTGTTCGGAGGGTCACCGAACGTGGTGGAGCACGCGCAGAACATTTTGGAGCGAGTCTTCAACTGGACGTGCACTTCGAGCCCGATCACGGTCTCCCAGCTCATCGCACTTCCGCCTGCGCATCCGTAGCGCGCTCCAGCACGGCGGCGGCCTGAAACATTCGCCCTTCCCCGAACTGCGGACCCATGAGCTGCACGCCCACCGACAGGCCGTTGGCGCGCCCCGCTGGAATCGAAATGGCGCACAACCAGGCCAGGTTGGCGGGGCATACAAAAACATCCGCCAGGTACATGGCGACGGGATCGTCCACCCTCTCCCCGGCGGCGAACGCCGTGGTGGGTGTGGTGGGCGTGAGGAGCAGATCCACGCCGGACCGGAACGCCGTGGCGAAGTCCTGCGCGATGCGCCAGCGGGCGGCGAGCGCCTTTCGGTAGTAGGCGTCGTAGTAGCCGGCGGACAGCACGTACGTGCCCACGATGATGCGGCGCCGCACCTCTGCGCCGAATCCCGCCCCGCGCGTGGCGCGGAACATGGCCTGCACATCGCCGTCCGGTGGGGTCACGCGCGGGCCATACCGGGCGCCGTCGTAGCGCGCCAGGTTGGAGCTGGCCTCAGCCGGCGCAATGACGTAATAGGTGGGAATCGCCAGGCCGGTGCTGGGGAGCGAAACGTCGCGCAAGGTGGCCCCGGCGTCACGTAGAATGCGCTTGGCCCGCTCGCACGCGGCCCGTACGCCCGGGTCCAGGTCCCCGGGGAAGTATTCGGCCGGGATTCCCACGGTCAGACCGGACAGGTTTCCGGGCGGCTCCGGCGGGATGAATGGACTCCGATCGGCGCAGGTGGCGTCGTTGGGGTCGCGGCCCGAGATGGCGCTCAACACGTTGGCCGCCGTGCTCACCGACCGCGCCAGCACGCCGATTTGGTCCAGCGAGCTGCCGAAGGCGACTAGGCCGTAGCGGGAGACGCGGCCGTACGTCGGTTTCACGCCCACGACGCCGCAAAAGGCGGCCGGCTGCCGAACCGACCCTCCGGTCTCGGAGCCCAGGGCCGCGTCCACCGCTCCCGCGGCCACGAGCGCGGCCGATCCACCGGATGAGCCACCCGACACCAGCTCGGGGCGTTCCGGATGCAGGGTTCGCCCGAAGGCCGAGTGCTCGGTGGAGGAGCCCATGGCGAACTCGTCCAGGTTGGTCTTGCAAGCGATGAGCGCCCCAGCTTCCCTCAGCCGCCTGATCGCCGTTGCCTCGTAGGGGGAGCGATAGCCCATGAGGATCCGGGAGCCGCACGTGGTGGGGTAGTCGAGGGTGGCGATGTTGTCCTTCACACCGATGACGGTGCCATGGAGGGGGGCTTCCGTCCGGTCCGCCGCGGCGTCCGCCTGGCGGAGCAGCGTCGTCCGATCAAACGCGAGCACCGCGTGAAGTCCCCGGCGTTCCGTGGCCTCGATCCGGTCGGCTGCCGCGCCGGCCACCGCGCGCAGGTCGCTCACTGGTCCTCCAATCCGGGGAGGCGCGGGACCAGAAAGAGGCCCTCGCGAAACGCGGGCGCCAGGTCCTTCAGGGCGTGGTGCAGATTGGCGGGCCGGACCTGGTCTGCACGCGGCGGCAGCGGCGCATCCAACCCCAACCAGATCGCCGCGCTGGTATCCGCGTCGGTGACCATCCGATCAAGTTGGGAGACGTATTCGAGGATATTCGAGATCTGTTGGGTGAGCGCGGCCAAAGTGCCCTCATCAACCGCCAGGGATGCCAGCCGGGCCACCCGCTCGACCTCCTCCCGGTGGATGGTCACGCGGGTTCCCATTCCCGCTCCAGGGCGGCGACCGAGACCAGTAGATGCTTGGTGCCCACGTCGTCGTCATCAAACGCGACGGCTACCTTCAGGTCGCGGCCCACGCCCGCCAGGCCCATGATGGTGCCGGAACCAAAGGTCTTGTGCCGCACCCGCTCTCCTTTCACATAGCGCGGCGCGTCCTGCGAGGCTTCCTCGGCAGGTGTCGGGATCGCGGTGGCCGCCCAGCTCCAGCTTGCCGGCCTCCGTCCCCTCTCACCCCCGAAGAGTCCGGCCGTCCGTCGTTCGTCGACGTCCGCCGGCAACGCATCGAGAAAGCGTGACGCACGGCCCGGCATGAGTTGGCCTCCCCGACGTCGGGATCGCGCCCACGTGAGGTAAAGCCGGTCGCGCGCCCGCGTAATCCCCACGTACGCCAGCCGGCGCTCTTCCTCCGCTCCCTCCGGCGTCTCCAGAGAGCGCGAGAGCGGGAATAATCCGTCTTCCAGCCCGGCTAGCACCACCACGGGCCACTCCAGCC
This sequence comes from Gemmatimonadales bacterium, assembly GCA_036393515.1. Lineage (GTDB taxonomy): Bacteria > Gemmatimonadota > Gemmatimonadetes > Gemmatimonadales > GWC2-71-9 > JACQHC01. Next base: position 43,768 of record DASWGV010000229.1, on the reverse strand, counting down.
CCTTGGCGGCGTGGACGGTGAGCAAGGTCACGCCCTGAGGATCCCCGCCGCCGGCCTCGTCGGATGTCATGAGGGCCGCGCTGGTCAGGAACCGCTCGAGCGGAGAGGCGCCGTCCTCGGGCTCGGTGGATTCATCGGACCAGGCGGCGGCGGCGGCGATCAGCTCGCGCACGTTTTCCATCCGTTCCACGCCATCGGGACCGTCCGCAGTGAGATACGCGGCGTACTCGATGGTGTCGATGATCTGCTCCAGGATCGAGGCGGCCGGCACGCCGGCGGCCGCGGCGCGGAGCGAGGCAATGAGGTCGGCGAAGGCGACCAGTTGGTCGCGGGCCAACGGTCGGAGGTCCCCAACGCGGCCGGCCATGGCGGCGGTTTCCAGAAGCGACCGTTTCCACTCGGCCGCGGCTTGCTCCAGGGTTGCCAGGCTGGACAAGCCCACGCCGCGCTTCGGCACCGCGATGGCCCGGCGGAAGGCCTCGTCATCGGCCGGGTTCACGATGAGGCGCAGGTAGGCGAGCAGGTCGCGCACCTCGCGCCGCTGATAGAAGCTTACCGCGCCGACGACCCGGTACGGCATGGCCACACGGCGGAAGGCGTCTTCGAACGCCCGCGACTGCGCGTTGGTTCGGTAGAGCACCGCCATGTCGTGCCAGGCATAATGGTCCGTGGCGGCCCGCTCGCGAAGCTCGCGGGTCACCCATTCTGCCTCATCCCGCTCGTCGGCGGCCGACACGACGGTGACCGGGTCGCCGCCAACGCGAACGGTGTAGAGCGTCTTGCCCAGACGTTCCCGGTTCTGGACGATGACCTCGTTGGCGGCGGCGAGAATGCGCTGGGTGGACCGGTAGTTCTCCTCCAGGCGCACGATCGTGGCCTCCGGGAAGTCGGATCGAAAGTCGAGCATGTTCCGCACGTTGGCGCCACGCCAGCCGTAAATGGATTGGTCGTCATCGCCCACGACACACAGGGCGTGGTGTCGCTCCGCCAGCTGCCGAACGAACAGGTACTGGGCGCGGTTGGTGTCCTGGAACTCGTCCACCAACAGGGAGGCGAATCTCTGCTGCCAGTATTCCAGCCGGCGGGGATGGTCGCGAAACACCCGCAGCGGGTGGAGCAGCAGATCGTCGAAGTCCATGGCGTTGGCGCGGGCCAGCGCCTCGCCCAGCGCCGCGTAGGTCTCCGCGGCGACCTGCGTAAGCGGGTCTCCCGCGCCGGCGGCCAGCTCGGCGGGCGTCTGGAGCCGGTTCTTGGCGGCGGAGATCAGGTAGGTCACGGTCTTGGGTGGGAACGCCTTGGGCGAGCGACCGTGCTGTTCCAGGATGCGGCGGACCAGCGCGAGGCGGTCGTCTTCATCATAGATCGTGAATTGGGCGGTGAACCCAATCAGCGGGGCCTCCCGGCGAAGGAGTCGAGCCGCCAGCGAGTGGAACGTGCCGATCCAGAGACCGTCGGGCTCTCGCCCCAGCAGGGTGGCCACCCGCCGTCGCATCTCCCCAGCCGCACGGTTGGTGAACGTCACCGCCAGGATGCGGTAGGCGGGGATGCCCGCCCCGACCAGGTGGGCCAGACGCGCAGTCAGAACGCGGGTCTTTCCAGATCCCGCGCCCGACAGGACCAGCAGGGGTCCACCGCGGTGTTCCACGGCTTGGCGCTGGGCGTCATTGAGTGACAGGGTCACGCCGTGATTCCCGTGACCGGCACTTCGGCCGCGAAGGTGGCGCCTCCGATGCTGCTCCGAAGCTCCAAGCGGCCTCCGTGCACGTCCTCCACGATCCGGCGGGCGAGCGCCAGTCCCAGGCCCCAGCCGCCCGGCTTGGTGGTCACGCCCGGCTCGAACAGCGCCAGGCGCACGTCGGCGGGCACACCCGGACCGTCGTCGCTCACCAGCACGGTGGCAATGGGCCCTTCGGTGGACACCGTGATCTCGATGGTGCCGCCGCGACCGCTCAGCGCGTCCACGGCGTTCCGCACCAGCGCCTCCAGGGCCCATTCCAGCAGCACGCCGTCTCCCGAGATGGTGGGGCCGGAGCCCGGCGCATGCACTTTGATGATGACCGGGTTGGCGTGACGTGGCAGGCGGGGCCCAAAATACGCCGCCACCTTCTCGGCCAGGGCGCCGAGCGCGACGCTTTCGCGACGGGCCGGCCGGCCGATGCGTTCGAACCGCTGAGCCACGCGCTCCAGCCGCTCCAGGTCGGCGCGCAAATGCCGGGCGATCTCCTGCGGCGGACTGTCACCGGTGGCCAGCCGATCAATCCAGGCGCCCGCGCTCATGAGCGGGGTACCCAGTTGGTGGGCGGACTCCCGGGCCATGGCTACCCAGATGCGCTCGCGGTCACCGCGCAGGGCCGTCCGGTAGGCCCACGCGCCCAACGCGAGCGCCGTGAGCAAGAGGGCGACCTGCAGCACGCCCAGCCACTTGCTGCGGCCGGCAATGGGCAGCTGACCGTAGTGAATGACGCCCCCGCTCGGACCGGCGAGGGGTGGGTTAAGGCGGTCCAACTCGCGCGCGTAGGCGGAGACCGCGGGCGCCTCGAGTGGTCCTTCGAACGGCAGGTTTGCGGCCGCGGTCACCCGCCCCGCGCTATCGGTGACCACGAACGGAATCCCCGTGGCTCGAATCCGGCCGACCAACTCCAGCAGGATTTCGGTGTCCGCCCCTGGGGCCGGGTCGTTCAGGCCGCTGACGATACGCCCGAAGATGCGCGTGGTCTCCCTCGCTTCCGATCGCAAGTGCCCGGCGATGTCCCACGCCTGCCACACCGAGACGGCCCCGAGCACCACGACTAGTCCTAACACCAGCTCGGTTGCCACCCGGCGCAGCCGCCGGCGCAGCCCGCGGGTCACGCTGGGAGGAGCCGGTCCCGCCCGAAGTACGGCACCAGTGCCGGCGGAATGCGCACGGAGCCGTCCGGTTCCTGGTTGTTCTCCAGGAGGGCAATGATGGTCCGCGGCAGCGCCACGCCCGATGCGTTCAGCGTGTGGACGAAATCTGGCTTGCTGTCCGGGGTGGGGCGGTACCGAATGTTTGCGCGCCGGGCCTGAAAATCCGCGAACGTACTGGCGCTGGAAGCCTCCAGCCAGGCGCCCACCCCCGCCGCCCAGACCTCCAGGTCGAAGGTCTTGGCGCTGGCGAAGCCCGTGTCGCCCGCGGCCAGGAGCACCACCCGGTACGGGAGGCCCAGCCGCTGCAGCACTGCCTCCGCGTGCCCCAGCAGCGCCTGGTGCTCGGCGGGCGAATCCGCCGGCCGGCATATCCGGACCAGCTCCACCTTGTCGAACTGGTGGACCCGGATCAGCCCCCGCGTGTCCTTGCCGTGTGCCCCGGCCTCCCGCCGAAAGCAGGGCGTGTAGGCCGCATACGTCAGGGGCAGCACGTCCGCCCGCAAGATCTCGTCGCGGTGGAGGTTGGTGACCGGAACCTCCGCCGTGGGGATCAGATAGAGCCCGTCTTCGGTGACGTACATGTTCCGCTCCAGGTCCGGCAGCTGGCCGGTGCCCTGGGCGGTGACCGCGTTCACCAAGAGCGGCGGCGCCACCTCCCGATACCCATGCTCGCGGGTGTGCAGATCCAGCATGAAGTTGATGAGCGCGCGCGTCAGGCGGGCACCCTCGCCGACGAACACGGGAAACCCGCTGCCCGCGATCTTGGCGCCGCGCGCCAGGTCCAGGATGCCAAGGGCTTCGCCCAACTCCCAGTGGGGACGCGCCGGGCCGCTCAGCTTGGGGGGCTCGCCCCAGGTTCGCACCACGCGGTTGGCCGTCGCGTCGCCGTCCGGCACGTCGTCCAGCGGCCGATTGGGAATCCGCAGGAGGGCCTGTTCCAGGGCATCTTCGGCGGCCCGCAGTTCCTGATCGAGGCCCTTAATGATGTCGCTGGTGGTCTTCAGCTCGGTGAGAAGCACGGAAGCGTCCGCGCCCCGGCGCTTCAATTCGGCGACCTCCTCGGACGCCGCGTTCCGGTGCGCTCTCAGCCCCTCCACCCGCTTCAGCACATCGCGGCGCCGAGCGTCATGCTCCAGGGCGGTTTTCAGGAGGCCAGCGGCGCCGGACCCGCGGCGCGCCAGGGCGGCCGCGGCCTCGTCCGGCGCGTCTCTCAGCCACCGGATATCAATCACGTCATCAGGATTCGGGGAGGCCGGCCTCGAGGCTCTTGAAGCCGCAATTCCGATTCACCAGCGCCTCGAACGTGACACTCCGGACAACCAGGTCAATACTCAACACGCGGAACTTTCCATAACGCGGAACGCTGCCGAGGTAGAGACAACCGAGAAAGCTGGATCGGGACCGTGCGATGAACACATCCTGCTCCGCGACGGCAAGCGTGCTGTCGCGCAGGTACCCTTCGACTGGTGCCGATTTGAGATCGTCGAACGCGCGGGTGCTGCGCTGGAGGCCAGGCTCGGTGGACAAGCCCAACACGCCAGACGGGTAGATCAGGGGAGCGCCGGCGGCGGTGATGTCAAAGGCGAAATCGAACTGCGACGTCGTGTCGGTGCGGATGGTCCGTTGGTCCAGCATGCTGTACGCGCCGGGCAAGGAGATGGCCGTTCCGGACAATGCATACAGCCTGACCGTGTCGACCGTGTTGATGGATGAGGCCGGACCCAGGAGCGACCCGCTGCACGCCAGCCCCACGCCCGCCAGGAGGGCCGTGGTGAACACCGGGTGCAGGCGGGAAAAGGCCGAACGGGACATGCGTATGCGCCAAGCTTAGCCGTGGTCCGGAGGAGGGTCAAGTTATGGTGCTGCCTTGACTTCGCCCATAGCGAAACCTAGCTTCGCGGCCATGCCGACCATTCGAGACGTGGTGAAAGCGCTGCACGCGCGCGAGGGGGTGGAAGCGGTCATCGTGCTGGGGCGGGATGGCCTCACTATTGACGCGGTGGCGACCGATGGTCTCGACACGGAGGGCCTCGCCGCGCTGGTCCCTTCCGTCGTGGCCTCGTGCACCCGGCTGGGGAGTGCTGCGACACGCGGGGATTTCACCATCGGCGCGGTGGAGTACGGGAACGGACTGATTGTGATCGCCGCACTCTCGTCAGACGCCTTGCTGGCGATGCTGGTCGGCGGCGGGACCAACATTGGCGGTCTGCTGTACGAATTGCACCGGCACAAGCCCGCCATCGCCGGGCTGCTTTGATGGCCGGGCGCTCGGAGAGATGTACCCTCCGCCCGCACATCCATCCACCGTCCCACTGACCGATCGATCAGCTCCCCAGACATGACGCAGTGGGCCGCGCTCCTCGCGGGCGGATCTGGCACGCGCTTCTGGCCGCTGTCCACGCCCCATCATCCCAAACAGTTTCTCCCGCTGGTGGGAGACCAGCCGCTCCTGGTTCAATCCGTCGCACGGCTGCACGGTCTGGTCCCGCCCGAACGGATCCTGGTCATCACAGGGTCCGGCCTGGTTGCCGAGACACGTCGGCTGCTGCCGCACGTCCCGGCCGAGAACGTGCTGGCCGAACCGCGTGCGGCGTCCACGGGGCCGGCCCTCGCCTGGGCCACCGCGGTGGCCGGGGCGCGTGACCCCGCGGCCGCAGTATTGTCGCTGCACGCCGACTGGTTCGTGGGTGACGACCCACAGTTCCGCAACGCCGCCGCCCGTGCACTGGAAATCGCGGCCCGGCACGACGTGCTGGTGACCGTGGGCATTGTGCCCAGCCGGCCGGAGGTGGGGTACGGCTATATCGAGCCCGGCGACCCTATCGAGGGGGACGCGCGGCGGGTGCGGCGATTCGTCGAGAAACCTGACGAGGACCGTGCCCGTGAGCTGATTGCCGCCGGCGCACTGTGGAACAGCGGGCTCTTTGCCTGGACCGCGACGCGGTTTCACGCTGAGACTCTGGCGCTCGCTCCCGAGATGGCGCCGCATCTGGAGCGGCTAGCGACCGGCGATGTGGATGGGTTCTTCGCGCGGGTCGTGCCGGTGGCGGTTGACGTCTCCCACTTTGAGCGGAGTGCGCGCGTCGCCGTGGTTCCCGGGGCGTTCCGGTGGGACGACGTCGGGACTTGGGCAGCCCTGCGGCGCGTACGAACCGCTGACGCAGCCGGCAACGTGCTGGTGGGGGCCGCCCACCAGCGGGATGCCTCGGGTTGCGTGATATGGTCGGAGGATGGCGTTGTGGTGGTGGATGGTGTCTCCGACGCCGTCGTGGTGCGGGCCAACGGCGTCACGCTGGTGACCACGGCTCAGCGCGCCGGGCATTTGAAGACTCTGCTGGAGCGGCTGCCCGCCGACGTCAGGCATCATGCGGATTGAGGCGCCAGCCTGGCCGGTGGCTCCGTGACCAGGGTCTATCTCCTGGAACCGGAGCTGGGACCCGCGTGGTACCCCTTTGGCGACTGCCGACCCATCTGCGAGCTGCGCGCCGGCATCTGGCTCATTCGGGAGCGCTGGGAAGCTGTGGCGGAGGGTGAGACGGCCGCAGTGTTCGGGCCGGAGCACTTGCGCTCTTTCGTGGAGCCGGGGGCTCCGGCCGTGCGCGCCCGCACAGCCGTTGAGGGTCCGGCCATCCTGGGGCGATCGGATTTCGCACCGAGCGGCGAGCCTCCCGAACTGGGGCCGGGCCCGGCCCGGCTGATCAACGACGGAGTGACCGTCGGCTGGTGGGTACCGGAGGGTCACCGCTGGGAGGAGCACGCCACCGACGGCGCCGCAGTCGAGTTGGCCGGCCTCCCCCTGCACGGCGCCTATGACCTGATCACGGCCCTCGAGCACTTCCTCCAGCCTGACGCCGCCGACTTCACCAACGAGCGTGGCGACGGGGTACCGGACGGGTGCACCGTGATTGGTGATCCCGGTGATGTGGTGATTCTGGGCGGCCAGGTGGAGCCCGGCGTGGTGTTCGACGTGCGCGACGGCGTAGTGGTCATCGAGCAAGGCGCCCGGGTCGCGGCCGGGGCGCGCCTGGAAGGACCGGTGTTTGTCGGCCCCGGCTCAGAAGTCCTGGGAGACACGGTCCGCTGGTGCGTCATCGGTCCACGCTGCAAGGTGCGGGGCGAGGTGACGACCAGCGTGTTCGGCGGGTACGCCAACAAGGCGCATTACGGGTTTGTGGGGCACTCTGCCGTGGGCCACTGGGTGAACCTGGGCGCAGGTACGACCACCTCCAACCTGAAGAACACCTACGGTAGCGTACGGGTGCGCGTGGGCCAAGAGCTGGTGGATACCGCCCGGCAGTTCCTGGGCAGTCTGGTGGGCGACCATGCCAAGACGGCGATCGGCACGCTGTTGGAGACGGGGACCGTGGTGGGTTGTGGCGCCAACGTGTTCGGCCCGGTGCGGCCGCCGAAGCAGGTGGCGCCGTTTGCATGGGGGGACACGTCTCAACGCGTGACCCGGGACGCGTTTCTCACCGTGGCGCGGCGGGTGTTACCTCGCAGGGGCGTCGAGGTGACGCCGGAGATTGAGGCGATGCTGGGCGCGATCCATGACCGGGGAACCACAGGGAACGTGGGCGGCGATCAGCTCACCGGAAGCGCCTGATCCTCGGTCACTACGGCGAGTTTCGGCTCCCACTCCCGCATCATCCGCGCAAACGCATGGGCTACCGTGCCGTCGAACTCGGTGCCGGACCGTTCCTCGACATAGGCCAGGACCTTGTCCAGCGGCCAGGCATCGCGGTAGGGCCGGTTGGTGCGGAGGGCATCGAACACGTCGCACACGTGGACCAGTTTGCTGGCGCGGTGACAGTCGCGCGTGTACTGGAAGGTCGGGTAGCCGCCCCCGTTCAACATGATGTGGTGCTCGTAGGCCACGATCGCCGCGAGCTCCAGGTCCTCCTCGCTCGCCAGAATGAGCCGCGCTCCCTCGACCGGGTGGGCGTTCATGATGGCCCGCTCGCTCGGATCCAACTTGCCCGGCTTGTTCAGGATCTCGCGCGGGATCTTCACCTTGCCGAGGTCGTGCATCAGACCGGCCACGCCCAAGGCGCGGACGTCGTCGCCGGCCATGCCCATCCACTCGGCCAGTCCCATGGCCAGTACACAGACGTTCATGGAATGGGTGGTGGTGTATTCGTCGAACTGTCGGAGGTTCAGGAGCGGCAGCATGATCTGCTGTTCACCGTGCATCGCCACCGATAGCGACCGCACCACCGCCTCGGCCTCGAAGAGCGGGAGATTCCGTTGATCGTGTAGCTCCGTGTGGATCCAGCGGACCGTATCCGCCTCTTCCGCCAGGCTGAAGGCGATCGTGGCGGTGGCGACTTCCGCGCCCTGCCCTTCGTCGCCACGGATGCCCACCGCGCCGTACCGAATGCCGCTGGGCCGCATCTGCCGCGCCTCTGAGGTGTCAACGGCCTTCAGCGTGAGGCGGGCCAACACTTCATCCAAAAAGCTCTCCAGATCGTCCCGCGTGACCGTCTGATCGAACTGCAGCCGTTGAATTCCCAAGTCGGACAGGCGCTTACTCCAGTCCCATTGTCGGAGGTCTCGGAGCGGGAGGTTGCCGTACACCACCTCGTCGCCCAGGAAGGAGAACTGGGGCTTGAGCTCGGTGGCGAGGAGGTCGGTGAGCTTCTGGAACAAGGCGTCCACCGCGCGCTCGCGGGAGGCATGCCCCTCGGGATACAACGACAGGGCGGAGAGCGTCTGGGCGAAGCTGGTGAGGAAATCGACCGGCCCGGCCATCAGGCCTCGCCCAGCTGGTCCAGCGCCTGCCGCACCCGCGGGTTGCCGGCGAACTGGCGCAGCGCTGTGATGGCGGCACGCTGCTCCGGTGATCTGGTCGTCCGCATCCGGAAGATCAGGCTGCGGCGGGCTGGCACCGCAATGCTCAGCAGCGCGTCGGCGGCGGACGGGCTTTTGGCCGTCGCCAGCACGCGGATGGCCATCACGCGGAATTCCTCCGCCGCGTTCCCCACTGCTACCGCCGCCACGAGCGTCACGGCCGAGTCCGGACAGCCGCCGTCCATCGCGGCGACCAGGCCCACGCGGACCGTGCGCGGGTCCTTGTCCACCAGCGCGTAGTGAATAGCGCGTTCGCGCTGCGCCGGATCACGCAGCATGACTCGGATGGCCTCCCGGCGCACCCGTGCTTCGGTATGCTCGGCGTAGGGGCGCGGATCGAACGCGGGCGGCCGCTCCGGAAGGTCGGCGAGCAACGCCAACAAGTTGCGCTGGACAAACCAGCTGGCGTCAGCCAGGCGGGTCACGAGGAGCGGCCCCAGGGCACCGCCGAACTTCACCAGCCGATCCAGGAGCACCCGCCGCGTCTGGCTGGACTCGCTGGTTGCCAGGACGTCGAGCATGGGGCCGGTGGCGCTCAGTCCCAGACGCTCGATCAGGATGTCGAGCTGCTCCGCGTTGATGGGTTCCGCCGAGACCACGCGACGGACCACGTCCGGCGAGGCGATCCGTCGCCAGAGCTGCTCGGTCACTCCTCCCCCGACGGCCCGCTGCAGCGTCTTGGCGATCACGCCCAGCCGATCCGACTCCACCAGCTGATCCAGGGCGCGCATGACGGCGGGTCCCGTGGCTCCGACCTCCAGCGCCATCTGGAGAATCCGATGCGGCTCCGCGCCCTGGGGCTTGCCTCCCGGCTCCGACCTCACCGGCACCTTGCTGGTGACCATGCGCTGAAGTGCCGCCCCGTAGGCGCCGGGGTTCGGGTCCTTGAGCGTCCAGCCGCGAATGAGCTGGCCCACCTGGTCCCGCACTGACGCGTCCGCCAGGGTGCGCCGCTGGCGGGACCCTCCGCTGGCGTGCTGGCCGAGCTTTTGGAGCATGCGCAACATGGAGTGGGAGATGGTCTGATGCTCCGTCTGGCTTGCTGCCTGGACCAGGTCGATCACGGCATCCACGGCGAGTGCGTCGGACGCGTTGAGCAGAAACTGGTGTCGCTGGCCGCTGTCGCCACCCATTTCGAGGAGCCGCGACAGCGTCCCGCCATCCAGATCTCGCACCAGCTGCGAAACGCGCCGCTGGAGGGCGACCGACTCGGCTCCCGCGCCCCGCTTGACCTCTTCGGCAATCTGGAGCAGGTAGCCCACAATGACCTGATCGTATGCGGTGCTGCGCGGGTGGTGCTGAATGGCTTTGGCGACCTGGCCGGGCTCGGGAAGTACCTCGGGGGCATCATCCTCACCCTCGGCTCCTGAGGACGTCGCTCCGCCCGCGCCAATCCGCCCTTCCGCGGCGTCTACCATGTCTGCCGCCAGCGCCGCCCGCGCTAGACCCACCCAGAGGCGGGACGCATGCGTCTGCTCCGCCTGCCGGACGACCTCTTCCTCCTCCGGGTTCTTGCCTTCGGTCACCAGGTGAAGGCGGTCGTAGGAGAGGGGGTAGAGACGGACGTTGGGCCATGGCGTGAGCCGCTCCACCGGCCCGAGGCCGATGGGCTGCCCGCCCCGGTCGGCGTCCGTAGCGATCAGGTTGAGGGCGCCGTGCACTTCGTCTGACGTCACACCGCGCTTGAAGGTGATGGCTCCCAGGTGATGCCGGTGCAGGCGATCGGCCAGGTCATGCAGCACCGGGTTCTTGGGATCGGTTGCCACGCCTTCGATCACTAGCTGGTTGCGGGCGACGCCCAACGACAGGCTCGTGCGATCCAGCAAGGCAATGCTCAGCCGGTTCACCACGCCTTCCGCCGCCGGCAACAACGAGGGATGGCCGCCGGGGTACATGGCATGTTTGTGGAGCGCGATGGAAAACTCGATCAGAAAGTCGGCAAGGTCCCGGGACAGGGTAGCCCGGTCCGGGGCGCCGGCGGCGGACGTGCGCGGCTCGCTCACGGCGCCGGGTCCCGCACCCGCTCGGGGGTCACGTGATCCGGATCAGCGGTCGCCGGTGACGTCGTGCGGCCTGGTGCGTTGCGCCGGCGGCGCCGGCGGTACCGGGACAGAGTCGGGCCGCGGCGTGGGGGGGCCCGCCCGCCGCAGCGTCATGGGCTCTTCCAGATCGCCGCCGGAGACGGTCATCCGGTCGCCCCGGAACGTCACGATGTAGCCCACCCACTCGTCGCCAAACGCCAGGTAGACCGAATCCGCCACCGTCCGCCAACGCACGGTCTCGTCGCCGTAGCTCGCCGAGGAGTCGGGCCGGATCACGACTTCCCTGGGACCGTCCGCCGTTTCCGCGCGCCACGTGCCGATGATGCGCGGACCGCGTGATTGGGTCCCGGAAGACGCGACGAGGCTCAGGAGCAATGCGGCGAGAACGGCGGACGTCGGCACGGGGGTAACATAACCTCGAAATGGGCTGGCGTTCCACGGAGATGAATGGCCATCTTCACGCGCCCCGGTGAACGACAGAACGCCCCGGGGTCCCCCCCGGGGCGCCCGCCCTACACTCTTGGGTCTGTGTGACCTGCGCCTAGTACATGCCGCCCATCCCGCCGCCACCGGGGGCGGGCGGAGCCTTTTCCTCTTCCTTCCGCTCCACCACGACGCACTCGGTGGTGAGCAACAGGCTGGCCACCGACGCCGCATTCTGCAGCGCACTGCGGGTCACCTTGGTGGGGTCAATCACCCCCGCTTCCACCAGGTCCTCGTAGTCGTCGGTCTGGGCGTTGTAGCCGAAATTCTTTTCCTTTGCGGTCCGCACCTTTTCCACTACGATGGAGCCCTCGGCCCCGGCGTTGGAGGCGATGATGCGGAGCGGCTCCTCGAGCGCCCGGCGCACGATGTCGACGCCGACCTGCTCGTCCGAATCCAGCACCTTCAGCTTGGTGAGAGCGGCCTGGGCACGGAGCAGCGCGACGCCGCCGCCCGGCACAATGCCCTCCTCGACGGCCGCTCGCGTGGCGTGCAGCGCATCCTCCACGCGCGCCTTTTTCTCCTTCATCTCGGTCTCGGTCGCCGCGCCGACGTTGATGACGGCCACGCCGCCCGCCAGCTTGGCGAGCCGCTCCTGCAGCTTCTCGCGATCGTAGTCCGAGGTGCTCTTGTCGATCTGGGACTTGATCTCCTTGATCCGGCCCTGGATGGCGTCGTGCTTCCCGGCGCCGTCCACCAGCGTGGTGTTGTCCTTGTCCACCACGATCCGCTTGGCCCGGCCAAGGTCGTTCAAGACCGTGTTTTCCAGCTTGAAGCCCACTTCCTCGCTGATCACCTGGCCGCCAGTGAGCTTCGCCACGTCCTCCAGCATCGCCTTGCGGCGGTCACCAAACCCGGGCGCCTTGACGCCGCACACCTTGAGCGTGCCACGCAGCTTGTTGACCACGATCGTGGCCAGCGCCTCACCCTCGATGTCCTCGGCAATCAGGAGCATCGGCTTGCCGGTCTGCGCCACCTTCTCCAGAATTGGCAACAGGTCCTTCATGGCCGAAATCTTTTTGTCGTGGATCAAGATGTAGGCGTCTTCCAGGACCGCTTCCATCTTGTCGGGGTCGGTCACAAAATAGGGGGACAGGTAACCGCGGTCGAACTGCATCCCGTCCACGGTCTCCAGCGTGGTCTCCAGGCCCTTGGCCTCCTCGACGGTGATCACGCCATCCTTGCCGACTTTCTCCATCGCCTCGGCGATCAGATCGCCGATCTCTTTGTCATTGTTGGCGGAAATGGAACCGACCTGGGCGATTTCCTTCTTGCCGGCCGTGGGCACCGAGAGCTTCTTCAGGTCCGCCACCACCGACTCCACCGCCTTGTCAATCCCGCGCTTGATGGCCATGGGGTTGATCCCCGACGTAACGCTCTTCAGCCCCTCGCGGAAAATGGCCTGGGCCAGCACGGTTGCCGTCGTGGTGCCGTCGCCCGCGACGTCGGAGGTCTTGGTGGCGACCTCCTTCACCATTTGCGCGCCCATGTTCTCCACCGCATCCGGCAGCTCAATCTCCTTGGCCACCGTCACACCGTCCTTCGTCACGGTCGGACTGCCGAATTTCTTGTCGATCACGACGTTCCGGCCTTTGGGGCCGAGGGTGACCTTCACGGCGTCCGCCATCTGGTCAACGCCCCGCTTCAGCCGCGCGCGGGCGTCGACGTCGAAATGCAATTCCTTTGCCGTTCCCATTGATGCTCCTTTGCTCAGCCCATGACGGCGAGCACGTCGGATTCTTTGATGATCAGGTACTGCTCGTCTTCGAACGTGACCTCCGTGCCGCTGTACTTCCCATACAACACCTTCTGGCCCACCTTGATCTCCATTGGCACGCGTGCGCCCTTCTCAAAGCGACCGGGCCCAATGGCGACGATCTCACCCTGCTGCGGCTTCTCCTTGGCGGTGTCCGGGATGTAAAGCCCGCCCCGCATCTGCTCGGTCTCCTCCAGCGGGCGGATGAGTACCCGGTCTGCGAGGGGTTGGACCTTCACCTTGGACTTCGTGGCGGTTGCCATCCTGTGAATCCCTCCGCATGCTTAAAATGATGTAGGACAACGTGATAGCGATTGGCACTCGCTAGGCAGGAGTGCTAACGGCGGAAAGCTAGACCGAGTGCAGCCACCGGTCAAGAGGAGACGGATGCAGCTATTGAATCATGCGCCTCGCGGAGACCCAACGGTCTCGCCACCAGCGGCTGTCCGGGTCGGTGGCGGTGAGGCTCGACAGGCGCACGCCGGAGGACGCGCTATGGATGAACCGGCCATCCCCAACGTAGAGGCCTACATGACTGACTCCGGAACCCTCAATGGCGAACCCCAGGATGTCCCCCGGACGCAAGGCGTCCAGTCGTGGGTCAACGTGAACGCCCGAGCGCGCCTGGTCTCGACTGATCCGTGGGAGGATGAGCCCGTGCTGGCCGTAGGCGTACTGGATCAGTCCGGAGCAGTCGTACCCAGTCGCTTGATCCCCCCCCCAGATGTAAGGGCTGCCCATCACGCCGAGCGCCGTACCGACCACATCGCCTGCCAACCGGGCCGCGTTGGGGGAGGCCCCGGCACTCTCCGCCATGCTCACCACGGCGTCATCCGAGGGTGCCTCGAAGACCGGCCGCGGGGGGGTGGAAGGCCGGGTCCGCTTCGCGCCGATGCGACTGCCGGCGGCGATTCGAAAGCCCAGGACCAGCCCCCGTCGGTCGCCGGGATTGAGCCGCCAAAAGCCGGCGACGGTTTGGTCCTCAACTCGCCAGCGGGCTTCCAGGCCCAGGGACGCGAACGGCAAGACGGGAAAGGCGAACCCCAAGCCCGCGGTCCAATGGGCATCGAGGTTCCCGTCCCCGTGGCGGGCTGCGAGGCCCGCGCTCCCGACGGCGTAAGGTCCGCGCCCGGAACGGGCCAAGCCAAGGGTCACTTCGAGCCCGGTGGCCGTGCGGTCCAGCAGGGAGCGGGTGTCGTCGAGGTGAGTCACACCCAAGCCAAGATCCAAGGGGCCGACCAGGCGATTGTGGTAGGCCGCGCTGTACGCGGTCGCCACGGAATCACCCCACCAGCGGCCCGCGGCGAGATCGAAGCCCGCGTGTTGCGCGGGAAGACGGACGGGAACACCGGCGACCATCAGGATCAGGACGGCCACCCAACCAGGGGCGCGTATGGCGGCCTCCGAGGGACGGGGTCGGTCTATAGTAATGGACCCTGCCTGCGTCCCCAACCCGTCATAAGGCCGTTTACATCATGTCGGGCCAGCGCCAACCGAACACTCCGCCCACCAGCAGCGCGTACAGGAGCGAGTCGGCCAGGTGCTTGACGGTTGAGCTCCAGGGCCGGCCGAACCAGATGCTGTCGGGGATCACTCCCAGCCCGAAGGCGAACCACGCAGTGGTCCCGGCCACCCGGAAGACAGCCAGATAGTCGGCGGTGTGGTCGAGCGTGCGTCCGGTGACGTACGCCACTCCGACACAGACGGCCAAGTAGAACAAGAACGACCGGACCAGCATGCCGCCCATCCTGATGGGGCCGGCCGGCATGACCGTGATGTGCGCCACGGGACCCTCTTCGAACTTCTTGGCTACGCTCGGGTCCTTGGACAGGTCCATCCCCGCCGCGAACGGGACCGCGTACAGACCGCGGGCCACCCCCTTCAGGGCCGACCGGGCGGCCTCTTCGTTGGGCAGGCCCTTCCAATCGGTCTTGTGATGAGGGAGCGCCATCCACACCAGCGCGCTGGCGAGGAAAACCAGAACGGCGGAGAGAACGATGGGTAGCCACAACGACATGATGGGGATCATCCGGCGGGCCTCCGGTGTGGGATGCGCCAAGATGCGCGCCGGAAGCAGGTGAGGGAAGCAGGCGGGCGGTTAACCGCCGGTCAGCACCTTGAGGACCCTCCGCAGCGGGTCGTAGTGGCGATCCACGACGCGCTCCTTGAGCGGGATGATGGCGTTATCGGTGATCCCGATGCTCTCGGGACACACCTCCGTGCAACACTTCGTGATGTTGCAGTAGCCGATGCCGCCGGCCTCCTTGAGGTACGAGGCCCGCTCGGCGGTGTCGAGGGGATGGGTGTCATAGACCGCGGCCCGCGTGAGAAAGGCGGGGCCGATGAACTCCGCGTGCTTCTGGTGCGTGCGCAGAACGTGACAGACGTCCTGACATAGAAAGCACTCGATACACTTGCGGAACTCCTGGGGGCGTTCGACCTCGTACTGGTACATGCGCCAGGTACCGTCGGGGAAATCGGGCGGGCGCGGCTGGAACTCGGGAAGGCGCTGGTTGACAGCGAAGTTCCAGGACACGTCCGTGACCAGGTCTTTGATCAGGGGGAACGCTTTCATGGGCGCGAGGGTGATCGGCTGCTCGGCTGGATAATCGGACAGCCGGGTCATGCACATGAGGCGCGGCGTGCCGTTGACCTCGGCGCTACAGGAACCGCATTTGCCCGCCTTGCAGTTCCAGCGGCAGGCCAGGTCGGGGGCATGTTCGGCCTGGATCCGGTGAACGGCGTCGAGCACCACCATGCCTTCGTCACAGTCCAGGGAGTAGTCCACCAGTTGGCCGACGTCCCGCTGGCCGCGGAACACCCGGAAAACACGTGTGGTCATGCAGCTCCTTCCTTGACGTCTGGCTTGATCAACGCCTGCAACTCGGCCGGGATCTCGGGCTGCTTGTCCTGCCGTGTGGTCATGCGATCCCCATCTTTCCTGACCACCACCTCAACCCGCTCCAATGCGGCCACACTGTCGGGGTAATCGAGCCGCGTGTGGGCGCCCCGGCTCTCTTTGCGTTCCAGGCAGGCCCGCGCCACCATCTCGGCCACGATGATCTGCGAGTGAAGGTCCACCGCCGTATGCCAGCCGGGATTATACTCACGGCTCCCGCCCACGCCGACGGCGGCGGCGCGCCGGCTCAGCTGTGCGACGTCCTGCAGCGCCCGCTCCAGGCCCGCCTGGTCACGCACGATGCCCACGTTGTCGTGCATGGTCCGGCGCAGGTCTTCCTGGATCTGGAACGGATTCTCACCGGCGGCGCGCTCGAACGGCCCCAGCGTTCTGGCAATCGTGGTACCGATTTCGGAGTCGCCGATGACCGGCGCGGTGTAGTGCGCCTTGGCGAACTGCGCGGCTCCTAGCCCGGCCCGGCGGCCAAACACCAGGAGGTCGCTGAGCGAGTTTCCGCCCAGTCGATTGGCGCCATGCATGCCACCGGCGACTTCCCCAGCCGCGAACAACCCGGGGACGGTGGCCGCCTGCGTCTCGGGATGCACCTTGACGCCCCCCATGGCGTAATGCGCCGTGGGGCCGACCTCCATCGCTTCCCTGGTGATGTCCACGCCGGCCAGCTCTTTGAACTGGTGATACATCGACGGCAGTTTCCTCTTGATGTACTCGGGGTCGCGTTTTGCGGCGATGTTGAGGAACACGCCGCCGTGCGGGCTGCCCCGCCCGGCCTTCACCTCGGCCACAATGGCTCGGGCCACGACGTCCCGCGTCAGCAGCTCTGGCGGGCGGCGGTTCTTCTTGTGGTCACCCGTGACCCACGCGTCGGCCTCGGCTTCCGTGTCCGCGAAATCTCCCTTGAACATGTCTGGCATGTACTCGAACATGAACCGGCGACCCTGCGCGTTGGTGAGAATCCCCCCTTCGCCGCGGACGCCTTCCGTAACCAGGATGCCGCGCACGCTGGGCGGCCACACCATGCCGGTAGGATGGAACTGCAGGAATTCCATGTCGATCAATTCCGCTCCGGCGTCATACGCCAGCGCGTGCCCGTCGCCGGTATACTCCCAGGAGTTGGACGTCACGCTCCACGCCCTGCCGATCCCGCCGGTCGCGATCACGACCGCCTTGGCCTGAAACAACACAAAGCGCCCAGACTCGCGCCAATAAGCAAGGGCGCCGGCCACACGTCCGTCCACGACGGGGAGCCGGATCACGGTGCACTCCATGTACACGTCAAGGCCGCTGTGGACCGCCTTGTCCTGAAGGACGCGGATCATCTCCAGTCCCGTGCGGTCTCCGACGTGGGCCAGGCGGGAGTAGGTGTGCCCCCCAAACGGGCGCTGATTGATCCGGCCGTCCGGCGTGCGGTCGAACAGCGCACCCCAGGCCTCGAGCTCGCGGATCCGATCCGGCGCTTCTTTGGCGTGGATCAGCGCCATCTGGACATTGTTGTGCATCTTCCCGCCACGCATGGTGTCGCGGAAATGCACCCGCCAGTTGTCTTCCGGGAACACATTCGCCAGCGCCGCTGCGGCGCCTCCCTCCGCCATGACGGTGTGGGCCTTTCCCAGGAGGGACTTGCAGATCAAGCCGACCCGCGTACCCTGATGGGCTGCCTCGATCGCCGCGCGCAAGCCCGCTCCGCCCGCGCCGATCACGAGGACATCGTGCTCCTGTCGCTGGATCTCGACCATCAGAACAATCTCACGTCGGTGATGATGCCCATCGCCACCAGCCTGACGTACCCATCCGCCAGCCCGACCCAGACCAGCGAGACCCACGCCCACAACATGTGGCGCTGATTGAGCGCGCTGACCCCGCGCCACAGCGCATGCCGTTGGCGCCCGAACCTCACGCACGACCAACAGTCAGTTCCGCCTCCCACCGCATGCCGCAACGCGTGGCACCCGAAGGTGAACCCGGCGAGCAACACGACGTTCGCCGTCAAGACCAGAGTGCCGACCCCGATCCCGAACTCCCGTGGCCCGGCGGCCGGGGTGCCATCCGCCAGCACGCCGTTCACCGGCCAGCTAAACGAGATCAGGGCATCGTATCCAAGAATGAAAATGAACACGACGGCCACGTACATGAAGAAGCGGTGCAGGTTCTGGAACAGGAAGAGCTTCTGCTCGCCCTGATAGGTGTGGCGCGGCTCACCCACGGCGCACGCCACCGGGTCCAGAAAGAACGCCCGGTAATAGGCCTTCCGGTAGTAGTAGCACGTTGCCCGGAACCCCAGCGGCGCCCACAGAATCAGGAAGGCCGGCGACAGGGGCCACCAGGCCGGCAGGAACGTCGGCGAGTAGAACGGCGAGAGATACGGACCCCATTCGTAATGCCCCCCGACCCAGGCCGCCCAGGTGGAGTACACGCCGAAGGCGAGCAGTCCGACCGCCACCGCGGCGGGTGAAAGCCACCACGCGTCCCGTCGGTCGGTCGCGCCGAGGCCGCGCTCTTCCAATACCTGCGGAGCCGCGCTCATGTCTGTTTCGTCTCCCGGGAGTGCTACAACGTAACCGCAGCCATGGTCTCTCGCACGGCGTCCGCCGATCTGGCGAGCGCCGCGCGTTCGTCCGCCGTCAGCTCGACCTGGATGATCTGTTCCAGGCCGCGCGCGCCCAGCTTGCACGGCACGCCGAGGAATATCCCCTTGATGCCGTACTCGCCTTCCAGCCAGGCCGCACAGGGCAGGATGCGTTTCTTGTCTTTCACGACCGCCTCCACCATCTGCACCGCCGCGGCGGAGGGCGCGTAGTAGGCCGACCCGGTCTTGAGGAAACTCACGATCTCCGCCCCGCCGTTGCGGGTGCGGGCCACGATGGTGTCGAGCTTGGCTCGGTCCATCAGCTGCGTAACCGGAATGCCGGAAACGGTGGTGTACGACACCAGCGGTACCATGGTGTCACCGTGCCCCCCCAACACCATCGCTTGAATGTCCTCGACGGACACGTTCAACGCCTCGGCCAGGAAGGTCCGGTAGCGGGCCGTGTCCAGCACTCCCGCCATCCCAATGACGCGCTCCCGGGGGAAGCCGGTCACCTCCTTGGCCACCCAGCACATCACGTCCAGCGGGTTCGAGACCATGATGACCATGGCCCCCGGTGCCGTGCGCTTGATCTCCTGACTCACGCTCTTCACAATGCCGGCATTGGTCTTCACCAGGTCGTCGCGGCTCATGCCGGGCTTGCGGGCGATGCCCGCCGTGACCACGAACACCTCGCTGCCCACGGCGGCTTCGTAGCTGTTGGTGCCCAGCACCCGGGTATCAAACCCTTCGATGGGGGCCGACTGCCACTGGTCCAATCCCTTGCCTTGCGGCACGCCCTCCACGACGTCCACCAGCACCACTTGCCGCGCCAACTCTTTCTCGGCGAGGCGCTGCGCCAGGGTGGCACCCACGTTCCCCGCCCCAACTACCGTGATCTTGTTCATGGATTGGCTGCCGTCATCTCGAATGGAGGTGCTGGGTTCGCCGCCAGAATGGACCGCTGTTCCGGGCTCTGCCCGAGTCTCCGCAAGCCCTCATACAGCACGATCCCGACCGCCGTAGCGAGGTTGAGGCTCCTCACCGCCGGCGCCATGGGGATGCGATACACGCGATCGGGATGCTTCTCCCTGATCCGCTCCGGAAGTCCTCCGCTTTCGTTACCGAACACCAGGACGGAGTTCTCGGCGTAGGGCGCTTCGAGGTAGCTCAGGTGGCCGTGGGACGAAAAGTACAGACAGCGGCTGCGCGCGACCGCGGTGCGGAAGTCGCCCCATCCGGGGTGGACCCAGAGGTCCACGTGGGGCCAATAGTCGAGGCCGGCCCGCTTCAGCTGATCGTCGGACAAGGAGAAGCCCAGTGGCTCGATCAGGTGCAAGGCGGTGTCCGTCGCGGCACACAGCCGGGCGACGTTGCCCGTGTTGGGCGGGATCTGCGGTTCGATCAGGACGGCGCTCAGGCCCATGGCCGGCTACGCCCGGGAGGCCGGGGGGTGCGGCTCCGCGCCAGCGTGCTCGCGCCAGCGTGCGGTTCCGTCGTCCAAGCGTTCGTGCTTCCAGACCGGGAGCCGGTGCTTGATCTCCTCAATGACCCAGCGGCAGGCGGCGAACGCCGCCGCGCGGTGCGGCGCACCCGCCGCCACGGCGACGCTGGCTTCCCCAGTGGCAACCACGCCTAGGCGGTGCTGGACCGCGATCCGGGCCTCCGGCCACCGCTCCATGCCCTCCCGGACGATTCGCTCGAGTTCCGCTTCCGCCATGGATTCGTAGGCCGAGTAGTCGATCGAGTGCACCGCTCCATCGTCCGGCCCGCGGCGCACGGTTCCCAAGAAGAGGGCAGTGCCCCCGAATCCCGGATCCCCGACCCGCCCCAGCAAGTCGCCGGCATTGATCGCGTCCCGAGTCAGGTAGGCGATATCAGCCTCCGGCGAGCGGGGGCAGGAGGGCCACCTCGTCCCCGTCGGCCAGCGGTGCGCTGGGGAGAGCGTGGCTCTGGTTGACCGCGACCATCGGACGCTCCGGCAGGCCCGCCGCCCCGGGGAAGGTCGAGCGGAGGGCGCGAAGAGCATCCGCCACGGTCGCCGGCACCGGCAGCTCCAGGGTGGCACGATCTACGCCGGCCAGCTCGGCATACCTGGCGAAGAGCCGGCATTCAACCCGGATGGCGGCGCGCGTTCCCATGAGAGGACAGGATAACACGAACCCCCTCGAAACCGGGAGGGAGCCAGAACCACCACACGTTGCGCCCTGGGGAGCCGACCTAGTGCGTGACGGGCTCGCTGGTGTCTGCCACCATGGCCCGGAGTTCCTTGGAGGGCTTGAAGACCGGTACCGGCCGGGCAGCCACTTCGACGGGGTCTCCGGTGCGCGGGTTCCGCGCCATGCGGGTCTTGCGCCGGCGGATCTTGAAGGTACCGAACCCGCGGACCTCGATATTGTGCTGCTCGGCGAGCGCCTCCTTGACCGCCTCAAGGAATGCGTCAACCACCCGCGCGCAGTCCTTTTTGGAGATCATGGGGCCGGCTGTCCGGGCGATCGTAGTCGTGACTTTCTCGACGAGATCGGCCTTCGTCATCCATCCCCCTTGGGACGCCCACCAAAACCGACCAAAAACCACCTCCCAACCCTGGCGGGCCGGGCGGTCAACATATGGGCTTACCTATTGTGTGTCAAGAGCTTGGATGAATTGCGCGAAGTGATTCCGGGCGTCGTGGGGGCCTGGGGAGGCCTCCGGATGGTACTGCACAGCGAAAACCGGGAGCTCACGGTGCCTGAGGCCTTCAACCGTGTTGTCATTGAGGTTAAGGTGCGTCACCTCAAGTTCTTTGGCACCTGGCACGTCCTTAGCTGTTCCCCTGACTGCAAATCCGTGATTCTGGCTGGTTATCAACACGCGGCCGTCTCGCAGTTCCCGGACCGGGTGATTGCCACCTCGGTGCCCGTAGGGAAGCTTCACGGTTTGGGATCCGAAGGCCAACCCCAGGAGTTGGTGGCCCAGGCAGATGCCGAACGTGGGGAGTCCCTGAGCAGTCAACTCACGAATCGCGGGCAGGATTTTCGGCACGGCAGCCGGGTCGCCTGGTCCGTTGGACAAGAAGAGCCCGTCCGGCTGGTGCTCGCGCACCTCCGCCGCACTGGTAGCGGAGGGGACCACGGTCACGCGGCACCCCAGCTGCGCGAAGATCCGCAGGATGTTCTCCTTCATCCCGAAGTCGTAGGCCACCACGTGGTGCCGGGCCTTGGGATCCCCGGCGGTCCGAACCGTCTTGGTGCTGGCCCTGGAGGCGAGATCCAGACCCTCCATGCGGGGGCTGCCTTCCAGGAGGGAGCGCACGTCGGCAGTGGGCTCCGTCCCGAGCGCCATGATCCCCCGCATGGCGCCCCCGGACCTGATGTGGCGGGTGAGCCTCCGGGTGTCCACGTCCTCGATCACGGGAACGCCCAGGCTCGCCAACCATTCTTCAAGCCCGCCCTGCGCCCTCCAGTTGGAAAAGTGCTCCGAGAGCTCGCGAACCACGACTCCGTTGACCTGCGGTTTGACGGACTCGAGGTCCTGGTCGTTGATCCCGTAATTCCCGATCATCGGGGCCGTCATGGTGACGATTTGCCCCAAATACGACGGGTCGGTGAAGACCTCCTGGTACCCCGTGAGGTTAGTGGTAAAGACGACCTCACCGGTTGTGGGAGACAACGAACGGCGCGCCGTTCCCGCGAACCACGCGCCGTCTTCCAGGAGAACGTAGGCCTTGGCGGCCGTTCCCACGCTAGCGTCCCGTGTCGAAAGGAACGACGCCGGTGGGTTGCCCCTGTAGCGGGATAGGCGCTGGCGGGGGCGCCTGTTCGCCCAGCCCCTGGTCCAGGACGGACCGTTGCGTGCTGGGGCGCGCGCTGATCCCGGCGAGAATGAGCGACAGCCCCAGGAAAATCCCGCCGCACCACCAGGACAACTTGGTGAGGATGGTGACCGCCTGGCGCCCTCCGAAGAACGACTCTGTGGAGGCCCCTCCCCCCATGGCAGCCAATCCCCCGCCCTGGCCGGCTTGGAGGAGGACGACGACCGTGAGGATGATCGCGTCGAGAATCAGGAGAATCAGCAAGACGGTGAACATGCGCCGCGAAACCTAGATGGTTCCCCTGGCCCCAGTCAAACCCTGGTGCCGGCGATCTCGCTCCAGCCTGCGGGGTCCAGCGAGGCACCGCCCACCAGGACTCCGTTGATCTCCGGCTGGGCGATCAAGGCGGCGATATTGTCCCGATTCACGCTGCCGCCGTAGAGCACCCGGAGGTCATCGCCCGAAAGGTGCCGGGCGGTGAACCAGGAGCGAATGGCGGCGTGCACCTGAGCCGCGTCCTGGGGCGTGGCGTTCCGCCCAGTGCCGATGGCCCACACGGGCTCGTAGGCGATGACCACGCGACGCACGTCCTCCGGCGGCCAGGCAGCCAGCGGAGCGAGCTGGCGCTCCACCACGGCGATGGTGTTTCCCGCTTCGCGCTCGACCAGCTGTTCGCCTACGCACAGCACCGGTGTGAGGCCGGCGTCGAGAGCCGCCCGCGTCTTGCGGGCCGCTTGATCGTCAGTCTCGCCGAACAGGTGCCTTCGTTCGGAATGCCCCACCAGGGTGGCGCGGGCACCGGCGTCGTGAGCCATTGCGGCGCTGATCTCCCCCGTGAATGCGCCGCGGGACTCCCAGTGAATGTTTTGCACCCCCGTCTGAATGTCCCGCCGTCCGCGGGTGCCGTCCACCACGGCCACCAACGAGACCGCTGGCGGAAAGAACCACACGTGGCGATTCGGCAGGGGAGCGTAGGCGGCGAGGAAGACGCCCAGATACTCCCGCGCTGCGGCCGGAGCATGGTGCATTTTCCAGTTGGCGGCAAACAGCAACGTCTTCACGCGGCTTCGTCCAGGGCGGCCACGCCCGGGAGCGTCTTGCCTTCCAGGAATTCCAGGGACGCCCCCCCCCCGGTGGAAACATGCGTGATCTCCGTCTCCAGGCCGGCCTGAACCACCGCCGCCACCGAGTCTCCGCCCCCCACAATGGTCGTGGTGCCCTGGCGGGTGGCTTCCGCCATGGCCCGGGCGACCGCGATGGTGCCCTGATCAAACGGGGGCGTTTCGAACACCCCCATGGGGCCGTTCCAGAAAACGGTCCCAGCGTCCCGAATCCGCGCCGCGAAGTCGGCCCGCGCGGAGGCGTCAATGTCGTAGACCGCCCAGCCTCGCCGGATAGCGCTCCGGGGAACCGACCGGGTCTCCGCCTCCGCCGCGAGCGCCTGCGCCACGACCACGCCGGTCGGCAGCACGATCTTACCCCCGGCGCGCTCGAGCAGTGCGTGGGCCAGGTCCATTCTGTCCCGTTCGACCAGCGAGTTGCCGACTTCGTGGCCCTCGGCCAAGAAGAAAGTACAGGCCATGGCGCCGCCAATGAGGAGCGAGTCAACCTTGGGCAGCAGGGCGTTGATCACCTTGATCTTGTCCGACACCTTGGCCCCGCCCAGGATCGCCACGAAGGGTCGGGCGGGGTCGGTCAGGGCCCCGCCCAAATACTCCAGCTCCTTGGCCATCAGGTAGCCGGCCACCGCGGGCTTCAGGAGCCGAGCCACCGCCTCGGTAGACGCGTGGGCTCGGTGGGCGCTACCGAACGCGTCGTTGACGTAGAAATCACCCAGGCGCGCAAACGCCGCTGCGAGCTCGGGGTCGTTGGTCTCTTCACCGGGAAAAAACCGGGTGTTCTCGGCCAGAGCGACGTCGCCCCGCTTGAGGAGGCGGGTGTGCCGCTCCGCCTCGGGACCGGTGGGATGGTCCAGGAAGGTGACGGGCCGGGCCAGCAGGCGTTCCAACTCAGGAACCACGGGCCGAAGAGAGTATTTCGGCACCGGAGCGCCACCGGGCCGGCCCAGATGGGAGAGCAGCACCACGCGGCATCCGCGCTGACTGAGCCACTCAATGGTGGGCAGCGAGCCGCGAATCCGGGTGTCGTCGCTCACACGCCCGTCCTTGAGCGGAACGTTGAAGTCCACCCGCACCAGGGCGCGCTGCCCCTCCAGCGGTTGGCCCTCGAGGGACCCGAGCCCCCGCTTGGTCATCCCCGGGCGACCAGCTCCAGCAGATCGGCGCAACGGGCCGCGTAGCCCACCTCGTTGTCGTACCAGGACGAGACGTGAACGAGGGTCCCCTCAATAACCTGGGTACTCAACGCGTCGACGGTGCTGGAGTGCTCGTCGCCGATGAAGTCCACCGACACCAGCGGCTCGTCGGTCACCGCCAGAACTCCTTTCATGGGACCCCCGGCCGCCATGCGGAACGCGGCATTCACCGCCTCGGGGTCGGTGGGTTTCTTCACCACGCAGGTGAGATCAACCAGGGACACGTCGGCAGTAGGGACGCGCAGGGCTACCCCGTCAATCTTGCCCTTCACCTCGGGGAGAACCAGTGAGGTTGCCTTGGCCGCGCCGGTGGTGGTGGGGATGATGCTCAAGGCCGCCGCGCGCGCGCGGCGCAGGTCCTTGTGGGGTAGATCGAGGATGTTCTGATCGTTGGTGTAGCTGTGCACGGTGGTCATGAATCCCCGTTCGAACCCGAACGCGTCCAGGATCACTTTCACTACGGGTACCAGACAATTGGTGGTGCAGGACGCGTTGGAGATCACGTGGTGCCGTGCTGGGTCATACGCCCGGTGGTTCACCCCCATCACAATGGTGATGTCTTCGTTCTTGGCGGGGGCGCTGATGATCACCTTGCGCGCACCGGCGGTCAGGTGAGCCGAGGCTTTCTCCTTGTTGGTGAACAAGCCGGTTGATTCCAGGACCAACTCCACCCCAAGGTCACGCCACGGGAGCTGGGCCGGGTCCTTGACCGACAGGACCTTGATGAGGCGCCCGTTCACCACCATGCCGTCAGGGGCCGCCTCCACCGTGCCCGGGAACTTGCGGTGGACGGAGTCGTACGTGAGGAGGTGCGCCAGAGTCTTGGGGTCCGTGAGGTCATTGACGGCGACGACCTCCAGGTTCCGGCGATTCGCCAGCGCCCGCAGCACCAGCCGGCCGATGCGGCCAAACCCGTTGATCCCAACTCGCGCAGTCATGGAAATCCTCTGGAATGGGTGGTCCGCCACTCAGGTTGCGGTCAGAGAACCTGTAGCTCGATCGGCACCGCTCGGGCAAACGTTACCGCCCCGATGTCAGACCACCCCGCCTCCACCAGGGCGGTCGCCGCCGCCGTGATCGTGGCGCCGGTGGTGAACACGTCGTCGACAATAATAACCGCCGGTGGCTTCCCTGCCCCGACGGCCACGTGCGCGACATCGGCGGCCGCTCTGCCTACCCAGGCGGGTGGCGTGGTGGCCAGAAACGCCCCGGCAACGTTAGTGCTCCGAGCCCCGGCCGCCATGCGGGTTTGCGAAGTGGATTGCCCGTGCCGGAGCAGAACCTGTTGCGCCACCGGAAGGTCCCAACGCCGTCCCAGTGCCTGCGCGATGGAGGCGGCTTGGTTGTACCCGCGGTGTCGCCGGCGCGCCGGAGTGAGCGGAATGGGCAGGAGAAGCGTGTGGGAAGGGCGCGTCACTGCACGGGCGATCAAGTCGGCCGCCAGCGTGCCTAACCGACTGAGGCCGCCGTACTTGAGCCGGTGGACCACCGCGCGGGCCTCCGGGCCCAGCCACACAGCGCTTCTGGCCCGCCGGAGCGCCGGGGGCCAGTCCGGGCAAACGCGACATGGGCCGATGGGCGGCATGGGCTGACCGCAGCGCGGGCAACCACCCACGACCGGCTTCATCCGCCACCGGCAGCGAGAGCAAACCAGGGCATCCGGATCCGACGGCTCGACGGGGCGCCCACACGCCAGGCAGGCGTTGGGGAGCAGGAATCGCTCGAGTGCGAGCAGAGTGGCGGGTATGGTCATGTGGGGGTCAGCGCCGAAGCGCCTCGATCACGGCCGCCGCCATGATCTGACGGGGGGCGCGCTGATCCGGGAAGAATCGCTCGAATGCATGAGCTCCCTGCGCCACGAGCACAGCCCGGCCATCCGTGGCCCTGAGACCAGACCGACGGCACTGGTTGACCCAGGCGGTTTCACCCGGCGCGTAGACCAGGTCGAGCGCCGCCGGAACATTCCGGAGGCGATCAGCGGGAATCGGGCTGGAGTCGGAGGCCTTGAGTCCGCGCGGCGTGGCGTTGATGGCGACGTCGGCGGCCCGACCATCGTCCACCAGGGCTTCCACGCCGGCCTCCCGGGCCCATGAGGCGAAGGCGGCGCCGCGAGCGGGGTCGCGGGAGCGTACCAGCAGAAGGGCCGAACGTTGCCGGGCCGCTCCCACGACCGCGCGGGCCGAGCCGCCGGTCCCCGCCACGATCCACACGTCACCTGCACCGAGCTCGGCTAGGGCGTCCACCAGGCCGGGCACGTCGGTGTTGTCGCCTACCAGGCGCCCGTTTTCCGACCAGAACGTGTTCACCGCCCCGATCGCTTTGGCGATCCCGGTAAGCCGGATGAGCAGGTGGGACGCGGCGACCTTGTGCGGCAGCGTGACGTTGCCCGCCACGCCGGCCGCTTCGAGACCACGAATCACCGGTGCCAGAGCGGCGCCGTCCACCTGCAGGGGGAGGTAGACGGCGTCAAGCCCGAGCGCCCGCGCCGCGGCATTCTGCATAGCCGGCGACACCGAGTGCGCCACCGGATCGCCGAGGATGACTAGGAGGCGGCTAACCCCGGTGATCCGGCTCACGAGGGTCCGCCACCAGTTTCTCCACGACCTCGCGGATCAGCTCGTCGAGCTGGGCGAACGTCGTACGGTAGGTCTCCAAGTCGGCCCCAAACGGATCGCCTACTTCGGCATCGGTGCCACCCCGGCCAGCGTACTCGCCGAGCACGAACGTGCGTCCGTCCCCGCCCAGTTCGTGAACGCGGGCGCGGTGGTGCCGGGCCATGGTGAATACCAGGTCCGCGTCCTCGACCGTATCGCGGGTCAGCAACCGCGCCCGATGAGCGGAAAGGTCCAACCCGTGCTCCAGACCGATCAGATACGCACCTTCGGATGCCGGCGCACCGTCCCAGGCGCCCGTGCCGGCCGAGGCAACGGCCACGTCGGATCGCTCACGACGCAGCAACTCGCGCCGGGCGATGGCCTCCGCCAGCGGACTGCGGCAGATGTTGCCGGTGCAGACGAAGAGCAGGCGCATCAGGGTGCGTGACCGGCCGCGCGGCGCTGCAGCTCCGCTCGTGGGATGGCTCCCTCCCGGACCAGTCGGGGAGTGGGGCTGGTGCAGTCCACCACGGTCGAGGGGGGGACGTTCCCCATGGCGCCGCCATCCAGGACCATCAGCGTGCCGTCCTGCACGGCGTGGGCGAACTGGGCTTCCAGTGCCGGAGCCCCGGGCGCCGTGGGCCCCCCGGGCCGGTTGGCCGACGTGGAGGTCAGTGGTTCATTCAAAGCGGCAATGACCCGGGCCATCCCGGCGTGCGCGGTCCACCGAACCGCGATGCCGCCTTCGGGTCCGCGCAGCAAGTCGGGAAGCCGGCCTTCCCCCCCAGCGAGCACCAGGGTGAGCGGACCGGGCCAGAACGTCCCTGCCAGCGTCTTCGCCGCGGGGGTGAACTGGAGTCCCCGTTGCTCCGCCATGGCCCGGCTCGCTATCAGAAGGAGAAACGGTTTGCCCGGGCGCCGCCCCTTGAGAGCGGCGAGGCGTAGCACGTCGGCCTCGGTGGCACGCGAGCCTAAGCCGTACACGGTTTCCGTGGGGTATCCCAGAAGCCCGCCGCCCCCAAGGTGGCGGCGGACCCGGGGGATCGCCGCGCCGACGTCGTCCTCGGTGCGAAAGGGAATGCTCACGGCGTCGCCAACGCTTCGGCAAGACGGAAATCCTCTGCCGTCGTGACCTTGATGTTGGCCGGCGTGTCCGGCACCAGGATGACCGGAAACCCCGCGCGCGCGACCAGCTCAGCGTCGTCGGTGGGACCCGCGCCGACCGTCTGCCCAGGGCGGAGTTGGTAGGCCGCCTCCAGCAGCTGACGGGGGAACCCTTGTGGTGTCTGGGCGCGCCACAGATCACGCCGGTCCACCGTACCGGTGACGCGCCCGCCCGCATCCCCGCGCTTCAGCGTGTCCACCACCGCGACCGCCGCCAGGGCACCCTGCCCGGCCTCCGCCGCACGGATGACGGCGTCAATGGTCTCCCGAGTCACAAAGGGGCGGGCGGCGTCATGGATGAGGACGATTCGGCATGTTGGATGGAGCGCCGTCAATGCCAGGCGCACCGATTCCGAGCGGGTGGTTCCCCCCGCTACGACCAGGAGTCGCTCGCCCACGAAGCCGGCCAGCCATGCCGGCGGTCGCTCCGCCTGGGCGGTGGGCAGGGCCACGACGACCTGCCGTACTCGGGGATGGGCGGCGAACGGCCGAATAGACCGGAGCAGCATGGGGACGCCCCGGATGGGCCGGAACTGCTTCAACTCGCCCTCCCCGGCCCGCTCGCCCCGCCCCGCGGCGGGCACGAGCACGCCCACATCAGGCGGCAAGACGGCGGGCAAGCTCGGCGACATGCCGGATGGGAATGGTCTCGATACCGGCGGCCGTCCGAGACCGGGACGAGAGAAACGCGCGCCGGAACCCTAGGCGCTCGGCCTCGGCCAGGCGGCGCTCCAGTCCGGCGGCTGGCCGCACCTCGCCTCCCAGGCCCACCTCGCCCAGGAAGACGGCGTCCGGGGGGAGCGCGCGGTCACGCACGCTGGAGCAGAGGGCCGCCACCACGGCCAGGTCCGAGCCCGGCTCGTCCAGCCGCACGCCACCAGTGACGTTGACGAACACGTCCAGCTCGCGGAACGGAAGGCCTGCCCCCCGCTCGGCGACCGCGAGGAGCAAGGCGAGTCTGCGCGGGTCCATGCCATTGGCGACGCGCTGGGGCGTGCCGAAGCTGGTCCGCACGGCCAAGGCCTGCACTTCCACCAACACGGGCCGGGACCCCTCCAGGAGCGCGGTCACGGCCGAGCCCGCTGCGGCCGGGTCGCGCCCCGCCAGGAACGCGGCGGAAGGGTTGGGGACGGGCCGCAGACCCTGCGCGGTCATCTCGAACACGCCTACCTCGTCCACCGACCCGAACCGGTTCTTGACGGCTCGCAGGATGCGGTATTCGTGCGCCGCCTCGCCCTCGAAATACAGCACGGTGTCTACGATGTGCTCCAGCGTCTTTGGCCCGGCGATCACGCCGCCTCGTGTCACGTGGCCCACCAGGAGCACGGCCGTGCCGGACTCCTTGGCGAACCGCATGAGCCGGGCGGCGCATTCGCGCACCTGGCCCACGTTGCCGGGAGCGCCTTCCAGCTCGTCGGTGTAGGTGGTCTGGATGGAGTCCACCACCACCACGCGGGCGCCGGCCCCGACCGCGTGCTGCGTGATCGCCTCCAGACGCACTTCCGGGAGGAACCGGAGTGCCCCACAATCCTCAGCGATGCGGTCGGCACGGAGCCGGACCTGCTCGGGCGACTCTTCGCCACTCACATACAGCGTGGTGACCCCCGAGGTCTCGAGCCGGGCGGCGGCCTGAAGCAGCAGCGTGGACTTCCCGATTCCGGGTTCACCACCGACAATGGTCAGCGATGCGGGGACCAGGCCTCCACCGAGGACATAGTCCAGCTCGTCGAGGCCGGTCTTCCACCGCTCCGCCCCACCCCTCCGGACGTCGGACAGGCGGATGGGTGGACTGTCGGACGGTTCACCCCTCCGTCGGTGGCCGGGTCCGCCGGCCCGGCCTTTCGCCGCCGGCTCCTCCGCCACCGAGTTCCACGTGCCGCAGCCCTCACAACGGCCCACCCACTTGGGATGTTCCGTGCCGCACTCGGTGCAGCGGTACACCGAGCGTCCCCTAGGGCGCATGGCCGCCCTCCGGTTCCCGTTCGGTGTAGTTGTCGAAGCGGGTGTACTGTTTGTGAAAGACCAGTTTAATGGTGCCCGTGGGCCCATTGCGGTGCTTGGCGAGGTTCAGCTCCGCCACGCCCTCCGGCGTGTCGTCCCGGTCCTTCAGCGTGGGGTACATCTCCGGCCGGTAGATAAACATCACCAGGTCCGCGTCCTGCTCAATGGCGCCCGAGTCCCGCAGGTCCGAGAGCACGGGGCGGCGGTCACCTCCGCGTTGCTCGGGAGCACGGGACAGCTGGGACAGCGCGATGAGGGGGGTCACGAGCTCCCGCGCCAGCGCCTTGAGCGACCGGGAAATGAAACTGATCTCCTCCTGCCGACTCTCGGTCCGGGACGGACCGCGGATGAGCTGGAGGTAGTCCACGATGAACAGCTCGATCCCGTGCTCGGCCTTGAGCCGCCGAGCCTTGGAGCGCAGCTCGAGGAGACCCAAGGCCGGGGTATCGTCAATCCAGATGGGAGCCGTGCCCAACAGGCCCGCCGCGCGCGACATCTTGGGATAGTCGTCGTCCCGGAGATGGCCACTCCGCAAGCGATGCAAGTCCACAAAGCTCTCCGCCGCCAGCAGGCGCTCTACCACCTGGTCTCGTGACATTTCCAGCGAGAAGATCCCCACCGGGAGCTTGTTCTCCAGGGCGGCATTCGCCGCCACGTTCAGACAAAAGGCCGTCTTGCCCATGGAGGGGCGTGCGGCCACGATGATCAGATCGCTCTTCTGAAACCCGTTGGTCTTGGTGTCCAAGTCTACATATCCCGTGGACACGCCTCGTACCGAATCATCGCCGCGATGGCGCGCTTCTATGCGCTCCATTGTTTTCCACATCAACTCCTTGATCCGGATAGCCTCCTGGGTGCCACGCTGGAAGGACACCTCGAACATCCGCTGCTCGGCCTGGTCCAGGAGCGTGTCCACGTCCTGCCGCCCCTCGTAGGCGGATTGCACCACGCCGGTGCCGACTTCAATCAGCCGCCGGAGCAGGGATTTTTCCCGCACGAGTTTGCAGTGGAACTCGATGTTCGCCGCGGTGGGCACGGCATCCAGCAGCACCGCCAGGTACTCCGCGCCGCCGGCCGCCTCGAGGTCCCCGCGGCGCTCCAGCTCATCACGCAGGAGCACCGGGTCCACCACCTTGCCGCGTTCCAGGAGCACGCTCATGGCGCGGAAGATCCGGCGATGCGCCTCGCGATAAAACGCCGTGTCGTCCAGCAGCTCCAGAGCCTTGAGCGCGGCGTCGGCGTCCAGCAGCATGGCGCCGAGCACGGCCTGTTCGGCTTCAGGACTCCACGGCGCCTGGCGTTCCGCCGGGACTTCAGGCGCGCGCGTCGAGGAGCTGGCGGGCGATACGGACGTCATCCCAGGTCGGTTTCTTCCAATGCGGGTTCCGGAGGAGCGCCGCGGGGTGATAGGTGACCACCAGCGGCGTCCCCCGGAAAGAGTGCACCCGATTCCGCAGCGACGCGAGGGACTGCTTGGTGCTGAGCAAGGTTTCCGCCGCGGTCCCGCCCATGGCCAGAATCACGGTGGGGCGGATGCGGGCCAGCTGGGCGTACAAGTACGGCGCGCACGCGTCAATCTCATCCTGTTGCGGCCGCCGGTTACCCGGGGGCCGGCACTTCACAATGTTGCAGATGAACACGCGCTCGCGCGGCACCTCGATGGCCGCCAGGATCTCGGTGAGCAGCTCGCCGGCGCGTCCCACAAAGGGGCGCCCGGTTTCGTCTTCCCTGGCGCCCGGGCCTTCGCCCACCACCACCAGCTTCGCTTCCGCGGGCCCCTCGCCGGGCACCGCGTTGGCCCGGCCCTGGCAGAGCTGGCATTTGCGGCAGGCGCGCACCAGTGCCGCAATGGTTTCCAGATCGGCGCCACGCAGGGGATCGGCGGTAAAGAGGTCCTCGGCGGGGAGCGGGACGGCGATGCCCGGCGGGGGCACCGGAGGGGCATCCTTGCGCCAGCCCGCGCGCCGGCCGCCGGTGGCGGGAGCGGAGCGCGGACGTTCGGGCTCGGCTGGCGCGGGACGTTCTCGGTTCCGCTCGAGGACGACGAAGCGCTCGCCCAGTTCCCGCCGTTGGCGGAGATAGGTATCGAACAGCGCCCGCGGATCGTTCACAGCAGTCCCTCAACCGCGTCCCAAACCCGTTCGGCGACCTCGCGCTTGGATTGTAGCGGGACCGCCGTGCTCCCCTGGGGCGTGACCAGCGTGACCGCGTTGGTCTGCACCTCGGGCCCCGCTCCCGGCTGGTCGGCGCGATTCAGGACAATCAGGTCCAGTCCCTTGGCATGCAACTTTGCGCGGGCACGCGCCAACGCGCCCTCCCCGGTTTCCAGCGCGAACCCCACGCAAATGCACCCGGGCGGGCGCCGCCCGCGCGTGGACCCGAGCACGTCCGGCGTCGGCACCAGGTCAACGGTCTGTCGGCCTTCCCCACGCGGCTGCTTCTTGGCTTCCGGCGCGGCGGGAGCGTAGTCCGCCGGCGCCGCCGCCATGATCAGGACGTGTGCGCCGGGCAGCGCGGCCCCGACCGCGTCTTCGAGTTCCCGGGTGGTCTCCACCCTGCGCACCTCCACGCCCAGGGGCCAGGGCACTGCCGTGGGGCCGGAGATGAGCACGACGTCCGCGCCTCGCGCGAAGGCCACGCTGGCCAGGGCGAAGCCCATCCGTCCGCTGGAACGGTTGGTGAGGACGCGCACCGGATCCAGTGGTTCCCGCGTGGGGCCGGCCGTCACCACGACTCGCCGGCCGACGAGTCGCCCGCTGGAGCGGAGCAGTCTTTCCGCCCAGACGCAGATCTCTTCGGGCTCGCTCATCCGGCCGGGCTGGTCGCTGGGCCCCTCGGCAAGGGGTCCCGTGGCCGGGCCCACCAGGCTCCAGCCCCGCGCGGTCAGGGTACGTACGTTCTCACGCGTGGCAGGATGGGCGAACATGCGGTCGTTCATGGCGGGCGCGCAGAGGACGGGTCCGCTCCGCGCCAACAGCAGCGCGGTGAGCAGATCGTCGGCCATGCCTTGAGCGGCGCGCGCGAGCAGATGGGCCGTCGCCGGGGCGACCACGATCAGGTGCGCATGGCGGGCCATCTCCACGTGAGCCAATGTGTGGCCGGGTTGCCAGAGGGAGATCAGCGGGGGTCGGCCGGTCAGGGCTTCGAACGTGACAGGACCAACGAACTCGGTAGCTGCGGCGGTGAGCACGACCTGCACCTCGGCTCCGGCTTCCGAGAGCCGGCGCGCAACGGTGCACGCCTTGTAACTGGCAATTCCGCCGGACACGCCCAGGACGACGCGCCGGCCGGTCAGGATCAGGTCTCGTGCCGGCGTCGCCGGATCAGGCGGTAGGTTAGCCGCCCAAGTGCAAGCTCTTCGAGCGAGCTGGTGGTGAGCTTTTTCTCGAAGGCCACCGAGGGATCCCGGGGGAACTCGTTGACGAACCTGGCGAATTTGGCGGCGACCAGCACGCCGAGGTACTTGGTCCCGGCCCGCTTCGCGAGTTCGATGGGCGTGAAGATCCGCATTGGCTGATTCCGCTCCTCATGAGGGCCGCACGACCTGGTCGGCGGCCTCGGCTAGTTCTCGCTTGAAGCCGGCGATCGCTTCCAGCACCGTCACCTGACGGTGGGCGCGATGGGCTTCGGCATCAATAATGGCGGCAACCTCCGCCACGGCCTGCGTCCGGTCGGCGTTGACCACGATGTAGTCGTAGTCGGCGGCCGCGTCGATCTCCACGGTCGCCTGGCGGAGCCGTCGCTCCAGGTCCGCCGGCGGGTGGTCTCCGCGCGCGCCGAGCCGAGCCAGCAACTCGTCCACCGACGGAGGGAGGACAAAGATACTCACGACATCGGACCGGCGCTGGCGGACCTGTGCCGCCCCTTGCACTTCGATGTCCATGATGACGTGACGCCCGGAGACCAGAAGCCGATCCACTTCAGCCGCGGGCGTCCCGTACAGCTGGCCGCTGTATTCCGCCCATTCCAGGAACGCGCCCGCGGCCACTCGCCGCTGGAACTCAGGGCGGGTCAGGAAGAAATAGTCCACCCCGTCTCGCTCCCCGTTCCGCGGAGCGCGGGTGGTGGCGGACACCGAATACCCCAGGTCTTCCCGGGCCGCCAGCAGCGTGCGCGCAATCGTTGTTTTCCCACCACCGGAGGGAGAGGACAGGATGAGCACGAACGCCGTCACTCCACGTTCTCCACCTGCTCGCGAAACCGTTCGACCGCTTCCTTCATGGCGATCACGGCGTGCGCGATGGTCGGGTCGTTTGCCTTGGAGCCAATGGTGTTGATCTCGCGCAGCATCTCCTGCCCGATGAACCCCAAGCGACGCCCCGAAGGCTCGGAGCCGGCGAGCGCCGCCCGGGCCGCGGCAAGGTGGGTGCGGAGCCGGACGATCTCCTCCCGAACGTCGAGGCGGTCCGCCTGCACGGCGATCTCCTGCGCCAGGCGCGCCTCGTCCAGCTTGGCCCCGTCCAGCAGCTCGGCCACCGCGCGCCGCAGCCGGTCCCGCTCGGCCACCAGCCGCTCCGGCGCACGCTCTTCTACGCGCGCCACGTCGTGCTCGATGGCAGCCAGTTGCCGCTCCAGCTCGCCGCCCAGGGCGGCACCCTCGATGGTCCGCATGGTGACCAGCGCGGCCAGGGCGGCGTCGAGAGCGATCATGACATCGCCCCCGTCGATCTCCGGTGCCTCCGCCCCTGAGTCCACCAGCACGCCCGGCAGCCGTGCCACCCAGGCCAGATCAACCTCGCCGGGCAGCGCGAGAGCCAGCTTCAGCTCACCGGCCAGCCGAGCGTATTCCCGCGCCCGCGCCAGATCCAACTGGGTGCGCGCCGGCCGCGTGGGTTCGGCCAGCCACCGGGCGGCAATCGTCACGTGCCCGCGCTCGATCCGATCCCGGACCCGCTCGCGCATCTCTCCCTCGCAGCGCTGGAACTCGGCCGGCACCTTCAGCTGGAGGTTCAGGTGACGGTGGTTGACGGAGCGCGCTTCGACCTGGAGCCGTCCGCCCGCCACGGACGCATCGGCTACCCCGAAGCCGGTCATCGACCTGGGCATCGAGGGCGAGTCTAAGGAGACGGACGGGGATGGACAAGACGGACGGGGGGACGGACACGACAAGACGGACGGGGACGTACAAGGCGTACCGGGGGACGGGCAGGAGAGTTCCTTCGCCGCTCAAACGTCCAGGTGGTGCAAGAACCTCCACGTCCGTCGCCGGTACGTCTTGTACGTCTCCGTCCGTCTTGTCGTGTCCGTCTCAGTTGGAGAATTCCCATCTCACCCCAAACACCTGCGCGTTGTGCGGGTAGGGCAACCCGGGGACGTACTGTTTTTGGGCCAGG
The DNA here is from genome assembly GCA_036393515.1 of Gemmatimonadales bacterium. GTDB lineage: Bacteria > Gemmatimonadota > Gemmatimonadetes > Gemmatimonadales > GWC2-71-9 > JACQHC01. The sequence continues at coordinate 8,069 of DASWGV010000229.1, read as the reverse complement.
GCCGCGTCGCGTAGGTCCCAGAAGGCGGTAAAGTCCACGATCTGGAAGGCAATGAACCATTCCTGATACGTCACCGGCTCTAAGGGGATCACCTGGCCTGTGGTCGTCAGTCCCCCGGTGCCGGCGCCCCACGACTCGATGGCGAAGCGCACCTTGAGATCGAACGCGCCGCTGCGGAAGGTGCGCCAGAACTTGGAGCGGAGCGTGATCTGGGCGCGGGTGAGCGCCGGCGGTTGGAAGTCGGCCGAGCCGCTCCGCGGATCCTGGTACCAGCCGTCCAGGCTGAGCGCGCTGAATGGCTGGAGGCGTCCCTCCGCCACCAAATAGGTCGCCCTGGACGAGAGCCCGGCCGCGGGCAGCACGGGCAGCTCGGTGAATGGGAGCGGACGATACGCGTCCCGGGTGACCAGCCCTACCGAGATGGCCAGGGGGCGCGTCGTGAGCCGGACGTGGGCCGCCCGATCGGAGGTCTCCTGGGCCGAGTCCGTCCCTAATGCGGGGGCCTGGACCGCGTTGCCCCGGGCGATGGTGCCGACCACGGCGAGCGGGCCCCGTCCGATGGCCAGGCTGGCCCTGGCGTCCGACGATGCCCGTCCCGCTGGATGGCTGCGGCGTCGGGCATCACCGGCCAGCACGATGCCGGGGAACGGCATCCACGACAACCGGCCTTCGAGCGTGCTCGACGCCCGGCCGTCGGCCAGGCGTGCCCGTGCTTCCACCGCGAGGTTCGACTCCCGATATCCCAGGCCCAACCACGCCTGCCGCAGATGGCGGTCCCCCACCACGGAGTCGTTGGTCCAGGCGCTGCTTCCCAGTCCGGCCTCCACGCGCAGTCCCATGCCCTGCGGCCGGGTGCCGGCAAACGCACTGAACAGGTAGTCGGATCGTGTGCCATGCCTGGCCGGCACCGGTGCCGAGAGGGCAGCGCCGGCCCGGCCTTCGGTGACAGCCTCCCGATCGTAGTCCTGCCGTCGGACCTGGTAGGCGGCGCCGGCCGTCGCGGTCGGCATCCATTCCATGCGGGCCCAGACATCGAACGCCTGGTCGTTACGGTTGGTGCCGCTGGCGCCGTCGGTGCCGCCGAAATTGGCGGCGACGTTGGCCCCCAGGCCGGACCGCCAGCGACGCTGAAACAGCCCGGTGTAGGCGGCGGTCTTGAAGCCGCCGCTCATGACGCGCACTACCGAGCGCGGGTCGGTGGTCTCGTGGCGCTCCGAGACGATGAAGACGCGGAGCGCGGCGGGCAGGACCTCGACGTCCACCCGACGGAGGTAGTTGAGGGGGAAGGTCCCCAGGTCGAGATGGACCGAGTCAGCGCCGAGGGGATACAACGGGAGTCCGTCCCAGAACACCTCGACGGCCGCCGCTCCTCGGCCGCCGTATACCACGTACTCTGGAAGGCCCAGGAACCCCGCTCGGGCGAGGTACACGCCGGGAATAGCGCCCAGCAAGTCGGCCAGCGTCTGACTGGTGGACCAGAGAATGGAATCGCGGGTGAACACGTAGCGCGATCCGGGTGGAAGCGGCCCGGGGGCCACGGCTGACGGTGTGGTGGGGAGAACGGAGGACTGGCCGGTGGGCGGTGCTCCGGTGGGAAGGGAACTTGGCCGCGGGACGGGCTGTTGGGCCCCGGCCCCCACGGCCATCAGGTGGAGAGCGAGCACCAGGCCCGCCGGGCGACGGCCAGCCGCGGGCCGCCGGCCGCTCAGCCGCGGGCGCGGGCCAGAATGAACTCGGAGAACAGTCGCACCCCGATGCCCACGGGGCCCTTGCCCTCCGTCGGTTGCTCGGCGTCGTGGTAGGCCGTACCGGCGATGTCGAGATGGGCCCATGGATAACCGTCAACAAACTCGCGGAGGAACCATGCGGCGCTGATACTCCCCGCCCCGCGGCCACCCGAGTTCTTCACGTCGGCAATCTCCGACTTGTTCAGCTCGCGGTACTCGTCCCACAAGGGAAGCTGCCAACAGCGTTCCCCGGCCCGGTCTCCCGCCCGCCCCACTTCGGCGATGAGGTGGTCGTCGTTGCCCATGAGCCCGATGGCGGCGTTCCCCAGTGCGACAGTGATTGCACCGGTGAGCGTGGCCGCGTCAATCACGCATGCCGGCTTGAAACGCCGCACGTAGGAGAGGGCATCGGCGAGAATCAGCCGCCCCTCGGCGTCCGTGTTGACGATCTCGATGGTCTTGCCGAAGTGGCTCCGCACCACGTCGCCGGGCTTGAGCGCGGTGCCGGAGGGAAGGTTCTCCGTGGCCGGAATCACCCCGACCACGTTGACCGGTGGCTTGATCTGCCCCAGCACCTCGAACGTTCCCAGCACGGCGGCCGCACCGGACATGTCGTACTTCATGTCCTCCATGTTCTGGGCCGGCTTGATGGAGATCCCGCCGGAGTCGAAGGTGACACCCTTGCCGACCAAACCAACCGGTGGGGAACGCCCGGCCCCACGGTGCTCCAGCGTGATAAAGCGCGGTTCCTGCTGCGAGCCCCGCGACACGGCCATGAGCCCGCCCATGCCCTCGCTTTCCACCTGGGCGCGGTCCATCACGGTCACCTTGAATCCGTAGGCCCTTCCCAGTTGGCGCGCGATGGTGGCCAGATACTCCGGCGTGCAAATGTTGCCGGGCAATGCCTGGAGGTTGCGCGCGAGCTTGCCGCCGATCGCCATGGCGTGGCCGACGGCGCGGCCGCGCTCCATCTCCGGCCGTTCCTCCCGGGTGGCGATGAGGTCCACCGTTTTGACCGGGGGCTTGCCGTCGCTCACCGCCTTGATGCGGAACTGCCAGGCGCCCTGCATCACGCCCTCCAGGAGGACTTGCCCCACGGTCGCGGGGCCCACGCCGCCCCGGTACTCGTGGGCCAGGTGCACCGCCAGGTGTTCCACACCCAGCGTGGCCGCCTTGCGGCCGGCCATAGCCGCGGCGCGGCGGGCCGCCCCCCGGGTCATTTCCGCCAGTCGGCCCAGGCCCACCAGCAGCACGCGCCGCGGATTCTTGGCGGCGTAGAACAACTGCGTCTGGTCCCGGTCTCCCTTGAAGTCCCCGCTTTCGATGGCGCGCTCGAGGGCGCCGCCGAGGTGGTCGTCCAGACCGAGCAGGCTGGTGGGGACCTTGCCGTTGAGCGCGCCCACGGCCACGGCGAGTAGGGGCGCCGGCACGCGCTCCAGCGGCACGACCTTGACGGACGAGTTCACGTGACATGGCTCCGTTTCATGTGGCCGACGATGGCATCCCCGAACCCCGACGTGGGCACCTCCCGGGCGCCCGGCATCTGTCGCGCGAGATCGTAGGTCACCGTTCCCTCGCCAACGGCCGCCTCAAGACCTTGCACAATGGCGCCGGCGACCTCGGGCCATCCCAGCTCCTCGAACATCATCACGCCGGACAGGATCACGGAGCCCGGATTCACCTTGTCTTGTCCGGCGTACTTGGGCGCCGTCCCATGGGTGGCCTCAAAGACAGCGTAGCCATCTCCTATGTTGGCCCCGGGCGCCATACCCAGTCCGCCCACCTGGGCGGCACAGGCGTCCGAGAGGTAATCGCCGGTGAGGTTAGGGGTGGCGATCACCGAATACTCGTCCGGGCGCAGCAGGACCTGCTGGAACATGGCGTCGGCGATGCGGTCCTTGATAACCACGCGATGTCCGACGCCAGATGGCCCAAGGCTGAGATCGGCCTCGGAGACGGTCTGGTCCGCGAACTCCTCACGGGCGAGCTCGTACCCCCAGTCGCGGAAGGCGCCCTCGGTGAACTTCATGATGTTCCCCTTGTGGACCAGGGTCACCGACGGCCGGTTTCGGGCCATGGCGTGGCGGATGGCTCGCGCGACCAGCCGCTTGGAGTTGAACGCGGACATGGGCTTGATACCGATGGCGCTCTGCGGCCGGATCTTGGCCCCAAAGTTCACCGTGAGGAACTCCCGCACCCGATCGGCTTCCGGGCTTCCGGCCGCGTACTCGATGCCGGCGTAGAGGTCCTCGATGTTCTCCCGGAAGATGACCACGTCGAGCTTCTCCGGATGGCGCATGGGGGACGGGACGCCCCGGAAGTACCGCACCGGCCGGACGCAGGCGTGGAGGTCCAGGATTTGCCGGAGGGCCACATTGATGGAGCGAATGCCCCCGCCCACGGGTGTGGTGAGCGGACCTTTGATGGCCACTCGGTGGCATCGGATGCTGTCCAGGGTGGCTTCCGGCAGCCAGTCGCCGGTCTCCCGATGGGCCTTCTCCCCCGCCAGGACCTCCTGCCAAACCACCCGCCGCCGGCCGCGGGAGGTGAGCCGCACGGCTTCATCGAACACCCGCCGGGCCGCGCGCCAGATGTCCGGGCCGGTGCCGTCGCCTTCAATGAAGGGGATGATAGGGTCGTCAGGAACGAGGTAGGCGCCCTGGCGCCACTCGATAAGTCGGCCCGTCACCGATGGATCCTATGCCGCAGGGGCAGCCGGAGGAGCGAAAACGAGGCCCAGCGATCCTCCGCCGGGGGAAGGCCGCCGGAGCATAGTTGCGGGACGGACCTGGGGCAAGAGAAGGACGGACGCCCCGTCCGCCCCGAACTCAGTGCCAGGTCGCGCCGAGCGTGATCAGCAGCAGCTTTCCTGTGGCGCCGGAGATGCGTTGGACCAGGAGGTCCACGTTCGGCGTCAGGTAGAAGTTACGACCCAGCTTGAAGTCGTACCCGGCCCCGAACGTCGTGCCCAAGCCCTCGTCGCGAATGGTGGTGGTCACGTTGCCCAGCGTGGTCTGGAAGCTGGTGGAGGCGAACCCTAGGCCCACCTTCAAGAACAGCCCCCCATTGAGGGACGGGTAGAAGGCGATGTCGCCGGTGAGGTTAGCCTGCCCGACAGTCGCGTTGCCCTCCGACCGGCCCCACCCCAGGACCTCGCCGCCGATCAACAGTTGGGGTGTGGGCGCTCCCCCCAGCCGAAGGTAGGCCGCGCCACCAGCCTTCTGCCCGGCCCCGGCGTCAAGGTTGGATCCGCCGCCCAATCCGAAGCCGAGCCAGAATCCCTCGTGGCGATTCTGCGCTTCTAAGGGCGCCGTACTGATGGCCAGGGTCAAGAATGAGAGAACAACAGCGGTCCGCATCAACTCCCGGGAACGGCACTAGAACAAGCCGACCGCAATCCGCCCGTTGCGCACGCGCACCCCTGGGGCAGGCACGTGAAACTGATCCAGAACTGCCGCCATGCGGCGCCACCATGCGGTTCGAACGGGGAGCTCGCCGAATTCGACATCCAGGACGAGATACCAGATGTGTTCCGGCGGCTGCGTAACCCAGTACGGGACGCCGTGGCCCACGGCCACGCCAAGCCAGCTGGGCCAGGGTGACGTGCTCAGGCCGCCGGACTCGGGGTGGACGGCCAGGTAGAAGCGCTGGCCGGCCCAATCGGTGAACAGGCCGGGACTCTCCGGCAGGCCAGCGTCGTGTTCCTCCGATGGCCAGTAGTTCCACTTTGCGCGAACGGCGCGGGCGGGGCGCCAGGTTTGCCGCGCTGCCTGGAGGGCGCCGCCGGCCAGGACCCAGGTCACGTCCGTGGCAGAGAAGCCGGTGTGGAAGCCGTCGCCGATCTCTTTGGGCAGTTGTGCCAGGAGCGCGGCGGCGCTGCCCAGCCACGCGCTGGTGACGGATGAGAGGCAGGCCCAGCGGAACGCTGCCGCGCCGACCGCCGAGGTGTGGTACCCGAGCAGGCCGTGCAGCCCGGCGTCCTGGCCCTTGGACGCGCTCCCGCCCCAGCGGAGGCGAAAGTCAGTCCGCGGTGTGTCCCACCATTGGTCGTGAAAGGCCGCGATGGTGATTCCCTCGGCGGCCGCCGCGGCCCCAGCCAGCGCCACCAGCCTGCCGGTTCGCGACTGCGGGCACGACTGGGCCTCGAGGGCGCCAGCCACCTGCGACACCACCAGGGCGCAGGCGCCGGCGGCACGAAGGTGTCCGCGGACGCGGGGCCGGTGGCATGCCCGAGGAGGGAGTCGAACCCACACGCCGTTGCCGGCACGGGATTTTGAGAGACATGGGCCAGGATGCGCCGGGAGCCATCTAGCGCCATTGCAACGGGTTTCCCTTCCCGGCGTGTCCGTTATGTCCCGGCGTGTTGGCACCGGCTGTCACCCAAATGGGGGGTAGGTCGAAAACTTTCCCGGAGGGAAAAGCGCCTCTCTACTCCGTCAGTGTCGTTGTCCACCGCCGCGATGTGCGCCGAGCCCGCTCAAATCGGCAGAGGGCGCGCGGGTCGGTTGGCGGCTCGCATTGGTCGGTCGAACGCAGGAAACGTGCTGGCGGCAGGGCGCGCTGAGGACGCGGCCGAATCCGTCTCCATAACCCTCCGGCTGGCGGGGTCACAACGGCCAGCAGCTCGCGCATCATCGCCGCACCACCGCCACCGTTGAGCTGGGCGGCGCCACCTACCAAGCACTTGAAGGTCTCCGGCGCCATCCGGGAGCGAGGGCGGGACTTCGACGGGCGGTACAAGCCCCAGAACACCCGCTCGTTGATTCCGCATTCCGCCGCGGCCCCGCGCACCGTCGCGCAGCGCGCGACGATCCGCCGGCCAATCCACGCCGCCAGCCCCCGCCGATCGCGAATCGCGAAGAGCACCGCCTGATGAGAGCGCCCGCCCATGGGGCGGAATAATGGGTCACACCCCGGGCCGGTGCAAGTTTGGGGGCATGATGACCGATGTTGAAGCCACGGCAGTCCTGGCCATCCCGCTCCGGCAGCTCCGGCGCTACCTGCGGGACGGCGTGATCCGCGGCGAGCGCCGCGGCGATACCTGGTGCATCGACGGCGCTGAGGTGGAGCGGGTCCGACAGGCCCGGGAGCAGGCCATCGAGGCCATTGCACCGGAGCTGGCCGCTGCCGAGGAGCTGGTGGCCGCGATCGGTACGGTGCGCGGCCGCGCGATGCGGGATGCGGTGGGGCACGCGACCGAGATCCTGCGGCTTGCCGCCGCCTGGGAGCAGCGGGCCCACGGCGGCGCCGAGGCCGTCATGTCCGGTGAGCTGGCCGACACCATGGCCCGCCACATTGCCGCCATCGAGCGGATCAGCTCAGCCCTCCGTGGCACCGCCGCGACCTACACGGCGTTACTGGATCACCTGGGCGGGCTGGCCCGGCTGACAGATACGGCACACCAACAGGAGACGGTATGAAAATCGACACCCTACCGGACGAGCAGGAGCTCGGCCGCTACACCATGCGCGAGCTGAAACGCGAGATGCAGACGCGCGTCACCGAGTGCCGGAGGATGATCGACGCCGGCCCGGCGGAGAAACGGTCCGCCGAGGACGTGGCCACGTTCGCGCGGCTCGACGAGGAAATGGACCGCGTGGAGGCCGCGATCGAGGACCGCGCCAAGGTCGACCGGCGCAGCATGATCGCACGAGGCTCGTTCGACCTGCCGGGCGGTCCCGACGCCACGCCTCCAGACAATCGCCGGTTCGTCGGGATCGACCAGCGGACCGGCCGGGAAGTGCGGGCCGTGCTGCCCGGCGAGCGCCTGGTGGACGCGCTCAACCTGTCGGCGGAGGCGCGCACACTCTCCGTTGGGCGGTTCTTGCGGGGCCTCGTGACGGGCGACTGGCAAGGCGCCGAGGCTGAGCACCGCGCGTTGACGGTGGGCGAATTCGTGGCCGGCGGCGCGCTGGTCCCGGCTCCCCTCGCCGCGCTGCTCATCGACCTGGCACGCGCGCAGAGCGTCGTCATTCGGCTGGGCGCGCAGACCATCCCCATGCCCAGCACAACGCTGGACCTCGCCCGCGTCGTCACCGATCCGAGCGCGACCTGGTACGGGGAAGAGGTGCGAGCCACCGGACTCACGGAGGGCCAAGGCTCGTTCGGCCGGCTCACGCTCAAGGCGCACACCTTGGCCATCCTGGAGCGTGCGTCCGTGGAGCTCGCCGAGGACGCACCAAATTTCGGACAGGTCCTGGAGCAGCAGCTCGCGGCCGCGCTCGCCCTGGAGTTCGACCGGGCCGTGTTGTTCGGCATCACCGCGCAGGGCTGGTCCGGCCTCCGCGGCAACCCGGACCCGTGGGGCCTCGGCGAGCACTCCATGGGGACCAACGGTGCCGC
>DASWGV010000228.1:0-6020 GCA_036393515.1 Gemmatimonadales bacterium | reverse complement strand
TGAACAACGCTGGGGAGCCCTCGTCCCCGATTGCGGCGGTGCGCGCGTTGCTCCCAACGGTTGGCACCGCCCCAGCCGGCTGTCAAGACACGGCGGTGGTCAGTCGGGATCGTCCAACCCTGCCGCCCGAATCCACGCCCGCCACGGCACCATTAACGGTCTCGACGGTGCCACAGGTCGCAATCCTGCTGTAGTCCCAGCCAGACGTCCGCGCTCATGCCGGTCACCCGGGCAAGTCGGAGGGCTGTATCGGGCGTGACGCTGCGCTTCCCGTTGATCATCTCGTTCAGCCGGAGGAACGAGACGGTGAGCGGATGCCTCAACGCTGAACCTCAATCACGCACCGCCGCCCCGCTCCGCGATCAGTCGCATGGCCGGCTCGCTCACCACCATCTGGTTGTGGAACACCTTCCCCCAGGCCAGCGGCGTGAGGTTGCGATGCTCGCGGATAGACCGGCGACCCTCGGTCCAGACCTGCTCGCGCAGCGATGCCCGAGCGTTGGGGTCGGCGCCATGATCCCAAAGTAGGCGCGCCCATGGCGAGTCCATGGGCTTCCGGTTAGGGGCCCAGCCTCCGGTGTAGTTCATCCAGAAGTTGGCATAACAGACCACCGCGCCGAACAACGCGGTGTGGCCGCCAAAGCCGTCCGCATCCTTCGCGGCTGGGACGTCGGCGCTCATGCCGCGCTCCAGCAGCCACCGCGCGATCTCCAGCTCGTCGAACTCCACGCACGCGTGCAGCAGGGTCGCGCCCGCCAGCGTGGTCCGCGGCAGGTCCTCCGCACCACACCTCAACTCCGGTGGGAAGATGGCCTCATAGGAGAACGTCCGGCGCAACAGGTCGGGATCGCGTTGCAGATGCGCCTCCAGCAGGTCAATCCGTCCCCGATGCAAGGCCATCATGGGCGTATCCGGCAGGTCCAACCCATGCTGGACGTACATCTCCAGAATCTGATGCTTGGCGTCCGGCTTCCGGCTGTCGGACTGAAGCACGACGTCCACCGGTGCGTACCGCTCCCCGTTCTCGTCCACCATGGGGGCGCCGAGCTCGAACAGCAGCGCGGTGCCCGAGGCGCTCAAGGTGTAGGCGGGTGACCCCAGGGCGCCGGGGGGCGGCGTGGGGGACCCCAGCATGCGGTGGAGCATCCGCGCGGTGCCGATCCGGCTCTGTAACACGGCGCGATCCAGGGCGTGCATCAGGTCGGTCGCGCCCAACTGGTGAAGCATGGTGATGATCCGGTCGCGGCCCAGGTTGGCGGCGTAGCTCAGCGGGGGACCCCAGTTGCTGTCCAGCCGGACGAGCGCTTGCTGGTGCAAAAGCTCCGGGTGTTTCACCACCAGCTCGCGAACTGCGTCGGCGTGGTCCCGCCAGATGGCATCAATCAGCTTGCACGCCAGCACCAGGCGCGGCCAGCTCGGCGCCTGGTAGCTGCGCGCCAGGGTGAGCTGGGCATCAGCCAGCTTGGCCCGGGCCGGTTCCGGCGGCTGGGGGTGGAACTGTTGGAGATCGGCCAGGGCCCCGGGGTTCTCCTGGCGGATTTCCCGCAGCAGGTCCTTGGCTTGATGCTTGAGCTGGTCCAGGTTGGGGCGTACGGGGAGACGGCGAGCGGGCATGACGAGCCTCCTGTGGAGCGCCCGGGTGTCCGCTGAGTCGGGCTCAAGGAGGTTCGCTGGAACCGTGAACGCGTGCCACCCCAGGTGGACTCGGTCCTGCCCGCGGACGGGAGGCGGCCTGGACCGCCTTGCCGAGAATATGGGGCGGGTGAGGCCGGGGTCAATTAGGGAGATCTGGCGATTGAGTGAAGCCGAGCGGACTCACGGGCTTTCGCACCGAGCATTGCCGGTGCTCGGCACCTACCGGTTCCGCCCCGCCCCCGACATGCTGGCGCAACCGATTCCCTCGACGCCGTTCTGCGACGCGCGATGCCGCTGGCATGGGCATCTTGCGGGGCGGGGGCGTCGATGAGCTAGCCAGAAATCACAACCGTGGGTGCGGCGCTTCAGACTGCAGTTTTGTCACTCCCCCTGTCCTCGGTTGCCTGAGCGGTTGGTGTGGGAGTCACTTCGGGCACTATGAGGTCGGACTCGGAGTCAAAACTGCCCGGACCATCGAGCCGCTTGCGCGTAGGGGTTGCCCTGCAGGCCGACGACCGCGGCCCAAAAATCCATCTCCCCGTCATCGGCCATCCCAGCCATGCCGCGGTCCGGCGGACCGTCGGCGGCAGCCGCCGGGAGCCGACGACTAAGGGCGCTACGATTCGGCTCCGTTTTGCGGTGAAATGATGCCCGGCCGGTGGCGGACGCGACCTATGATAGGCCGTGAAACCCGCTTGCCGTCTCGGCCGAGGAGTACTCATACTATGGCCATGCCCAACACGGCCCGCCGCTACACCGTCGAGGAAGTCCTGGCCTTCCCCAGTGACGGGAATCGCTATGAGCTGGTGCACGGCGAGTTGCTGGTGAGTCCGGCGCCGCGGTACCTGCACCAGCAGATAACCAGCCGGCTGCTGATCCTGCTGGGGAGGTATTTGGAACCGTTCCACGATCTGGCGGAGCCCCTGGTCTCACCGGCCGACATCACCTGGGGTACCGAGGACGACCTGGCCCAACCGGATGTCTTCGTGGTGCCGGTGCGCGAAACCACGGACGAGTGGAGCAGCATTCGCACGCTGCTGCTGGCCATCGAGGTCCTGTCGCCCAGCACGGCGCGGTACGATCGGATCACCAAGCGGCGGCTCTACCAGGAGCACGGAGTGCGCACCTATTGGGTGGTGGATACCGACGCGCGGTTGGTGGAAGTGTGGCACCCGGGGGACCAGCGGCCGGAGATCGTCACGGATCGGCTGACCTGGAGGGTGGTGCCCGACGCGCTGGAGATGGTGATCGAGCTCGAGGAGTTGTTCGTCGGCGCACCCACTTAGCCGACGGGCGCAGAGGCCTCCTAGGGCGAGCTCGCGGGTCCCCCGACCGCGATCCGCCACACGCTCGAGCCGATGTCGGACACCACCAGATACACCTGCTTCCCGTCCGTCGAGAGATCGGTGCGATAGACCGGGTAGTCGGGATCGTCCAGCCGCACCAGCTCCTGCGGCGGATCTCCTATGAGCGAGAACTTCCAGACACCGCCGGTGCCGCCAGGCGCCTCCACCCGCGCCAGCATGGCGGGTTCACCCAGGAGCCAATCGGGGCGGCGTATGGGAAGCCCACCCACGTCGGCCGGTCCCCCGATGATCCGTGACGGGCCGCCCTCGACGTCAATCACCCGCAGGTTGCCCTCCGGATCGGTCAAGGCAATCCAGCGTCCGTCGGAGGACCAGGCACACCCGGTCGCCGGCTCCTCGGTCAGCAGCCGCGGCTCGGCCCAGGCGGAGTCCGCGCCCCGGCTGGTAATGAACAGACGGTCCTGTCCGGCGCCGTCCCTGCGGTAAAAGACCAGGCTGTTCCCGTCGGGCGACCACTGGGGCTGCTGATCCTGGAGCGAATCATGGGTGACCTGGACCACGTTCAGCCCGGAGATGCCCATGACAAACAGGTGTCGGACGCCCTCCCGCACCGAGTAGTACGCCACCTCTCGGCCGTTGGGCGACCATACCGGTCCGAACTCGTCCGCCGGATCGGACGTGAGCTGCACGGGCGTGCCGGCCGGTCCGGTCTGGAGCCAGATATCCTGGTTGCCGCCGCGGTTGGAATCGAACAGCAGCATGCCGCCCACGGTGAACACGTCCATGTCTTCCACCACCTGGTCGCCCACCGTCACCGGCTGGCCGCCACGAACCCGGGCGACCGATTGTCCCCGCTCCGGAAGGGGAACCGCCCACAGGTTCGACACCTGGTCGAGCAAGACATACACCAGCTCGCCCCCGCCGGGGAACCGGCCCACGCCGTGCGCTCGGAGGCCGGTGGTGAGCCGCTCCGGCGGGCCCGCGGCACGGCCGCGGCGCGTGATCCTCAGCGCGAAGAGATCACGGGTCGCACCGCCGCCGCCCACGAACACCAATGTCCGCTCATCCAGCCACACCGGGCTCACCGCCAGCGACCGCCCGTCGGTGAGCGCCACGGCGGTTCCGCCGTTGGCGGGCACCAGGCGCAATACCGAAGGGGCGATGTTGCCCAGCAGGCTCTCGCTGAAGGTGAATTCCTGATTGCCGCTGACGTAGGCCACCCACCGGCCGTCCGGCGACACCGCCGGTGAGTGGGCCACGAAGTCGTTGACCAGGGCATGCGCCTCTGCGCCGGGAGCGGGCCGGAGGTAGACCGTGCCGTCCAGCGTGTACACCGACCCGGCGCCGTCCGGAGACCAGCTGAACCCGGCGGCCGGACGTTCCGGCGTTCCTTCTATGAGAGTGCGGGGCTGGCCACCCAGCGCGGGCACCTCGTACACCGCGCCGAGCGCCTGGAATGCGACGCGGGACCCGTCGGGCGACCACCGGGGCCAGCGTTGGTTCCCCGCGACGCCGCCGGCAATGACGATGGCCTCCCCGCCGGCGATCTGCCGAACTCGGATCCGCATGGAGCCGAGTTGCCCGGCGGCGTAGGCGATGAGCCGGCCGTCCGGTGAGATGGTGGGGTCGAGCTCCAGGTCGGTCGCGACGCCCAGACGGCGCGGCTCGCCGACTTCCAGGCGCGCGTTGGGCGGCGAGGTCAAGCGCACCACCAGCGCCGTGAGGAGCAGGAAGCCCACCGCCGAGCCCGCGATGGCAACCCGCCGGTTGCGGCGGGCGAAGGGCGGCAGCGGCACCGGCGTGGCCGAACCGCTCGGCAACCGGAACGGCTGCAACGCGTCGCTCAAGGCGCCGGCGTCGGGCCAGCGGTCGGCCGGCCGCTTGACCAGGCACCGCATCACCACGGCGCAGAGATCGGGGGGAAGATCGGGCCGTAGCAAGGCCAGGTTCTTCGGCTCGGACGTCACGTGCGCGGCGAGGACCTCGTGCGCCGACTCACCGGTGTGGGGCGGCCGGCCGGCGAGCATCTCATAGGCCACGACGCCCAGGGCATAGATGTCGGCCCGGTGATCCACCTGCGGGTCGGCGGCGGCCTGCTCCGGCGACATGTACGCGGGCGTTCCCACAGCGAGACCCGCGGTCGTCTGGATGGAAGACGGCGGCCCCTGCTGGATGGCGCGTGCCACCCCGAAGTCGCCCACCACCGCGTGCCGGTCCACCAGCAGGATGTTCTCCGGCTTGATATCGCGGTGCACCACGCCGTGGGTGTGTGCGTAGCGCAGGGCATCGCACACTTCGATGGTGAGACCGACGACTTCCTCCGGTGACAGGCGCGGCTCGCGCGAAATGCGCTCCCGCAACGACTCGCCCTCCACCAGCGGCATGACGTAGTAGAGCAGCCCCTCGGCCGAGCCGGAATCGAGCAGTTGGAGGATGTGGGGGTGGTGGAGCCGGGCCAGCAGCTGGATCTCGCGCAGGAACCGATCGCCACCCCCGTGCCCCATGACCTCGGTGAAGACCTTGATGGCCACCTGGCGGTCGTGCCGGAGATCCTCGGCGCGATAGACCACCGCCATGCCCCCGCGGCCAACCACGTCACCGAGCCGGTAGCGGCCGGCGAGCGCCTGAGCCAGTCGAGCGGTGAAATCACTCATGGGTCAACTTCGGAGCGCCGGAAGGATGTTTGACGAGGTTGTTTAGTGAGACACTCACGCCACGGAATGGGTTGCGGCGCACGGCAGCTCTCGGAGGCCGGCACAGGTTAATACCCTGGAGACGTGGTCACCTAACCTGACGCATCGCGGGCGACGGCGCCACGGGAGGCCTAGGGTGGCGATCGCCGGCGGTGCCCTTGCCGCTGTCCGGACTGTCGGATGTCTGGCTGGAAGCCAAACGAAGTCACAACACGTGGAGCCCAACGCCTTCTTGGCGCCAGTCTACCGCGGTCGCGTAGCGTGCTCCTCCAGGAAGGCGCGTGCCCGGGGATGGCGGGACTCGCTGAGCCGGCGTACGGCAAAGCGTCGCGCGTCCGGATCGGGATCAGACACGGCAACCGCGATGAGTTTCTCGACGGCGGCG
>DASWGV010000227.1:0-3723 GCA_036393515.1 Gemmatimonadales bacterium | reverse complement strand
CGCCACGCCGAGTGAGGTCAGGTGCGAGCCGCCCGTGCTCTCGCTCACCGCCTTGGCCACGCCGAAATCGGTCACCAGCGCGTGGTTGCCGGAGATCATCACGTTGTCCGGCTTGATGTCCCGATGAACGACGCCCTCGCTGTGAGCGTAGGCCAGCGCGTCGGACACATCCCGCAGGATGCGGGCGGCTTCGCCCACGGGCAGCTCGCCTTCTCTGGCCAGCTTGGCGCGGAGCGACTCGCCCTTGATGAACGGCATCACGTAGTAGAGCAGATCGCCCTGGGCTCCCGCGGTGAGCAGCGGGACCACGTGCGGATGCTGGAGCCGCGCGGCGAGTTGAATCTCCCGGCGGAACCGATCCGCGTTGACTCCAGCGGCCATCTCCGGTGGGAGCACCTTGACGACGACCTTGCGGGCGAGCTCCACCTCCTCCGCCAGAAACACGCGGCTCATCCCGCCCCCGCCGAGTTCTCTCTCGACGCGGTAGCCCGAACCCAGCGCTGACTGGAGCCGGTCGCGAAGCTCAGCCATGCCCCACCCAACCGGCCGATCGCAATAATCCGTACCGAATTGCGTTCAAACGGTTACCCACAATCCCCCGCTCCGTGTGACGTTGGGGCCGCGGCGCAGGAACCTTGTGGAGGGCCGCGTCAGAGCTATCGGAACCGTCAACTGTCCGGGTGCCGGCGTGGCGGAACTGGTAGACGCGGACGCCTCGCAAGCGTCTGGGCGAAAGCCCGTCCGAGTTCGAATCTCGGCGCCGGCACCCGCCGCACCACGCCATCCGGTCGTGAGTTGCATTGCGCCCGGAGGTCGGGTAAATTATCCCTTGCTTGCGAGGCGTCCGCGCAGCCAGTTTCGCTGCGCCCGAAGGGCCGAACGATCCGTTGTTCGGCTCTTCATCGTTTGCGCGGGCCACGGTACTCCACACCATCGGCCGTCGCCGCCGGCTCATCGTTCCCCCACCAATCTCGCCATGCGCCCCCTCACCTCGTTCACCATCGGCTGAAGCTCCGGGTCCGCATTCTTCCACAACTCGACGAACCGCCCGTAGTACTCCAACGTTTCGTCCCGGTCACCTTTTGCCTCGTAAAGCTCGCCCAGCCGTCGCAAAGACGAGGCAAGCCACACCTGGTCATCTCCCAACCGGTCTCCCGGCGTCTCCAGGTACTCCCGGAAGTACGCCATGGCCGAGTCAGCGAGCCCGGCCTGATCGAAGGCGTACGCTATGTCGGCAAGGAAGCAGATCGAGCAACCGTCTTTGATCTCCTCCCGCGCCAGACGGTACTGCTCAACCGCATCCGAGGGCCGTCCTTCGGCCACGCGGACCTGTCCCTCCAGCACGCGCAGCTCGTTTCTCCGGAACCAATCCTCCAGCTGCCGCTGATCCAGCGAGGTGCGGTACTCCTCCAGCAGTCGCCGCGCCGCCGCGGGTCGCTGCGCTAGAGTGAGATCCGTGATGAACTGCGGATACCGCCGTTCCAGCGGTCCTCGGGCGGCCGTGAGCCGCCGGTTGCTCTGCCACAGCGCTTCCAGGCGGTCGGCCGCCGCCCCCCTGGCGCCGATGCCGAACCACCCTGCGCGCTCCGCCCGGCCTAGCTCAATCAGCATGTCGCGCTCCTCCGGCGCCATGCCCACCCGCTGGGCATCGATCCGCTGCGCCTGATCGCCACGACGGTTCGCCTCAGCCAGTTCCCCTCGTACCTGGGCGATCGCCGCGAGCTGGTTGTGCGCGAACACCTGCTCGGCAGGTCGCCCACTCAACAGGCCCCGCGCCGCCTCTGCGGCACCGTCGAAGTCCATCCGCGCGGCCGCCAGAGCAGATCGGTGCCGAACCACACCGGGGTTGGTCGGGAACCGCTCGGCAAACAGCTGGAGGATGGTGTCGGCCACAGCCAGCTGGCCCCGGCCACGCAGAAAGAAAACGAGATTGCGGTACGTGAGGGATATTGCTACCCCTGCCTCAACTGCTCGCCGTAAGACCGCGTCCCGCTCTGCCACCCGGCCCAGGAAGGCGTACTGGATTCCGAGGTTGTTCAACGCGGTCCCGTCATTGGGGTGCTTCTCCAGGATCGCGAGGTAGGCAGTCACGGCTTGCTCATTGTCATTCTCTACTCGCCCCGCGTACATGGCCTCCACGAAGTAGCGCTCCACATCAGACAACCGGTCCCGCAGCTCATAGGCCCGCGTGAGGGCCGCGCGCCCTCGTTCCCCGAGGAGCCCGACGAACCCGGTGTTGGTCATCAGCGTGCCCATGCGCCGGTACGCCATGGCGAACAGCGTGTCGTGCTTCACCGCCTCCTCGAGCAGCGCGATCGCCCGATCGACGTCGCCCTCGTTTTCCACCCGGTCCGCCTGGGCGTATAACCGCAGCGCCTCGAGCGACACGGTGGTGAGCCGTTCGAGGGGTGGGTCTGCCCGGACGGTGCGCAGCGACTCGCCAATCCGCTCCCGCAGCTTGTCCGACAGCCGGTCAATGGCGGCGATCAATCCCTCCGCGCTCGGCGCCTCCTCCCGCAGCAGCACCAGGGCATCACCCGTCCCGGCGGCGACCATGCGGGCCGAGATCACGTAGCCGGCACCGAGCGGCCGGACTTCTCCGGCCACGAAGGCCTTCACGCCTTCCCGCGCCGCCACCTCGCCGGCAACCGCGGGCGTGACCGGTAGGTTCCGGTCCCGCCTCATCCGCTCCAGCACGTCAGACACTTGGGCGGGCTCCATCACGCTGACGACGGCAGATTGGCCCAGCGCGACGCGCACGAGATTGGTCACCGTCTGGCCCAGCGCGGAGTCCGGCGTGCCATTCTCGAACTCCGCCACGATCAACCGCTCTTGCTCGCGCAGCGCACCCGAAGCAATCAGGCTGCCCGCGGGTCCAATGCCCAGCGCCCGCATGGCCGTGTAGCCCGTCGTCACGACGCCAAGCCCGGCGAACGCGATTCCCCCACCCAGCAGCGCCTTGCGCCAGGTGAAATGCGGCACCAGCCCACCGGCCGGCGTGGCCGTCATGTGTCCGCTGGAGCGCGCCAGGGCTCGCCGCCGCTCGTGGTAGCTGGTGAGCAGCATGATCGGCAGCCCGATGGCGAGCAGCCCAATCGCCCCGTAGAACACCCAGTCCGGAAGCCCGATGAGCTGGACGGCAGCGTACACGATGGCAAGAACCCCGACCGCGGCCAAGCCGAACAATCCCGCGACCCGCAGCGGGTGCGCCCGCTCGATGGCCGCGGCCGTACCCGACGAAATCACCGGCTGCGTGCCGGTCGGCGTCATGCCGCCCGTCGGCGTGAGCATTGCCGTCACGTGCGGAATCAGCTCATCCGCCCGTTGCCACCGGTCCGCCGGTTTCTTCTCCAGGCACTTGAGGATCAGCTCGTTCAACGCCGGCGGTACCGTCGTCCGGTGCTTCGTCACCGGTTCCGGCGCCTCGGTCACGTGGGCCGCGAGCATGGCCTGCGCGGTCGTGGCCGCAAACGGCGGCCGGCCCGACAACATCTCGTAGGCCATCGCGCCCACGGCGTAGATGTCCGCCCGATGATCCGTGTGCGGATCCGCCGTGGCCTGCTCCGGCGCCATGTAGGTGGGCGTCCCCAGCGCCACACCCATCGAGGTCAGCGCATGCTTCCCGGTCGACTCCGCCACCGCCTTGGCCACCCCGAAGTCGGTCACCAGCGCATGCCCCTCGGACAGAAGCACGTTGTCCGGTTTGATATCCCGGTGCACCAC
>DASWGV010000226.1:0-3310 GCA_036393515.1 Gemmatimonadales bacterium | reverse complement strand
CGCCACGGCGCCCGGCATCGCGAGCGCCACCAGCAGCGCGTTCGACATTGCCGCTCGTGGGCCGGCCAAGCTGGCCTTCACGGTGGAGCCGAGCACCACGCCCCCAGATGCCGTGATCTCGCCCGCGGTCGAAGTGACGGTCCGGGATGAGTTCAACAATCACGTCCCAGACGCGACCGACAGCGTGACGCTCACCCTTGTGACGTGCGACGACCTGCCCGGACCGGCACTCGGCGGAACCAACCCCCAGGCCGCGGTGGGCGGGGTCGCGACCTTTGCTGATCTAACGATCAGCGTTGTCGGCTGCTACAAGCTCATGGCCTCGGCGCCGGGCCTCACAGGAGATCTCCGATTGTTCAACATCTTGCCCTGACCATCTCCAAGATGGCCGAGGCTTCCCGTTGCTTCTCCAGATCGCGGTAATGCGGCGCGCCGTCGCCGTGCTGCTTCCCCTCTTCGCGGCGGCGCAGGGGTCGGCCGGGCGGCCATCGCGGAGTGGATGCGACAGGCGCAGTCCGGCACACCGTACACCACGCGCCCCGAGAGTATCACGGTGGACGAGATGCGATTCCTGCCCCCGGGTTGGGCGCTGCATCGCAGCACCCTGCGAGGCCAGAGGATTCCGAAAGCGGGTGGAGAACCGACCCCTTTCGAGACCAAGTACGTTGATCTCCTGCACCGCACCGAGGCCGGCCGCTGGGAGGTGGTGTATCGCATGTGGAGCGACAACCGCTGAACCGTGGCCTCGCCGGCTAGTCCCGGTTCCCACCGGGTGCGGCCGGTCAGAGGTGGCGCTGGAACAGGACCATGGCAACCATCGTACCGCTCACCACCAGCGCAACCGCGGGCCGCCGTGCCGCGTCCAGTGCCTCCGGCAGCAGTTCCACCAGCACCATGAAGATCATGGCGCCGGCCGCAAACCCCACGCCGTAGGGCAACGCCACCCGGAACGTTTCCACCAGCAAGAAGGCCGGAACCGCCATGATCGGCTGCGGGAGCGAGGAGAAGACGCTCCAGCCGGCGCATCGCAGCACGCTGGACCCTTGCGGGCGCAGCACGGCGCTGATGGCCAGTCCCTCCGGCACGTTGTGCACCGCGATGGCGATCGTGATGGTGGCCGCCAGCGTCATCCCGCCGCCGAACGACACGCCCACCGCCACGCCCTCGGCGAACGAATGCACGGTCATGACGATCACCATCAGCACGGCCTGACGCGCTCCCGGCCCCGACACGGCCCCGAAAGAGAGCTCCCGCCCGCGCAGCCACCGTTGCGTCATCAGGATGAAGGCCACGCCGGCCGTAGCGCCGATCAACGTCGGAGCGCCGCCGTAGTGGGTGCCCTCCGTCACCAGGCCAAAGCTGGCTCCCAGCATCAGCCCCGCCGCAACCGCGTTGGCCAGCGCCACCGCGCGCTGCGAAATCCCTCGGACGAACGCAAGGGGCAGCGCGCCGAGTCCGGTCGCCAACGCGGTGAGCAGGGCGAACCCGAACACCAGCAGCACGGCACTCATGTCAGCCAACCGGCCAGGAGCACCACCATGCCCATCGCGATGATCGTGACGACGGCGACGCTGGTGTTTCCCGTCTGGTGGTAACACTCAGGCAGGAGCTCCGCGATTACGAGATAGACCAGCGCCCCCACGGCGAACCCCAGCGCCCACGGGAGCGTGGCCGGCGCCGCGGACAGCACGGCGTAGGCGAACACGGCGAACAGCACCTGGCCGACTCTGGTCGTCACGGCGAGGCCGGCCGCCCTCGGCACGCTCGCCCCCCGGCTGGTCAGAATAGCCGAGAGCGTGGTGGCTTCCGGGATGTTGTGGGCCGCGATCGCCAGGGCCGTGAGCGTACCGAGGGGCGCCGAGAGCATCATGGCCACGCCGATGGTGACCCCCTCCGGCGCGGCGTGCAGCGTGTGCACCAGGAGTACTTTCGCCGCGTAGTCCGGACTGGGGTCGTGCAGCGAGTTCAGCGCAAGATCCTGGGTGCCGGCGACAGCGTGGCTGGCGTAGGCGAACCCAATGCCGAGCGCCGCACCGGCCCCCACGGCCAGCGGCGCCAGATCGCCGCCCGAGGCAAGCAGGAGGTACGCGGCGCCCAGCATCAAGCCAGCCGCGAGCGCGTTGGACCAGCCGAGCCAGGCGGCCGTCGGTCGTGCCCGAGCGAGCAGTGGCAGTGCCCCGAGGCTCGCGGTGGCCGCGGCCACGGACGAATACAACAGGACCGTCAGCGTGGGGTGCATGCCGCGTTCAGCCGCCCCACGGACGGCCCCGAGCGCCTACGGCACAGCGACGGCTGGGACCGCCAGCGCCGGCCTCTCGGTCGCGGCCGCCGGGATCACGGCAGGCACCACGATCACCGACGCCGGCAGATCGTCCACCATTCGGTGCGTCGTGGAGCCCAACAGCAACCGATCGAACACACCTCTGCCATGCGAGCCCAACACCACCAGGTCCGCCTGCCAGGCGCGCGCCTGGTCCCGAATCACCTCCACGGCCGTTCCACGCCGCAGCACGCGGTCTGCGCGCCCGTATTGCACCCACGGCCACACTCCTTGCTCGAACGCCTCAGCCGAGCGCTCATAGACCAGGTCGTCACCCATGACGGCCTCCACCAGCAGCGACGCTTTCAGGGTGGCCGGCAGCGGCTCGACGGCGTGGACCACCAGCAGCTGAGCGTCGAAAAGGTCCGCGTACCGCTGGGCCACCGCCAGGGTGCGTCGCGCCATCGGTCCGAGTTCCACCGCCGCGATGATACGCTGCGGCCGCGGGCTGCCCGGCGCCGTCACCAGCAACGGAACGACAAGTGTGCGCAGCAGATGGTGCGCCGTCCGGCCGCCGAACCAGCGGTCCAGCGTGGAGTGGTGCTTTCCACCGATCACCAGCAACTCCGCATCCCGCGCGGCTTCGACAAGAACCGTCGCGGCGGTCCCCAACCGGACGTCCAGACCCAGGAGCACGCTGTCGGGAACCGCACGGTGCAGCATGGGATGGATCTCTTTCCAGGCCGCATCCCGCAACACGGTCCCCATCGGCGCCAGGTCCATCGGCAGCTGGAGCGGGGCGACGTCCGCGGCTTGATCCCGGACGGCATGGACCAGGCGGCACTCCACGCCCGCCGTCTCGGCGATGGTCCAGGCAACCGCTGCGGCATGAGCGGCCTCCCGCGACGCATCAACCCCGGCGACGACCGGTTTCCAGGTTCCTGCCATGATTACCTCCCAGCAAGACTTGGAGGAACCATAGGTGGAGGCGGGTGAATCCATGCTGAACCGTTTCGTACGCGCCTCTTCATGATGGGTTCATGCCGGCGG
>DASWGV010000225.1:0-15070 GCA_036393515.1 Gemmatimonadales bacterium | reverse complement strand
CAGGTGCGTCAGGAACGCCCGGACCTCCACCTCCCCCATCTCGGCCGGATGCCGGAGCGCGTGAAACCGCACGAATCGCCGCACCCACCCCCGGTAGGCCTCTTCGGTTCGCGGGGAGAAATGCCGCAGGCGCATATTCGCCCGCAACGAATGCAGCAGTTTCGTTTTCGCCATCGCTGGTAAACCGCCGCCCCCACCCTCGCGGGGCATGACCCAAACTTCGCGAACCGTACCGAAACCCCGCCGGCGAGGAGGTGCCGACCCTCCAGCGTTGTCTCCCCCGGGCGGACTGGGCCAATCTCCCGCCGTTTTGTGCAGTTCCAAACCGCCTTGACACGCGGCTCACCCGGCCTCCCCCCCGCCCAACGACCCATCCGCCAACCCGCTGCGCTGCCCCCGATGCGGCAACGCGACGCCCGTGAATCCCGGGTTCCTGCGGCCACCCGGAGCCCGGTCCGCGACGCCCAACCGGACGAGCAGATGCTCGCCCCCGGCTGGGGAACAGGCCGATCGGAGTACGAGAAACCACTACCGCCGACGCCAGGGGGTGGGGCAGCCCTTAGCGTCGCCTCGCCTCGGCTGAGTGTGCCATTTCTCCCGTCGTTCTTCATGCAGTTACCCCTCCGCTCCTCACCTTCAGGTTCAGTCCCCCCCGGCCTGATAAGACAATCCCGCCTCCGGAGCCCTCCGGATCCCTCTCGTAAGTGTATGAAGGCCTTTTTGTAACGCGTTGCTCCGCAGGCGCTTAAGCCCATTCCTGAAATTCCTTACGGGTTTTTTCCGTCATATAGGTAGAGCCGTGCACGTCGCGGCCGCAAAACACTCATCGAGGTGATTCGATCATGGCCGTGCCTGATCCTGCTCGAGCGGAAGACTGTGAGTAGCCTCGGACAGCCCGCACCGTGTAACCGGCCGTGGCGGCTGGGGTTAGGTGCCTTGAGGCACGGCTTGTCCGCCGCACATCAGGCCTCATCCCTGGCAGATCAGGCCCTATCCGTCCTGACTGGGGCCTTATCCGCCGCGATTCAACGCTCACCCGGCTCAGGTAGGGCGTCAGGGCCGACCCGTAACGGCTCATCTCGAACGGATCAGGTCTCAGGTGTCGCACCTGAGACGACAGGGCGAGCGTCGTGGAGCCGATCCGCGACGGATGAGGCTTCATCCGTCGCAACTCAGGTGAGGTCTGAGGCGGCGCGGGCCGCCGTCCTCGCCTCTCACCGATCATGGTCCAACACTCAGCTCCGGAGCCGCCCGCCTCCGGCCCTGCCCGAGTTCCCGTTGCAAACACGGTCCCCGCCACTTGGGGCGGGAACCCACATAAGTGAACCCGAGCTAGGAGTGAACATGGCAAGCTTTCCGCTGCGCGAGGCCGACATCGTCGCCCTCGCACGCGAAATTGCGAGCGGGCTGGCGGCGCACCCGGAGACCTTCCCGGCGCCTCCGCACGGTCCGGACCAGATCAACACGGCGCTCGGCGCCGTGGCCGTAGCGCACGACGCGGCGGTCCTCGCCTCATCGGAGGCGAAACAAACCACCGCCGCCAAGGAGGAAGCCATCGCGACCCTGGTGGACCTGATGAAGGCCGACCTGCGGTACGCCGAGAGCACCTCTCGGTTGGACGGGGCCAAGCTCGAACTGTTGGGCTGGGGCGCGCCGCGCAACCGCACCCCCACCGGCGTGCCCGGTCAGGTGCGCACCCTCGAGGTCATCCGCGAGGGCAAGGGGTGGGTGTTCCTCGATTGGAAGCAGCCGGTGGACGGCGGCCTGCCCGCCGCCTACAAGGTCCAGCGCCGGAAGCCCGGCGCCACCGACTGGATGGATGTCGGCATGGCGGTTGAGAGCGATATCATGCTCAACGGCCAGGACCCGGGCGTGGAGTTCGAGTATCACGTGCTCGCCGTCAACAAGGCCGGGGAGGGTCCGGCCAGCAACATCGTCCGCGCGGTCCTCTGACGCGCGGATCTGATCCCGCCACGATCGCGCTCGTGGCGCAACGGTTCATCTCAGCCACCTGCTTTCATCCTCGCGCGAGAGGAGGGAAGCAGGTGCCGTTTCACCCGGCGCCGGCGCCCGTCGGGGCGGTTCGTTTGTCTCTGGACGCCGTTGATTTGCGGGCCGACCGCGACCAATGCACGTTAGAGCCTCGCTGCCCGCGGCCAGTCGCTCGCGAGTGCAGCGGGAAGCTCAGGAGGCATGCCGTGACTTTCACCTCGCCCGGTCGCAGGCGATTCGCATCGGTGGCGCTCCTGGCGCTGCTGCTCCTCTACCGCCCGCTCCGGGGGTCCGACCCCAGGGCGCGCAAAGGTGGGTTCGACGGTGAGTGAATCCGTCATCGCCGTGTCGGAATTGACGCGCCGGTTCGGAGCCACGACGGCCCTGGCCTCGGTGAGCCTGACCCTCGCTCGCGGCGCGGTCTACGGCCTGGTCGGCGCCAACGGCGCGGGTAAGACCACGCTGATCAAGCACATTCTGGGGCTGCTCCGGGCACAAAGCGGCTCGGTGCGCGTCTTCGGCCTCGATCCCGTCGCCGATCCCGTCGGCGTCCTGTCGCGGATCGGCTACCTCTCTGAGGAAAACGACCTCCCCGGCTGGATGCGGGTCGATGAGTTGATGCGCTACTCCCGCGCGTTCTATTCCACCTGGGACGACCGGTACGCGGAGGAGCTGCGGCGGGCGTTCGCCCTGGACCTCACGGCGAAGATCAGCAACCTCTCCAGAGGGCAACGGGCGCGCCTGGGCCTGCTCATCGCGCTGGCCTACCGGCCCGAGCTATTGGTCCTGGATGAGCCATCCTCTGGTCTCGACCCGGTCGTGCGCCGCGACATTCTGGATGCCGTGCTTCGCACCATCGCGCACGAAGGCCGCACGGTGCTGTTCTCGTCACACCTGCTGGAGGAAGTGGAGCGGGTCGCCGACCACGTCACCATGATCAGCCTCGGCAGGATTGTGCTCAGCGCGCCGCTGGAAGCGTTGAAGGCCTCGCACGGCGGCGCCTCGCTCGACGAGATCTTCGTCTCCCAGGTGGGGATGCCCGCCGCATCGGCTAAAGAAGCGTAGCGCGTGGGTTCGCCCGCCGTCGCCATCCTGTGGGAGTTTCGCCATCGGCACCGCTGGGGACTAATCGCCGTCGCCGGCTACCTGGTGGCGCTGGCGGCGTACCGGCTCCTGATCTTCGAGCCCGGGCAGCCCGTCAACCTGGATGCCGCCGAGCGGTTCGCGATCGTGGTGATCGTGCCGCTCGGGGTGGCGGTGGCGTATTTCCTGGCGGTGTTCAGCTTCGGCTTCTCCGGCGACCTGGCGGCGCGCCCGTCGATCTATCCCACCCGCCTGTTCACGCTACCGGTGACCTCGAACGCCCTCGCCGCGTGGCCCATGCTCTATGGTGCGGCGGCCATCGGGAGCCTGTGGCTCCTGACGCGCCCGCTCGTGGTGTGGCCGCCCAACGTCGCCGTCCCGTGGATCTGGCCGGTGCTCCTGGGCGCGGTGCTCCTCGGCTGGACCCAGGCCCTGATGTGGATGCCGTACGGTCTCCCCGGGATGCGCGTCATCGTCGCCGTGCTCTGTCTCGTTGCCGTGGACACGGCCATGCTGGTGGCGCTCCACTTCCAGGTCTCCGAGCGCGTGATGCTCGCCCTCCTGGCTCCGCACGTTCCGGCCGCCTACCTCACCGCCCGCGTCGCCGTCCGGCGGGCTCGCCGCGGCGAAGTGCCCGATTGGCGGGGCGCATTCGCCGGGGCGGGGCAGACGGCGCAGGTCCTCGCCCGCCGGCCTGCCCCGTTTGCTTCCGCGGCTCGGGCCCAGGCCTGGTTCGAATGGCGGTTGCATGGACGGTCCCTACCGGCGTCCGTGGGTATCGTGCTTCCGTTCGAGCTGGCCTTGCTGTTCCTGGCCCGTAACGCCACGCCCGCCTTCGTGGTCTACACCCTGTTCGGGGTGCTGCTCACCCCACCGTTGCTGGCGGCGTTCGCCGCCCCACGGCTGCGCCGGTCCAATCCCGGCGCGAGCGACTCCTACGGCATGTCGCCGTTCATTGCCACCCGGCCCGTGACCGGCGCCGCGCTCATCGCCGCCAAGCTGAGCATGACGCTGTGGAGCACCCTGGCCGCGTGGCTGCTGGTCCTGGTCGCGATCCCGATCGCGCTCAGCCTGTCGGATACCTGGCCGGTGGTGATCGAGCGAGCGCGTAGAGTGAGCGAAGTGGTTGGGACGCCCCGGGCGATCGTGCTCGGACTGGTCGTACTCGCAGGTCTGGTGGCGACGACGTGGAAGCAACTGGTGCAAAGCCTGTACATCGGCCTGAGCGGGAGAGAATGGTTGATCAAGGCGAGTGTGTTTCTCGGCGTGACGCTCCTCATCTTCATCGAGCCCATCGCGCAGTGGATCGAGAACAACGGCAACGTGCGGGTGGCGCTGTGGAACTCCTTGCCGTGGATCCTTGCCGTCCTGGTCGGCGTGAAGCTGTCCGCCGCCGCCTGGGTTGCGACGCGTCTCTTTCATGGCCGCGTACTCACCGACCGCACGCTGGTAACCGGTGCCGCCTGCTGGCTGGTGGCCGTGCTCGCGCTCTACGGTCTGCTCGCCTGGCTGATCTCCGGGCCGCTCTTTCCCCGCTACTTCCTGTTGCTGCTCGCGATCCTGGCCGTCCCGCTGGCGCGCCTGTCCGCGGCGCCGCTGTCCCTCGCATGGAATCGCCATCGGTGAGCGCGAGCCGGAAGAGGGTCCTCGGCACGGTACTGGGGCTCATCGGCCTGCCGGGGGTGCTGGCCCTGGGAGAGGCGGTGTCGTTCTACGCCGTCAATCGGAGCAACGGCTCTATCGTGTCGTCAGGCCTGAAGCGGGAGTATCTGCTGTACGTGCCTCGGAGCTACGACCGCGCGAAGCCGACGCCGCTGGTCATCAGCCTGCACGGCGCGGGGCTCTGGGGAGCCGCTCAAAAAGAAATCAGCCAGTGGAATTCGGTGGCCGACCAGCACGGGTTCATCGTGGTTTACCCGTCAGGCGTGAAGCGGGGGCCCAGGATCTGGGAAGCGGACCACGGACCTGATGTCCTGAGGGATGTCCGGTTCATCGCGGAGTTGATTGACACTCTGGCGGCGCGCTACCACATCGACCCGACCAGGATCTACGCGAACGGGCTGTCCAACGGCGGCGGCATGGCGTTCGCGCTCTCCTGCACCCTGTCGGATCGTATCGCCGCAATCGGCGTCGTAGCGCCCGCGCTCTTCCTGCCGTGGAGCTGGTGCACCGATCAGCGGGCCGTGCCGATGATCGCCTTTCACGGGACGGCGGATCGCGCGACTCCGTACCACGGCGGCGCATCGTGGGTGGCCCGCAGACCGTTTCCGGACATTCCGACCTGGGTGGCGGGCTGGGCTCGGCGAAACCGCTGCGCGCCTGACCCTATCGATTCCGTGGTGGCGGCGGATGTGACCCGTCGCTGGTACGCGCACTGTGCTGACGACGCGGCGGTCGTGCTCTATACGGTGCACGGAGGAGGCCATACCTGGCCCGGTGGCGGGCGGCTGCCGGAGTGGTTTGTCGGGCCCACCAGCCGGAGTCTTGATGCCTCGAGTGAAATGTGGACGTTATTTCGCCGGTATCAGCTGCGCGTACCGCTCACCACGGTTGTGCCGGCCCCGGCCGGTGAGCCAAAGTAGGCTGGCATCCAACCCGGTACCTTTCGCCCATGCCCGCATACCATCTAGCTCAACTGAACATCGGCCGGATTGTCGCGCCCCTGGAGTCTCCACAGCTCGCGGGCTTCATGGCCCGGCTCGACGACATCAACGCCCTGGCCGAGGCGGCGCCGGGCTTTGTGTGGCGCTTCCAGACCGAGGACGGCAACGCCACGGCCCTCCGGCCCTACGGGGACGATCGCATACTGGTCAATTTCTCGGTGTGGACCTCGGTGGAGGCTCTGCACGCGTTTGTGTATCGCACGCTGCACGTCGAGGTCATGCGGCAGCGGCGCCAGTGGTTCGAGCAGATGGACCAGGCATTCCTGGTCCTTTGGTGGGTACCCGCGGGCCATCGCCCCACGGTGGAGGAGGCCGTCCAGCGGCTGGAGCATTTGCGGCAACGGGGGCCGAGCACCTACGCGTTTACCTTTCAGCAGCGTTTTGCTTCGCCCGACGGGGAGCCACGTTCCGCGGAGCCCCTGCCGGACGAATGCCCCGCCACCTGAGCTACCCCTCGTACATCGTCTTCCCACCCACCACGGTCCGCACGATCCGGATGTCTTTCAGGGTGTTGGGATCCACGTCGTGCGGGTCCTGGGCCAGCATGACGAAGTCCGCCAGCTTCCCGGCGGTGATGGATCCCTTCAGGTCTTCCTCGAAGGACGCGTAGGCGCCGTTCAGGGTGCAGACCCGGATCGCCTCGTCCACCGTGATCCGCTGGTTGGGCCCCCACTCCCGCCCGCGGAAATCGCGCCGAGTGACCAGGCTCTGGAGCGCCATGAGCGGCTCGTAGGGGCCCGGCATGTAGTCCGACGCCGGCGCGACCGGGATGCCCGCGTCCAGGAACGTCCGGTGGGCGAACATCCAGCGCATCTTGTCATCGCCATACTCGGCCCACTTGTCGCCGTGATAATAGATGTAGGTGTAGAACGGCGTGGGGATCGTCCCCGTGGCCTTGATGCGGCGGATGAGATCGGGATTGATCAGCGAGCAGTGCTCAATCCGGTGGCGCGGGTTCACCGCCTTGGGCCACATCTGGAGGGCGCGCTCGTAGGCCTTGAGCACCAGGTCAATGACCACGTCGCCGTTGGCGTGGATCCCAATCCGCCAGTCGTGCCGGTGGGCGTCCTCCACCGCGTCCCGGATCTCCTCCTCCGTCATGGTCTGAATGCCGTAATCGTCCGGCCGGCCCATGTAGGGCGTGCTCATGCGCATGGTCCGTTCCGAGGCCGAGCCGTCGGCGCCGTACTTCACCGGTCCGATCCGCAGCCACTCGTCACCGTAGCCGGTGCGGACGCCCGCGTCCCTGAGCTTGGGATAGATCGAGCCGCGCGGAAAGAAGTACACGCGGAAACGCATTTCTCCTGCACGGTAAGCATCTTGAAGCGCGATCAGCGAGTCTTCGTCCCCGCCGGTCTGCTGCACCGAGGTGAGGCCGGCCCTGGTCATCTGCTCGGAGATATGCTTCACTCCCGCCTGCCGCGTGGCGCGGGTCACTTCCTCCCGTTTGCCCACCCCGTTGAACGCGCCCCGTGCCCGCTCGGCGACCTTGCCGGTGAGCTGACCGTTTTCGCGGTAGAACATCCCGCCGCGAGGATCGGGCGTCTGCCCGGTGACGCCGGCCAACTCGAAGGCCTTGCTGTTGTACACCCCCGTGTGGCCGCCACGATGGCCCACCATGGCCGGGTGATCCGGCACCGCTTCATCCAGGTCGGTCCGCCGCACCGGACGGTCCAGCTTGGTGTCGTCATACATGAAGCCGGATACCCAGTACTCCGCGGGCGTCTTGGCTGCCTTGGCCCGCAGCGCGGCCTTGACCTCGTCGACCGTGCGCAGGTTGACGTTGACGCCGATCAGCTCGTTGACGCCGCTCGGATGGCTGTGGGCGTCAATGAACCCCGGGACCACGGTGGTTCCGGCTCCGTCCACCACCCGCGTGCCACGCGTGGCCAGGTTCCGGACGTCGCCATTCGATCCCACCGCGATGAATCGGCCGTGCTTGACCGCCAATGCCTCCGCCCGCGGCACCGACTGATCCACGGTGTAGATCCGCGCATTCACCACGACGAGGTCCGGCCCGGGATCGGCCGACACCTGCTGCGCCTGTCGTTCCTCCGCCATGGCGAGCGATACGGAAGGATCCAACCCCACCGCCGCCGCCAGCGTGGCGCCGGATTGCACAAATGAGCGACGAGAAACCATGGGTTCTCCTCTTCGGCCTACCGCCTACCGTCTACTTCACCTTCTCCACCTTGTCACACGCCCGTCCCAACCTCCCCAGCCCGTCCGCCACCTCGTCCTCGGTCGCCAGCATCGAGGGGCCCATGCGGATGATCTGGCCGTGGAGGCCCCCCACGCCAATCAGGAGCCGCTCCTGCTTGGTGGCTTCCATGAGCGCCTTGGCTTTCTTGGGACTCGGCGTCTTGGCCCTGGGATCATCTACCAGTTCCAACGCCTGCATCAAACCCATGCCGCGCACGTCCCCGATCCAGGCGTGCTTGGCCTTCAGGGCGTCCAACCCCGCGCGCAGTTGCTTGCCGCGTTCCGCCGAGCGGCGTGGCGTGTCTTCCCGCACCATGACCTCGTTGGTGGCGATCAGGGCGGCCATGGCGACCGCGTTGCCGCCGAACGTGGAGATGGTCTTGGCGGTCCACGCGGCGGCGATGTCCGGTCGGGTCATGGTGGCGCCTACCGGGAAGCCGTTGGCGATGGCCTTGGCCATCACCATGATGTCCGGCTCCACGTCCCAATGCTCAATCCCGAACCACTTGCCGCCGGTGCGGCCAAAGCCCGCCTGTACCTCGTCGCAAATGAACAGCCCGCCGTACTTGTGAATGATCTCCACCATGCGCTGGAAGTAACCCGCCGGCGGTACGACGTAACCGCCCACGCCCTGAATGGTCTCGGCCAGAAACGCGGCGGGCCGGCCGTTGGTCATGGTGAGAATGGCCTCTTCGAAGTCCTGCGCGAACTTGTCCACGCAGGTGGCGTCGCAGGGTGATTTGAACTGGCAGCGATAGGGATAGGGCGACACCACGTGCTTGATGCCCGGGATGGACGATGCCAGCGGCCGCCAGCCGCTGTGGGCTGTGAGGTTCGTCGTCATCACGCTCCGGCCGGAGTACCCGTGCCTGAGCGCGATGATCTCGCTCCGTCCGGTGAAGGCACAGGCCAGGATGATGGCGGTCTCGACCGCTTCGGTCCCGCTGTTGGTGAAGAAGGTCTTGCTGAGCCGTCCGGGCGCGATCGCCGCCAGCCGCCGCGCCGCCTCGACCTGATTCTCGGTGAGGTAGAGCGTTGACGTGTGACCCAGCGTGGCCACTTGCTCCTGCACCGCGGCGACGACTTCCGGATGGCAATGGCCGACAGCCGTGGTGAGAATGCCGCTGAAGAAGTCGAGGTATTCCTGACCCTCGGCATCCACCACGGTCATGCCCGATCCCCGCACCACCACCAGCGGATCGTCGTAGTAGGGCGGGGCACACTGAAACAGATGCTCCTGGTACCCCGCCTTCACAGCGGCGGCATTGGTCTCGACCGTCGCTCCCCGTATCGCCGTCATGTCGCCGCCTCGCTATTCATGGTTAGGCCGCTCTGCCGCTCTGCCGCCTTCTACCATCTCGATATCACGACCCTCTTATCCGTATAAAACTGCACCGCATCGCTCCCCTGCGCCTTCAGGTCCCCGTAGAAAGATCCGCGTGATCCGCCGAAGGGGAAGAACGCCATGGGCGCCACCACGCCGACGTTGATCCCGATCATGCTGATGCCGGCGCGGTAACGAAACGCGCGCGCTGCCTTGCCGCTGGTGGTGAACAGCGAAACGGCATTGCCGTATCGGTTCTGATGCACCAGGTCGAGCGCCTCATCCAGCGACGTCACGCGCGTGAGTCCGGCCACCGGGCCGAATATCTCCTCCCGTCCAATAGACATGGAGGGGGTGACGTTCTCGAAAACGGTGGGTCCCACCCAGTGGCCGTTGGGGTACCGGTCTACGGTTCGCGACCGCCCGTCCAGCAGCACCGCCGCGCCGTCCTTCTGACCCGCTCCGATAAACCCGACGACGCGTTCCTTGTGGCGTTGCGAAATCACCGGCCCCATGTCCACGGCGTCGTCCAGACCGTAACCCATGCGGTACGCACTGGCCCGGTCGAGCACCCGCTCGCGGATGGGCGCGTACGCGTCGCCCACGCCCACCACCACGCTGCCGGCCAGGCAGCGCTGCCCCGCTGCGCCGAACACCGAGCTGACCACCGCGTCGGTGGTCGCTTCCAGGTCCGCGTCCGGGAGCACGATCATGTGGTTCTTGGCCCCGCCCAGGGCCTGCACCCGCTTCCCGGACTCGGCGCCTTTGGCGTAAATGAAGCGTGCCGTTTCGCTGGAGCCCACAAACGAGACCCCTTTGATGTCGGGGTGCTCCAGGATCGCGGCCACCGCCTCGCGCCCGCCGTGTACCACGTTGAGCACCCCGGCCGGGAGGCCAGCCTCGACCGCGAGGTCGACAATCTTCTGGTGGGTCAGGGGGTCCTGTTCGCTGGGTTTGAGCACCACGGTGTTTCCCGTGGCGATGGCGTAGGGCCAGAACCACAGCGGAATCATCACCGGAAAGTTGTACGGCGTGATGACGGCGAACACACCGAGCGGCTGGCGAATGGTCTCGCAGTCAATCCCCCGAGCGATGTCCTCCAGCGTCTCGCCCATCATCAGTGTGGGGATCCCGCAGGCGTGCTCCACATTTTCAATGCCGCGCTGGACTTCGCCCTTGCTGTCGGAGAGGATCTTGCCGTGCTCCCGCGTCAGCTCTCTAGCCAGGTCGTCCTTGTGGCGTTCCAGCAGTCCTTTGAGGCGGAAGAGCACCCGGGCCCGCTCCACCGCGGGGGTCGTCCGCCAGGCGGGGAAGGCCCGCGCGGCGGCCTGGACCGCGGCATCCACGTCCGCCGCCGTGGAGAGCGGCGCGCGGCCCAGCAGCTCGGCGGTGGCGGGGTTCCGGATTTCAAGGGTCTCGGTGGCCGCGGAGGCAGACCACCGGCCGGCGATGAAGTTGGGGATGGGGCGGTCTGCCGTCACGCTGCCGCTCAGTTCTTCTCGTCCACGAACCCGTCCCAATGCGATCCGTCACAGAAAGGCTTGTTCTTCGAACGGCCGCAGCGGCACAGGGTGTAATGCTCGCGGGAAGCGCCCTCGCCCCACGCGTCCGTCGTCAGCTCCACGCCGCCGGTCACCACGTAGGGCCCGTTCTGCGACACCACGATGGCCGGTGGGCGGTCGGCGTCCCCCTGCTCGACACCGGCGAGCGAGTAGCTCAACGCGCCCGATGGGCAGCGGCACACCAGTGCTGCGATCTCACCCTCTTCCGCGCCGCTGGGGTCAATCCACGGGCTCTGCCCCGACCGGAACACCGAAGGCAGATGCTCGGTGCACAACCCGGCGTGCGCGCAGATGCCGCGATTGTCGTGCACGGTCAGGCGGCCCACTTGATAGTCCCGTCGCCGATCGCTCGTTCCATCGGTCTGACGCCGGCTGGCGAATCCGACGCCGGTGTGGGACCCGTCGCAGAACGGTTTGTTGCCGGAGTGGCCACAGCGGCAGAGAGCGATCGTCGGTTTGGTGGCGAGCGCCTCGCCCCGCGAATTGGTGAGCGTCTCGAGGTTGCGAACCACATACGGTCCGTTGTCACTGGGGTCTATCCGCGGCGCCATGATGCTCCATGCCTCGCTCTGTCCCTCAATACTCGCTTCCCGGCACCCGGGGCCGCCATCCCACTATCGTGGCGCGCCTTCGCGCAAGCGTCCGTACTTCCCCAGGGCGGTGCGCAACCGATCATGCGGGAGCGCGTAGACGCGGTAGTCGTCCGCCCCGGTCATGGTTTCCGCCGCGACCAGCGCATTGATGATGGCCTCTTCGGTGGCCTCCACCGTGGCGAGGAACAGAGTGTTCATCTGCTCGTTGGTGATCGCGCTGAGGGCCACCGGCCCCGGACCGCGGTCGGCGCCGGGATTGGCGGTGGAAAACGCGATGAAGATGTCGCCCGAGCCGTTGGATGCGATGCTTCCCATCTTGCCGAGGCCCAGGCCGGTGCGGCGGGTCAGGCGCTCCAGCTGGTGCGGCAACAGGGGAGCGTCGGTGGCGATGACGACGATGATGGAGCCACCGGGTTCCGCGTCCGGCCCCTCAGGAGCAGACCGGCCACAAATGCGGGCGTCCGGTTCCCCGGAAGGCGGAGTGACGTAGCACGGCATGAGGTCGGCGATCTCGGCTCCCACCGGAACGCCCGCGATCCGGAGCAGGCTCCGCGATCCGTAGTTGCATTGCACCAGCACACCGAGGGTGTAGCCGTTGCCGGCGACGGTTACGCGCCGGGACGAACTGCCGATCCCGCCCTTGAACTGGTGGCACACCATGCCGGTGCCCCCGCCGACGTTGCCCTCGGGCACCGGGCCGCCGTGCGCGCTGTCCAGAGCGGCGAAAGCGTGCTCCGCCTTCACGTGGAAGCCGTTGATGTCGTTGAGAGCTCCGTCCCAGGTCTCCGCCACCACCGGGAGGGCCCAGCTGAATTGCCGGCCCCGATTCACCAGCCAGGCGATCACCGCGTCGCGAACCACGCCCACGCTGTGGGTGTTGGTGATCAGCACCGGACCTTCCAGGAACCCCGACTCCTCCAGCCAGGTGGTGCCGGTCATCTCGCCGTTGCCGTTGAGCGTGAACCACCCGGCGAACACCGGATCGGTCAGGTTGTCGCCACGCGGGAGCACGGCGGTGACGCCCGTCCGCACCGGCCCCTCGCCCATCACGCGGCGGCCGGCGCCGCGGATGATCGTGGCATGT
This sequence comes from Gemmatimonadales bacterium, assembly GCA_036393515.1. GTDB lineage: Bacteria > Gemmatimonadota > Gemmatimonadetes > Gemmatimonadales > GWC2-71-9 > JACQHC01. The sequence goes on along the minus strand of DASWGV010000225.1, from coordinate 2,567 downwards.
CCCACCCGCACACCGGGTACGTCCGTAATGGCGTTGAGTGGGCCGGGTGTGCCGTCGAGCGGCACGCCGAGGTCCCGGGCGCGGGGGTTGGCCTGCGCGTGCCCGTGCGCGGCCAGGAGCAGCCCCGCGCACGCGGTGAGCGCGCCGCCCCGGCGGATCGCGGCGACGATTGGGGCCAGCGTCACGACGGACGCACGTTCTGGTTTACACTGAAAAGGTTATCCGGGTCGAACTGCCGCTTGAGGCGTCCCAGGCGGTCGTAGTTCGAGCCGTACGCCGCCTGCACCCGATCCTCGCCTTCGCTCACGAAGTTCACATACACGCCGCCCGTCGCGAACGGGGCCGTGGCGTTGAAAAACTCTCGCGCCCACGCCACACACGTGCTGTCCTGACTGCGATCCTCCCACCGGGTGTGCACGTTCATCACAAAGTCCACGTTCCGGTGCGGGTACGCCGTGGCGTCGGGACCGACCGCGTTCGATGCGCCGCCCATATGGGCGACAAAGATTTCGCTCTGCGGGGAGGGGAGCCGTCCGCTGTAGTCCAGGATGGCGCTCATGGCACCGTCCGACAGCTGGGCGAAGTTGTGTGACTTCCAGTAGTTTCGCGCGCCGGGGGTCAGCAGTGGATCGAACGCCTGCTGCCAACCCGCATATGGAGTCGGGCCGATGACGTCCGCAATCGGCTTGCCGAAGGCCCGCAGCGGTTTCAATACCTGTTTGCCCTTACGAATCGGTCCGGCATAACAGACCGCCACGACCAGCACTTCGTTGCCGTGCACGCTCGTCGGGAGAAACGGGAGAGGCGGCGCCTTCCGCAGCACGATCCACACCGTCAGCTCGGTTGGCGCCTCGGCCACGAAGCTCCGGTAGTAGTGGAGGACGTCTTTGGCGGCGGCGAACGGATGCACGATCAGACCGGAGAGCACCTCCGGCCCGACTTTGTGGAGCCGGAACTCGAAGGACGTGACGACGCCAAGGTTGCCTCCTCCCCCGCGGACGCCCCAGAACAGATCGGCATGCTTCTTCTCGGTGGCGGTGACCAGCTCGCCGTTCGCGGTGACCACATCGGCCGAGGCGAGATTGTCGATGGTCAGGCCATGCTTTCGGCTCAGCCATCCAAAGCCGCCGCCCAACGTCAGGCCGGCGACGCCGGTGGTGGAGTTGATGCCGAGCGGCGTGGCGAGGCCAAAGGCTTGCGCCTCCCGGTCGAAATCGCTCAGCGTCGCGCCCGGGCCCACCTGCGCGGTGCGCCGCGCCGGGTCCACCCGCACATGCCTCATGCCCGACAGGTCAATGACCAGGCCGTCATCGCACAGGGCGTTTCCCGCGATGTTGTGACCGCCGCCTCTCACCGCCACCCGCAGCCCGTGCTCGCCCGCGAGCTTGACGCAGCGGATCACGTCCGCTGCGCCGGCGCAACGCGCAATGAGGGCGGGCCGGCGGTCAATCATGGCGTTCCAAATGGCGCGGGCTTCGTCATACCCCGGCTCACCGGCGCGGATGAGCTGGCCGCGGAATCCGGCGCCGAAAGAGTCCAAGGCAGCTGCGCTCACGGTGGCGCGACCGCCGGTGCGCGTGGCAATAGAGAGATCAGGCATGACGCTCCTCCCTGTGGCTCTGTGGTAGTCTGGCTGAAGAGTTGGGATGGGTTCCGGCGCTACGATCCGCCCAGGCTGAACGCCAGGATTCTGGTGGGTGCTTGCCCCACCTTCGCCACGGTCTGCACTACGCGCAAGCCCCGGTGGATGGCCGCCACGGAGCCGGCCCGCTCGATGGAAACGTAGAGCGGCTCGCCGGCGGGATGCAGCGTGAACCAGTGAGGTCCCTGGCCCACCGTAAGATCCGCCAGCGGTTGAAAGTCGGGGAGCGTGAACGCGAAGACCTTGTCAATGCCGTAGGAGGCTATCCACAGCTCGCGCTCGTCGGGTGTCAGCAAGATGCCATGGGTGTACGTGTCCAGCAGCGGCCGCGGCGTGCCGGGCGGCACCGGTAGTTCTACGCGTTGGTGGGTCACGTCGGTCTTCAGGTCCAGCTCGGCGAAGCCGTGGAGGTTGGACAGAGTGAGGAACGCGCTGGAGCCGTCCCGTTTCAGCGCGATCACGCGCGGAATCCCGCCGGGCTTGATCTTCCGTTTGATCTCCAGGCGCTCCGGGTCAATCACGGCGATCAGCGAATCGTCCAGCGAGGTCACGAACACCTCCCGGCCGTCCGCCGACGTGTAGGAGTTGTGCTCGGCGCGGCCGACCGGGAGCGACTTCACCACCGTCATCGTCTCCGTGTCCACCACATCGCACTGCGTGCCGCCGCGCTGGGGCACAAAGACGTAGCGGCCGTTGGCGCTGATGGTGGGCTCGTTGGGTACCGGACCAACTTTGGCGCGGGCCACAATCGAGTCCGTGGCTACGTCCACCTTCAGCAGCTCACTGCTGGTCTCCACCGTGATGTAGAGCCACCGCCGGTCCGGCGAGACGATGAGGCCGTGGGGCCGGCGGCCGGTCTGGATGGTGTCGAGGACCGCGAGGGAGTTCGGATCGAGTCGCAGGACACCCTCGTAGCGGTCGGCCA
>DASWGV010000224.1:0-18803 GCA_036393515.1 Gemmatimonadales bacterium | reverse complement strand
GACCGCGTTCGCCAGTCTTCGGGGGCGGGCGCATGACGTGTACGAGATTCCCATCCACTCGGGGATGAGCGTCGGGATGATGCTGATCTCGGTCGAGCTGCTGTTTATGCTCGCCATCCTGCTGTTCATCCCGTCCGACGTGGCGGGCGCCTGCTTCCTGGGGTTCGCCATCGGCGAGTCGCTGGGTGCGGCCGCCCTTCGGATCGCGGGCGGGATCTTCACCAAGATCGCCGACATCGGGTCGGACCTGATGAAGGTGGTCTTCAAGATCAAGGAGGACGACGCGCGCAACCCGGGCGTCATCGCCGACTGCACGGGCGACAACGCGGGCGACTCCGTGGGGCCCACGGCGGACGGGTTCGAGACCTACGGCGTCACCGGCGTGGCGCTCATCACGTTCATCGTGCTGGCCGTGCCCGACCCGGCCGTCCAGGTGCAGCTCCTGGTGTGGATCTTCCTGATGCGCGTGATGATGGTGTTCTCATCGGGAGGCTCCTACCTGCTGAACGCGGCGCTGGCCAAGCGTCGGTACGGCGACGCGGCGAAGATGAACTTTGAGGCGCCGCTGACCCAGCTGGTGTGGCTCACGTCCATCGTGTCGGTGCTTCTGACCTATGTGGTGTCCTACGTGATCATCCCCGAGATCGGTGGCAGCACCCGGCTCTGGTGGCAGCTCTCCACGGTGATCACCTGTGGCACGCTGGCCGGGGCCATCATCCCGGAGCTGGTGAAGGTCTTCACGTCCACCAAATCGCGGCACGTGCAGGAGGTGGTCACGTCCTCCCGGGAAGGAGGGGCGTCGCTCAACATCCTGTCTGGGTTCGTGGCGGGGAACTTCTCGGCCTACTGGCTGGGGATCGCCATTGTGGCGCTGATGGCGACCGCGTATGGCGTGAGCACCATGGGGCTCGAGGCGCTCATGAAGGCCCCGGCCGTGTTCGCGTTTGGCCTGGTGGCGTTCGGGTTCCTGGGCATGGGACCGGTCACCATTGCGGTGGACAGCTACGGGCCGGTGACGGACAACGCGCAGTCAGTCTACGAGTTATCCATGATCGAGCAGGTCCCGAACATCGAAGCGGAGATCCAAAAGGAGTTCGGATTCAAGCCCGATTTCACGGTGGGCAAGGAGCTGCTGGAGGAGAACGACGGCGCGGGGAACACGTTCAAGGCCACGGCCAAGCCGGTGCTGATCGGCACCGCCGTCACCGGCGCCACCACCATGATTTTTTCCATCATCATGGGGCTCACGCACGGCCTCACGGAGGGCATGGACAAGCTGTCCATCTTGCATCCGCCGTTCCTGCTGGGGCTGATCACCGGGGGCGCCATGATCTACTGGTTCACCGGAGCGTCCACCCAGGCGGTGACCACCGGCGCCTACCGGGCGGTGGAGTTCATCAAGCGAACCATCAAGCTGGAAGGCGTCACGCGGGCGTCCGTGGAGGACAGTCGCAAGGTGGTGGAGATCTGCACGCAATACGCCCAGAAGGGCATGTTCAATATCTTCCTGGCGGTATTTTTCTCCACGCTGGCCTTTGCGTTCGCGGACGCCTTCTTTTTCATTGGCTACTTGATCTCCATCGCGATCTTCGGCCTGTTTCAGGCCATTTTCATGGCGAATGCCGGGGGCGCCTGGGATAACGCCAAGAAGATCGTGGAGACCGAGCTCAAGATGAAAGGCACGGAGTTGCACGCGGCGTCCGTGGTGGGGGATACCGTGGGAGATCCGTTCAAGGACACGTCTTCGGTCGCGATGAACCCGGTGATCAAGTTCACCACCCTGTTCGGGTTGCTCGCGGTGGAATTGGGCGTGTATCTGGCGGCGGAGCGGGGCGCTACGCTGGGCGTCGTGCTGGCGGTGCTGTTCCTGGCGGTGGGCATGACGTTCGTGTGGCGGTCATTCTACTCAATGAGAATCCAGGTGGCCGGGTGAAATGGCGGACCGGCGGTCTGGCGGACCGGGGTCGGACGTGCGAGTTCTGATTCCCCTGTCCGTCCCCCGGACCCCCAGACCGTCTGTCCGCCCCTTTCGGAGGATCCCATGACTGATCGCAGCGCCGACACCCCGCCGGCCGCCGATGAGCGCCGAACCAGCAAGCGCCGCCGCTTCAGCGCCCATCGTGGTATCAAAGTGGAGCGCCGCACGCCCCTGGATCGCCGGGCATCAGCCGACGAACCTGAGCGTGGCGCTACGTCAGGCCGCACTCCCCGAAGGGGCCGCGGCCGGCGGACCAGCGATGCGCACGACTCGCCCGATCGGCGGAGCGGCCGGGACCGGCGGGAAGGGAAGGAAGGCTAGGCCGGTTCAATGGCGCCGACGCGCCGAAGGATGACGGCCACGGCCCCAAGCAGCTCGGCCACTTCGTACGGCTTGGCCACCACCGGTTGGCCCGACTGCTCCAAGAACGCGCGGGTAGCAGGGTCGGAGTAATCCCCGGTCACAAACACGAAGCGCGACGCCATGTTCGGCATCAGGGTCTCCAGCTGCTCGAACAAGCTCTTCCCGCCCAGCACCGGCATGCGCATGTCGCAGATGATGCAGTCCACCTCGTTCAGTTTGAGAACCTCCAGGGCCTCCAGGCCATTGGCGCACGGCGTGACGTAGTGCCCAACGCGCTGGAACAAGCGCATGATGGCGGCGCGGTTCGCGCCGTCGTCCTCGACCACCAGGATGGACCCGGACCGCACCGGCGGCGGCTCAAAGGGCGCCAGCATATGCGGAACCGATTCGGGGGCCATGGCATCCACGCGTCGCAGCAAACCGGACGTGATGTTGACGGCCCGCGCGACATCTTCGCGGATCCGTGCCAGCTGTTCCCGGCCGGTGCGGTCGAGTCCCTGGTCTGTGACCTGGGCCACAGCGTCGAGGATGGAGCTGAGGCGGTTGTTGAGGCCGTTGACCGACTGGGCCACGTCGTCTCGCATAAACTGCACCCAGGCCTGCCCCACCTCCTGGGGTATCTGAGCCCGGCGGGTGGCCGCGGCGGGGGTGGGCGTCGGCGACTCCCGGGGCGGCGTCGGCTTGCGTGCCATGAGACCAGTAGAATGCCCGGCGGGTTACCGCCGGCGCAAGCGGAGGCCCCGTCTGCTCTGGCGGGGCACGCCCGGGCAACCCATGTTAGACGGTCTTCAGGGGGACCACGGGCCTACGAACGCCATCTCGCTTCTCTCGATCCTGACCCTTCTGGTTGCGGCCGCCTGGGCGGTCCAACAGTTGTGGCGCCGGCACGATCGCCGGCTGGCCGCGCCGCTCGCCGTCATCGGGGTCGTACTCCTCTCGGAAGTCCTGTTGCTCCGCGCCCAGGGGGATCCGGCGGGCGCGGCGGTCACCATCCGAGCGACCGATCTTTCCCTGCTGGGCGCGAGCTTGCTGGGGCTGCTCCTGGTGGCCCGCCTCAGGGGAGGGAAGGAGCGCGGGCGCGACGACGCCCTGATCGGGATCGAGAAGGCCGTCGGGACCATGCAGCTCGGCGTGACCATCACGGACCCCGACGGGAAGATTGTCTACACCAATCCCGCCGACGCCCAGATGCATGGCTACCCGCCGGAGGAGCTGATTGGGCGGGATGCCCGTGCGTTCGCGCCCGGCGGCGGTGCGAGTCGTCCATTGAGTGCGGCTGAGTTGAACCAGATGCGCAGTTGGAGGCGGGAGACGGTTAACGTGCGCCGCGACGGGTCCGAGTTTCCGGTTCATCTGATGTCGGATGTGGTCCGGAACCGCGCCGGCGACCCGGTCGGGGTGGTGACGACCTGTGAGGACATCTCGCAGCGCAAGGCGGCGGAAGCAGCCCTGCGGGAATCGGAGGAGCGCTTTGCGCTGGCGGCCCTGGGCGCGAACGACGGCCTGTGGGACTGGGATGTGACGACGGGGACCGTGCACTACTCGGCCCGGTGGGCGTCCATGTTGGGGCTCGAGCCCGCGGTGGTGGGATCGTCGTTGGAGGAGTGGGTGTCCCGGATGCACCCGGACGACGCGGTTCGGGTGAAGACCGAGCTGTCGCGGCACCTGGAAGGGCGGTCGCCCCACTTCGAGAGCGAGCACCGGATACGTCATGCGGATGGCAACTACCGCTGGGTCCTGGCCCGGGGCCTGGGGGTGCGGGGCGAGCGAGGCGAAGCCACCCGCATGGCCGGGTCGTTGAGCGACGTCACGGCACGAAAGAGCGTGGAGGAGCAGCTGCTCCACGACGCGTTCCACGACAACCTCACCGGCCTCCCGAATCGGGCGTTCTTTGTGTCCCTGCTGGACCGGGCCATGAAGCGCACCCGCCGGCGCGCCGACTACCTGTTTGCCGTGCTGTGGGTGGATTTCGACCGGTTCAAACTAGTGAACGACAGCTTTGGGCATGTGGTGGGCGACCGACTCTTGGTGGCCATCGCCCACCGGCTGAAGGAATGCCTGCGACCGGGTGACGTGGTCGCCCGGCTGGGTGGAGATGAATTCGTCATTCTGCTCGACGAGATCCGGGGAGTCAGCGACGCCACGCGCGTGGCCGAGCGCATCCAGCAGGAGTTGGCAACGCCCTTCGAGGTCGAAGAGCACGAGGTCTTCACCACGGCCAGCATTGGGATTGCGCTGTCCACCGCGACGTACGACCGGCCGGAGTACCACCTGCGGGACGCCGATCTGGCGATGTACCGGGCCAAGGCGCGTGGCAAGGCCTGCTACGAGATGTTCGACCAGCAATTGCACGCCAGCGCCGTGGCCCAGCTTCGGCTGGAGACGGACCTGCGGCGAGCGATCGAGCGGGAAGAGTTCCTCCTGCGCTACCAGCCTATCGTGGAACTCCGGACCGGCATGACCACGGGGTTTGAGGCCCTGGTGCGCTGGCAGCATCCGGAGCGCGGAATCGTGACACCCGGCGAGTTCATTCCGGTGGCGGAAGAGACGGGCCTCATCGTGCCGATCGGGCGGTGGGTGATGGATACGGCGTGCCGGCAGATGGCCGTCTGGCTGCAACGGTACCCCGACTGCCCGGGCCTGTCCATCAGCGTCAACCTGTCCGCCCGGCATTTCCAGGACCCCCACCTGGTGCAGCAGATCCTGGACGTGCTCCTGGCGACGGGCCTGCCGGCCACGAGTCTCAAGCTGGAGATCACCGAGAGCGTGCTGATGGATGATCCCGCGTCCCACATGGCGGCGATCCGCAGCCTTCGGGGGGCCGGCGTGCAGATGCAGATCGACGATTTCGGGACCGGGTATTCGTCGCTGAGCTACCTACAGCGCTTCAGCATTGACGCGCTCAAGATTGACCGTTCCTTCATCAGCGCGGCACAAGGGGAGGAGTCGTGGGACATCGTGCAGACCATCATCACGCTGGCGCGCGACCTGCGGGTGAACGTCATCGCCGAGGGGGTCGAGACCCTGGAGCAGTCCAACCGGTTGAAGGCCCTGAAGTGTGACTACGGGCAGGGGTACCTGTTCCGCGAGCCGGTCGATGCCGAAACCGCGGAAGGTCTCCTGCTCCAACAACGGCGCCGGGTTTCCGGAGTCGCGCAGCCGCGGCCGTCGGGCGCGAGCCCGGACGCCTGAGACGACCCCCCCGCCCGGCCGGCGCGGTGTTGAAGGGTGGCCGGGTTACCGGGTTTCCGCGCGAAAGCGTGCCGGGGTACGACCGCTGAATCGTTTGAAGGCACGGGTGAAGTGCGCCTGGTCGGCAAATCCAGCTTGGAGGGCGGTTTCCGCCACGGGCGCGCCCCCCGCCAGGCGGTCGGCGGCCCATTCCAGGCGGCGGCGGCGCTGGTAGGTGCCCAGGGACGTCCCAAAGCGCTCGCGAAACACTTTGGTCAGATACACCGGATGCACTCCGACCTCCGCCGCGACATCACGTACCCGGAGCAGCTTGAGCGGACTGTCATGCACCAGGTCGCGCGCCCGCAGGAGCCAGGCCGGCGCGGGGCGCGCTGCGGGGGGGGCGACCTGAGCAGCCGCCGTCCCGATCAGCCGCAGCGCGAGCTCTTCGAGCAGCACCGACGATGGGCCGTCGCGCCCGTGCAGCTCCCGGTGAAGCCGCTGGGCGATGGCCACGGCGGCCGGGTGCTGGAACGCCGCCGGGGAGTCGAGGAGCGCCCGGCACGGTGCGAGATCGTCCCGCTGGTACAGGGGCGCCGGTTCGATCACCAGGACGCGCGCTCCCCACCGCCCCAGTCGGTTGGCGTGCCGTTCGCCACCGGGCTCCACAAAGACGGTGCCTGGCGTGCACGCCTTGCAGTCCGAGCGAATCTCCAGATCGAATGATCCTTCGAGCATCACCGCCACGACCGTGCGATCATGGACGTGGGCCGGCAAGACGTCGTGCGGGGCGAATTCGGCCGCGGTGACGCGGAGGCCCTCGATCTCCGTGGTGCGAAACCGCGGGCTCCCCATGGTGACGGGAACGATGCGTTGACCCATAGAGGTCCATTCTGCCTACTCCTCGCGCTGTAGCAAGTTCCGGGCTGGCAGAGGCTCATCTTGCATTCGTTCAACCCAGGGTCCCCGGGATCGCGGAGCAGGGCGCATCGCTCCTGCACGCGAGCGTGACGGCGCACGGCAGGAGTACGCCGTCCGCCGCCCGCGTGAGGACGAGATGCTGCTGGAACGTGAGGCCGCAGCCCTTAACGCACCGTCAGGTTCCCCGAAAGCACGGGAGCGCCGTCGTTGGGCCAGATTTGCAGGGCGCAGTATTCCGCCGATGTCCCGATCCCGGCCGATCCTTCGAAGCCGATTGACGTGGTTCGATCGGGAGCCCCACTGCCGCCCGGGGACCGGTCGGCCACCCGGAACCACACGTCGTGTCCCACCCGGTGGATTTCCAGGGTCCCGTCGTGCGTGGGACGGGTGGACGAGTTCCTGGTGATGACCGCGCCGATCCAGGCCCGCCCGAGATCGTCATTGAACGGCAAGCAGGTGATCTCACCCGCGAAGTCAATGGTCCCGGTGCTGGTCTCGGTGAAGAACGTGAAGCCGCCGGACGCCTGTCCGTTCCGATCGATCCGGCCGTCGAGATTGAACTCCGCGATGATCGGTGCCACGGCGCCGATGTTGGCGGTGTACTGCCCGGTCACCAGCGATTGCACGCCGTTGCCGGAGAGCTCCATTTGAGGCTCGACGGGGAGATCCCGCGGACCCTCGCAGGCCGCGAGGAAGAACAGCCCGAATACCGGCGCCGCCAAACGAGTCAATCTCATGTTCCACACTCCTGAAAGGGGGTAAGGCAAGCAATATTCGTTGGCGAATGGCCCCACGTCTTGCACGGAAGCAAACCGGTGAGTTGAGGCCGCCCCCTTTTCCACGGACACCGCCGAGGGGATGCTGCACCAGCAGCGGCGCCGAGCGTCCGGCGCGGCCAAGCCCTCGCCGCCGGCGTTCCCGAATCAGCGTGACGAGAGGGGCCGCGACGTAGCCGCCGCGACGCGCACGGTGTTGCAGTGGATTTCGATGGTGTCCTCCTGCCGCCGGGCGTAGCCACCCGCCAGCGCGATGGCCGCCGGGATTCCCCGGTCGCCGCACCAGCCCATCACCATCCGGTCTCGCTCCCGGAGCCCCGGGATCGTCAGCGCCAGTCCGCCGAGCTGGTCTTCGCGGTAGGGATCCGCTCCCGCCAGGTACCACACGAGGTCGGGGCGGTGTTGGTCCAGCGCGGCGGGCACACGCGCCGCTAACGCCGCCAGGTACGATTCATCGCCAGCCCCGTCCTCCAGGCCGATATCCACGTCGCTCGGCGGCTTGAAGGCCGGGTAGTTGTATTCCTGGTGAATCGAGAAGGTGAACACAGATTCATCGCCCGCGAATACCGCAGCGGTTCCGTTGCCGTGGTGCACGTCGCAATCCACCACCATGGCGCGCCGGACCTCACGGGCGCGCTGGAGCACGCGGATCGCGGTGGCGACGTCGTTAATGAGGCAGAACCCCTCGCCGTGATCGGGAAAGGCGTGATGGAATCCTCCGCCCAGGTGCACGGCCGCCCCGGAGCGGAGAGCCCATCGCGCGGTGAGCACGGCGCCGCCGGCGCAGAGCCACGAGGCGCGGCGCAAGTCGGCGGAGAATGGGACCTCGAGCGTCAGCCGTTCGTGAGGCGACAGCCGGTCGGCAAGGATCTTGGTGATGTACGCCGCGGTGTGAACCAGGCACACGTCGTCGTTGGACGCGGGCTCGGGGCGGTGGAACTCGACCGCCGCTCCTTCGGCAGCCAGTCGCTCGCGAACCAGCCGATACTTGGCGGTGGGAAACACATGCGGGCCGATGTCCACCTCGTAGGCCGGGTGCCACACCACCGGCAGCCGGGGCGGGAGGGACGATCCGGCGCCCGCGGTCACCGGTGCGTCAGGGATTGCCCCGGCTTCATCACCAGCACGTCCACGCCCTTGGGCTTGAATCCCGACGGGTCCGAGACAAGCTGCGGGAACGTGCCGTAGTGGATGGGTACGGCGATGTGGGGTTTGATCATCTCCGCCGCCCGGGTAGCCAGCTCCGGACCCATGGTGTAGCGATCCCCGATGGGAATGAAAGCGACGTCCGGCTGGTAGATCTCGCCGATCAGCTGCATGTCGCTGAACAGCCCGGTGTCCCCGCAGTGGTAGACCGTGGCATTGGCGAAGCGCACCACCACGCCGCAGGGGTTCCCCATATAGCGCCCCTCGTAGGAGGAGGAGTGATAGGCCTGGGTGAACGCCACCCAGCCGAACGGGGCCGTGATCTTGCCCCCGGGGTTGCCCGGCTCCGTCTTGATGCCTTTCTCGTTCAGGTACTCGCAGATCTCAAAGACCGCGAACACGGTGGCCCGGTTACTTTTGGCGATCTCCACGGTGTCCCCAAGGTGATCGCCGTGGGCGTGGGTCACCACCACGTGAGAGCATTTGATCTCTGAGGCTTTCAGCGTAGCCACCGGGTTGCCGGTGAGAAACGGGTCAATAACGACCGCGTGTTTTTCCCCGGTGATCAGCACGCCGGAATGACCCAGATACGTGAGGGTGAGGCTCATGCCGAGGCTCCCGCGCAGGATGGGGTCAAGCGTAACATGATGGTGGAGGGCGGGGAATGACGGGCGATCACAGGCGATCGCAGGCGATCGCAGGCGATCAAAGCCGACGGAGGCCGACGATGGGCGACGATGGCTCGGAGCCGCGGCGCTGCGGCTGGAGTACCGGCTCCCCGCTCATGATCCAGTACCACGACACCGAGTGGGGCGTGCCGGTGCGCGACGACCGGCTTCTGTTTGCCCACCTGGTGCTGGACGGGTTTCAGGCCGGGCTGAGTTGGGCCATCATCCTGAACAAGCGGGAGGGATTCTTGAGGGCGTTTGACGGGTTCGACCCGGAACGCATGGCGCGCTACGACCGGCGCCGGGTAGCGGGCCTGCTCAAGGATCCCGGCATTGTCCGCAACCGGGCCAAGGTTGGGGCTGCCGTGGGCAACGCCCGCGCGTTTCTCTCGTTGGCTGATCAGGGCCAGTCGTTCACGGAGCTGCTGTGGAGTTTCGTGGGCGGCGAGCCGCGAGTGAACCGCCGGCGCACCCTGCGGCAGATTCCGGCGCGCACGGCCCAATCGGACGCCATGAGCCAAGCGCTGAAGGAGCGGGGTTTCAAGTTCGTGGGATCCACCATTTGCTACGCCTTCATGCAGGCAGCAGGGCTGGTGAACGACCACCTCGTCAGTTGTTTTCGGTATGGGGAGCTGAGACGGGCGGACAATCGTTCCCGTCCGTCCGCCTGACCGCCCGTCTGCCCTATTTCTCATGGCCTCCGCGTACGACGTTGTCACCTTCGACTGCTACGGCACGCTGATCGACTGGGAGACTGGCATCGGCGATGCCGTGCTCTCCGCCGCCGCGGCCGGCGGCGTGTCCCTGGACCGCGCCGCGGTGCTGGCCGCCTATGCCGAGATCGAACCCGAGGTGCAAGCAGGGCAGTTCCAGCCGTATCGCGGCGTGCTGGCCGACACGGCTCGCCGGATTGCCGCGCGGTTCCAATGGCCGTTGGCGCGGGATGCGGCCGGGTTCCTGGCCGCGAGCCTCCCGGCGTGGCCACCCTTCGGCGACACCAACCCCGCGCTGGAGCGGCTGGACGGCGCCGGTCTCCGCCTGGGAATCCTCTCGAACGTGGACGACGACCTGTTGGAGGGCACACGGCAGCACTTCACCGTCCCATTCGCCCTGGTAGTCACGGCCGCCCAGGTGCGCTCCTACAAGCCCGCGCCCGGTCACTTCCACGCCGCCCGGGACCGGCTGGGTGGAGCCCGGTGGCTGCATGTCGCCCAGAGCTGGTTTCACGACGTGGAGCCCGCGGCGGCGCTGGGCATCGCCGTGGCATGGATCAATCGAAAGGCGGAGCGGGGACGGGGTGGGTCGCGGCCGACGGTCGAGCTACGGGACCTCGCCGGACTGGCGGACTGGCTGGGAGCGTAGGCGTTCAGCGTGGGCCGGGTGGTAGGGCGTCCCGTTCTCGCACCTTGGTGAGCATTCGCTCCATGAAGTCCACCCGCTCGGCCAACTCCGACATGTCCGAGCGCATGCCGTCCAACTCTTCCCGCACCGCTTCAGCGGCGGGCCCCAGCGCCGCCCCGGACGGAGAGCCCGGGTCGGAAGAGGACCATCGCGTCAGGCGCCGTCCCGAGGCGTCGCGGAATTCTCCGGTGGCGAGGAGGATCAGGTCGTAGAGCCACCAGAGACCCATGCCGCCGAAGGTGAACAGCATGCCCAGGCCGGTTCCGGTTTTTCCCACGTAGAACCGGTGTCCGCCGAACACCCCCAGCAGGACCGCGAGCGGGATGGCGGTCCCGCGGGTGAGGCTGGAGCTGTCGCCCTGGTCCTCGGTCACACCGTCTCACCGTTCGGCACGCTCGATCTTACGATTGCCGCGCCGTGGCCGCCAGCACGGTGACGGCCGTCCCGAGGCCGGTGTCCCACGGGCCGGCGCAGATTGCCGCAGACTCTGTGACGCACAGCACCCGAGATCGGGCCGGTTGCGTAGGGTGTCGGTCCGGCGCGATAATTCCCCGCGCGGCACATCCTGGCGGTATCGTCTAGGGGACTAGGACGTGGCCCTCTCAAGGCCAAAACACGGGTTCGAATCCCGTTACCGCTATAGCTTCGGTCTGTTGGGCCCGCCCCCATCGTCTAACGGCTAGGACACCACTCTTTCAAGGTGGTAACAGGGGTTCGATTCCCCTTGGGGGCATTTTTCCACCCATTCCCGTCCCCACCGGGCGGACGGAGGCGGACAAGACGGACGGGGGGGACGGACCAGCCACAACCATACCTCCCCACGCCAGGCGGACTGCGGACCAGACGGACCGGGTGACGGACCGGCAGGCCGGTCCACCGCGACCGCCTACTCCTCGCGCAGCACCGTCACCGGATCCAGGCGCATGGCCCGCCGGGCCGGCACGTAGCACGCGGCGATGGCCACGCTAAGGAAGATCAGCGGGATGGCGGCGAAGGTGGCCGGGTCGGTGGGCGCCACGTCCACCAGCAGGCTCTCCATCACTCGGGTAAGTCCCAGCGCGGCGGCCAGGCCGATGACCAGGCCGAGCGCCGTGAGCCGCAGGCCGCGGCCGAGCACCAGCCGGAGAATGGTCACGGCGCTGGCGCCCAGCGCCATCCGGACGCCGATCTCGCCACGCCGCTGGCGCACCGCATACGAGAGCACGCCGTAGAGACCCACCACCGCCAGCAGCAGCGCCGCTGAGCCGAAGATGCCGATCAGGAGCAGGACAAACCGGGTACCCGACATGGCCTGAGCGACGTATTCCTGCATCAGCCGCACGTCGCCCAGCGGAATGTTAGTGTCCAGGGCGGCGACTTCTCGCTGGATGCTCGGCACCAGGCTCAGCGGTTCCTGATCGGTGCGCACCACCCAGGTGAGCAGCCCAAAACTCCCGGCGTAGCGGTCGTTGAAGTACACCGCTTCCATCCCCTCCTCGCTCAACGCGGCCCGCCGCTGGTGTTCGACCACGCCGATGACTTCCATCCACTCCGGCTCCTGGCTCACCAGGCGGACCGCCACCCGTTGGCCGACCGCGTTCTCACCCGGCCAGGTCCGCTCGGCCAGCTTCCGGTCAACCACCACCAGGGCGGCGCTGTCGGCCAGGTCCGCCGGCGTGAAGGTCCGGCCGGCCAGGAGCCGCGTCCCCATCGCCTCGAAGTATCCGGGGAGCACCACGCGATAGTCGGCCTGGCGGAACAGCGTGGGATCCGCGACGGCCTCCGCGGTGCCGTACCGCCCGTTCATGATCTCCCCGCCCAGCGGCAGCGGAAACGCCGCGCCCACCGCGCCCACACCGGGCAACCCGGCGATGCGCTCCCGGAGCAGGGCGCCGAAGTTCGCGCGTTCGACGGTGGTCGGATAGCGGCCCTGCGGGATGTTGAGGGCGAACGTGACCACGTTGTGGGGATCGAACCCCGGGTCCACCCGCTGGAGCGCCACGAAGCTGCGGATCATGAGGCCGGCACCGATCAGCAACACCAGCGAGAGTGCTACTTCCGTCACCACCACGGCGCTGCCGAGCACCTGACGCAGGCTCCTAGCGGATGCCTGGCTCCGGTCCTTGAGGTTCTCGATCAGGTTAGGCCGGGCGGCCCGCAAGGCCGGGACGGTGCCGAAAATCAGGGCGGCCAGGAAGCAGGCGCCGGCGGTGAACGCGAGCACCATGCCGTCAATGCGCACGGCATCGAACCGCGGCAGTTCGCCGGGGCGGAGCAAGCTCAACAGCGGCATGCCGGCGCGCGCCAGGCCCAGGCCGACGACGCCGCCCAGGAGCGCGAGCACGGCGCTCTCGACCAACAATTGGGCCACCAGCCGGCGCCGGCTGCCGCCCAGCGCCGCGCGCACTGCCAGCTCGCGCTCCCGCGCCACGGCACGGACCAGCAGCAGGTTCGCCACGTTGGCGCAGGCGATGAGCATCAAAAACCCGACCGCGCCGAGCAACGCCAGGACCATGGGCCGGACGTGCGCGGTCAGGTCTTGGTGCATGGGCGCCACCGTGATCCGGTACCCCGACGTCTCCCATCCGGCCCAGGCCCGCCGGAGGGCCAGGGCAACGCCGTCCATTTCCGCCTGGGCCTGGGCCACGGTGACCCCGGGCTTCAGCCGGCCCATGACGCGGAGAAAGGCGTTCCCTCGCGGCAGGGTTGCGAAATCCAGCCGCAGGGCGATCCAGAGGTCCACGTCGCTCGTCAAGCCCGCGCTGGGCGGAGCCAAGAGGGTGAAGTCGCGAGGCATGACGCCCACGATATTGGTCGGTGCGCCCCCCACCTCAATGGTGCGACCCAGGACGCCGGGATCGCCGCCAAAGCGGCGCTGCCACAGGCCCCAGCTCAGGAGCGCGATGTTGGGCGGGGCGCCGGGTGTTCCCGGCTGCACGCCGGGCGGCGGGGGCAGCACGTCCTCCTCCAGGAAGCCGCGGCCCAGCGCCGGTTGGACGCCGAACACGGCTCCGAATTCGCGGGTCACTCCTCCCGCGCGGATCTGCTCGGGCTCGATCCCGGGGGCGTTCAAGGGCTGCGCGAACGTCACCACGCCGGCCAGGGCTTCGAACAACGTTGCCTGGTTCTGGTAATCGAGGAAATCCGGGGGCGACACTGGGAAGCGCGTGATGTTGCGCTTGGTGAGCTCCGTGAACACCACCGCCAGCCGGTCGGGCTCGGGGTAGGGGAGCGGCCGCAGCAACACGCCGCGCACCACGCTGAAGATCGCCGTGTTCGCGCCGATGCCGATGCCCAGGGTGATGGCCACGACGGCTGCGAAGCCGGGGTTCCTCAGGATGGCGCGCAGGGCGTACCGGACGTTCTCACGGAGGGTGTCCATGCGTTCTCCAGGGGGTCGAGGTTCAGCGAGAGGCCATTCCTCCAGCCACTCAGGCAGCGCATTGACTAGGACGTCGCGCAGGGTGGCCACCCAATGCACCGCCAGCCCGCGGCGACCGGCCAACGCCACGGCCGCGCGATACCGCTCTTGCCACACGCGGACCATTTCGTCGCTGTAACGCCGGCGGAAGGCCGCGGGGTAGGCGCGGAGCAGCAGCCGGTAGAGCGCCGCGGGCCAGGCCGGGTGGCGGGACTCGCCGGGCGTCATGCGCGGCCCGTATGCGGCAACAGGCGTTTCCCTCGCGCGGCGCGTACTTGAGCCTCCAGCCGTTTGGCTTCCGCCGCGGCGACCTGGCGGCCCCAGGCGGTGAGCCGGAAGTAGCGCCGCCGCTCGTCGTCGGCTTCACCGGCGGGCCGCTCATCCAGCTCTTCCAGGACACCAGCGTCGGCCAGCCGCGCCAGGGCACGGTACAGGGTTCCCGGGTGCAGGCTCATCGCCCCCGCGGTCTGCGCTTCCACCGCTTGCATGATGGCGTATCCGTGGCGCTCCCCATCCATCAGTGCCAGCGCGATCTCAAAGGCCACCGCGGTGAGCGGCAGCAACTCCTCGGGCCGGTGGTTGCGGGTAGAGCGCATTGGGCCACTATTCGCCTTAGGCGTATAGCAGTTATGATGGTGCGGCACGAGCGCGTGCGCAAGAGGGACCGGGTGGGGTGTCATGGTCTTGCAATGGTTCAAGACCTGGTGCGGGTGCTGGCGTAAACAGGTGCAAGAGGAGGAGTCTCATGATCCGGGTCATCGCCACCGTCATGGTCACTTGTCTGATGAGGGTCTCTGCCGCCAGGTCACGGTCAACCAGGACGGCACCACCGCCACGCACACGGTGGAGGGCGCCGCCTACTTCGACTTTGCCACCTATCAGTTCCTTTTTCCCTTCTTGAGGCTACGGGAGGGAATGGCGTTTCGGCTCTCAGGATACGAGTACCTGGAGCAGCGTGCCGAGGTCTTGCCGGTGAAGATCGTGGGCCGCGTGAAGTTCACGGATGCCCGGGGCGCGGAGCACGACGCATGGCAGGTGGACGTGATGCCGGCGCACCGGGCCACGCTCATCACCTTCTACGTGTCGGAGGAGCCGCCGTTCTTCTACGGGTGGGACTACCGCCTCACGCGGGACGGAGCCACGGCATCAAGCTGACGTTGCGTGGTTGGACCCCGGTGGTGACGGAGCGGATGCCACAGTCATGAATCTCGGGCAGGCCTTCTAGAACCGTCGCGTTGCATCATCGCAACAGGGCGCGGTCAATGCGAGGGCTATTCCGCCCGAAGCGCCTGCACCGGGTCCACCCGCGAAGCGCGCCACGCCGGGACGTAGCTCGCCATCAGCGCTACCGCCACCATCACGGCGGACACGCTGGTCAGGGTTGCGGCGTCCAGCCGCTCGACCCCGAACAGGAGGCTCTCGATGTACCGCGTGAGACCCAGCGAGGCCAGCGCGCCGATGGCGACGCCGGCCAGCGCGACCTGTCCCCCCTGTACCACCACCATGCGGCGCACGCTCCGCGCCTGGGCCCCCAGCGCCATCCGCACGCCGATCTCCTGCGTGCGCCGCGTCACCCCGTAGGAGAGCACGCCATAAAGGCCCACCGCGCCGAGTACCAGCGCGAAGACCGCCGCGATCGCCACCATCAGCATGGTGAACGAGAGGCTGGCCATTGAGCGCGCCGCCAGCTCCTCCATGGTGAAGACCCGGTACATCGGGGATTCGGGCACGACCTCGCGGATCAGCGCGCGCACCTCGGGAGCCAACACCGCGGCCCGCGGCGACCTCACCACGTAGGCCGGCGAGCCGACCACCCGCGGGAGATAGACCATGGGCTCGGGGGATTCGCGCCGGAAGTTGTCCAGCAGGACGTCCTCCACCGCGCCCACGACGGTGACCCATCCCTCCTGGTTGCGCGGCCGAAGACGCTGGCCGAGAGGGTCTTCGCCGGGCCACAGCAGCTGGGCGGCGGACCGGCTCACGATCACGCTGTTCGCCCGGTCCGGGGTGAACTCCTCGCTCCGCTCGAAAAGGCGTCCACTCAGGAGCTCGATCCCCATGGTCTGGAAATAGGCTCCCCCGGCGGCCGTGACGCGCAACAGCGGCGGCTCCGCCCCGCTGGCCTCGATGCGATCGGTGGTGACCAGGGCCGAGCCGGCGCCTTCATCCAGCGGGAGGGTGGCGACCACGCCCACGGACTGGACGCCCGGCAGGGCCGCCAGCCGCTCCATGAACGAGTAGTGGAACTGCGCGTACGTCTGGTAGTTGTTCAGCTCCGGGCGGTCGGGGGCAATCTGGAAGCTGAAGATTCCCTCGGTGTCAAACCCGGGATCCACCTGGCTGAGGCGCCAAAAGCTGCGCATCAGCAGCGCCGATCCCATGAGCAGGACGAGCGCCAAGGCGGTCTGAGCCACTACCAGCGCGTCGCGGGCATAGCCACGGGCCACCATACCTCGCCCCGCCTGGCGAAGGGTGGCCAGCAGCCCCGCGCCCGATAACCGAATCGCCGGCACCAGCCCGAATGCGCACGCGGCCACGATAGATGCACCGGCGGTGAACAGCAGCGCCCCGAGGTCGAGGCCCGCGGACGCGAGCCCCGGAATGGGCGCACTCGACCAGCCGCTGGCCACAGCGTCCGGCGCAGCCCGGACCAGCAGTGGGACGCCCGCCCACGCGATGAGCACGCCGCCCATGCCGCCGAGCGCCGCCAGGACCAGGGCCTCGGCCATCTGGGAGCGGACCAAGCCGGCGCGCCCCGCGCCCAGGGCCCGCCGCACGGCGAGGTCGCGCCGCCGGCTTTCCGCTCGCACCGTGAACAGGTTTGCTACGTTGGCGCACGCGATGAGGAAGACGATCCCGACCGCGCCCAGCAGGATCCACAACGGCCGCGCGATGTTGCCGACGAGCTCGTCCGCCAGCGAGCGCACCACCGGCCGGTGCCGCTCCATGATACGGGCATAGTCGGCCGAGCCGCCGTACCGCGCAGGGAGGCGCCGCCCCAGCGGCTCGAGCTGCGCCACCAGGCCCGTGTGATCCGCGCCCGGCACCACCCGTCCAACGACGGTCGGCCCGCCGACCCCGCCGGCCGTGACCCTGGCGGGGTTGATCACCCACGGGACCCAGAGGGCCACCCGTTCGTCCGGGAACCGGAACTCGGGAGCCAGGACGCCGATCACCGTGCGCGTCGCGTTAGCGAACACGTACGAGCGGCGGAGAATGGTCGAGTCGGCGGCGAACCAAGTGGTCCAGAGCCAGTGGCTGATGATGACCACGCCATCGTCATCGTCCGGCGTCGGCAGCCGCCCCAGCGCCGGCCGGGCGCCGAGCGTGGTGAAGAGCGACGGCGTGGCGCGTGCCCCGAACAGCCGCTCCACGTGTTGGTCCGCGCGCGTGGTGGACTGGAACAGGCCGTACGTCCCGGCGTCTTCGAGCAAACTCGCGTGCTCGCGATACTGAACGTACAGCTCGTCGGGGACGCCGAACTCCTCCGGAAGGTTGGAACCGGGCGCCGTCCCGCGAATCGCGACCAGCCGATCCGCGTTGGGGTACGGCAGCCCGCCCAGCAACACCGCGTCAATCACGCTGAAGATCGCCGTCGTGGCTCCGATTGCGAGGGCGAGGGTCGCCACCGTCACGAGCGTGAAGCTCCGTGCGCGGGACAGGCTGCGCGCGGCGTAGGCGAGGTCCTTGATCCAGGCTTCCAGCATTGCCTTCACCTGCCACCTCCGCGAGTGCGTGCGTGCGTCAGGATCGATCTGCTGGCTGCTCACCTGAACAACGCTGGGGAGCCCTCGTCCCCGATTGCGGCGGTGCGCGCGTTGCTCCCAACGGTTGGCACCGCCCCAGCCGGCTGTCAAGACACGGCGGTGGTCAGTCGGGATCGTCCAACCCTGCCGCCTGAATCCACCCGCCACGGCACCATTAACGGTCTCGACGCCATAGGTCGCAATCCCGCTGTAATCCCAGCCAGAAGTCCGCGCTCATGCCGGTCACCCGGGCAAGTCGGAGGGCTGTATCGGGCGTGACGCTGCGCTTCCCGTCGATCATCTCGTTCAGCCGGGGGAACGAGACGGTGAGCGGATGCCTCAACGCTGAACCTCAATCACGCACCGCCCCCCCGCTCCGCGATCAGGCGCATCGCCGGCTCGCTCACCACCATCTGGTTGTGGAACACTCTCCCCCAGGCCAGCGGCGTGAGGTTGCGATGCTCGCGGATAGACCGGCGACCCTCGGTCCAGACCTGCTCGCGCAGCGATGCCCGAGCGTGGGCGTCGGCGCCATGATCCAAAAGCAGGCGCGCCCATGGCGAGTCCATAGGCTTCCGGTTGTGGGCCCAGCCTCCAGTGTAGTTCATCCAGAAGTTGGCATAACAGACCACCGCGCCGAACAGCGCGGTGTGGCCGCCAAAACCGTCCGCGTCCGTCGCGGCACGCGCGTCCGCGCTCATGCCGCGCTCCAGCAGCCACCGCGCGATCTCCAGCTCGTCGAATTCGACGCACACGTGAAGCAGCGTGGCTCCGGCGAGCGTGGTCCGTGGCAGGTCCTCCACGCCACACTTCAACTCGGGTGGGAAGATGGCCTCATAAGGGAACGTCCGGCGCAACAGGTTGGGATCACGTTGCAGATGCGCCTCCAGCAGGTCAATCCGACCCCGATGCAAGGCCATCATGGGCGTCTCCGGCAGGTCCAACCCATGCTGGACGTACATCTCCAGAATCTGGTGCTTGGCGTCCGGCTTCCGGCTGTCGGACTGAAGTACGACGTCCACCGGCGCGTACCGCTCCCGGTTCTCGTCCACCATGGGGGCGCCGAGTTCGAACAGCAGCGCGGTGCCCGAGGCGCTCAAGGTGTACGCGGGTGACCCCAGGGCGCCGGGGGGCGGCGTGGGGGACCCCAGCATGCGGTGGAGCATTCGCGCGGTGCCGATCCGGCTCTGTAACACGGCGCGATCCAGGGCGTGCATCAGGTCGGTCGCGCCC
>DASWGV010000223.1:0-2177 GCA_036393515.1 Gemmatimonadales bacterium | reverse complement strand
ACCGCGGCCACCGGATCCCGTTGCGCTTGCGGCACGATGTAGCCGTAGGGCGGCTCGGTTTGGTAGCGCAGGATGGCGTCGCGTCCGGACTGGTACCGGTTGTACAGCACGTTCTCCTTGAACTTGGCGGCGTAGTCCAGGGTTGCCTTGGACGCGGTGAGCATGTACGCCACCGCGTCGCCCAGCCGCCACCAGCCGCCTTTCCACGGGCTGGCGTACAACGGGCCGGCGCGCAGGTCGCGCATGCCAGGTGGGAAGTCCGTGATGGTGTAGAAATACGGCGTGGCATACCGATAGAGCGCCGTCTCGGTCCACCAGGCGGCGACGTTTTGCATCATGGGCAGATAGTCGATGTAGCCGGGATACCAGGCGTCGAACCCGGTGCCGGCGTGGGTGGTGCCCGGCTGCCCCCGAGATTCGAGCGTCTGCCCGATCAGCATGCCGATGGCGTTCACCTCGCGGAGCATGATCGGTGGCGTGCGCGGCGCGATGGGCTCGGCAAACGGAGGAACCCAGATCCTCGTGGGGAAGGGTGAGGACTGGTGGTGCACGTAGATGATCTGCGGTTCCCAGTGGCGCCAGGCCCGCGTGATCACCCGCGACTCGGTCACGTTCAGCATGTAGGCGTCGCGGTTGTTGTCGTGCCCGATGTACTTCTGGTACAGCTCGTGAAGCGGCGCACCCTCGTAGGGCCCGCCCACGTTCTCGCGGTACCAGTTCACCACGATGTCCTGGCCGTCCGGGTTGAGTGACGGCCACAGGAAGACCACCACGTCCTCGAGCATCGCTTGCGTGGCCGAGTCGGGCGCCGCCACCAGGTCATACGCCAGCTGGATGGTGTGCTGGGCGCCCGCCACCTCCGAGGCATGGAGTCCCCCGCTGACATCCAGGAACACCTTGCCCTCGCGCGCCAGCCGCCGTGCATCGTCGTCGGTGAGTCCGGCGGGATGCGCCAGGCGCTGCGCGATCTCGCGGAAGCGCTCCAGGTTGGCCAGGTTCCCCTGGCTCGAGATCACCGCGAGCTGCCAGGCCCGGCCCTCCGAAGTACGCCCTACCTCGATCAGGCGGATACGATCGCTGGCGGCATCCAACTGCTGGAAATACCGGACCGATTCTTCGTAGGTCGCCAGCTTGAAGTCGGCGCCGGGCTTGAATCCCAGCGCGGACTCTGGTGTGGGGATGGCCTGTGCGGACAGGGCGGTGGCGATTGGGAACAGCAGTGCAATGGAGCAAAGACACATAGGGAGCATACCTCGACATGCTTGGTAGCTGAGTTGAACGGCGCGTGTCATTCAGCGTTGTCCGGGTCCATCACTTCGAGGCTCGACGGAGATCCGTTCGACCACCGCGCCCTCCAGGAGTGCGTCCACCACCTCCATCCCCTCCACCACCTCCCCGATGATCGTGTAGTGGTGGTCCAGCCGGACGTTGTCTACCAGGTTCACAAAAATCTGGTTGTCGGCCGTGTCGTGGCCACGGGTTGAGATCCCCACCGTGCCGCGCAGATGGGAATCCATGACCAGCTCGTCCCGGGTATACGGCGCGTCGCCTTCGTATTCGTTGGCGCCGGGAGAAAGGCCCTGGATCACAAAGTTGGGGACCACGCGATGGAACGTGAGCCCGTTGAGCCGACCCGCGCGCGCCAGGGACACCAAGCGCCAGACGTTGGTGGGCGCCTCGAAGGGCCGGAGGCGGATGACCCACCGGCCGCCATCTCGCATCTCGATGACCACCCTGGCGCCCTCGAGCTGGGCCAACTCGGCATGGGTGGGCAAGGGACGTGGCGTCAGGGGCCGAGGATCGGGCTCCACCTGCGCGCCGGTCCAGCGCGACAGAATGGCCGCGGCCTCAGTGGCGATTCGGGGCTCAAAGTCGGTGACGTAGGGTCTGAGCGCCGCCGCCTGCGGCTGTCCGCCCAGCTCGCCAATCCGCTGCAACAGCGCGAACCGGGCGTCGAACCCCGTTTCACTCCGCTCGGCCGTTTCCCGCTCCAGCGCGGCCAGCAGGGCAGGTAAGGCCCCGCGGTGGGGCGAGCGCTCCAGGGCCCGCGCCGCCTCCCGCAGGAGTTGAGCGTCGGATCGCGCGAGCTGCGCGATGTAGACGGCATCGGCCTCGCGACCCCGGACCGTCGCCAGGCCCACCACCGCCGCGTGCCGCACGTTGTCGTGTCGGTCGGC
>DASWGV010000222.1:0-4286 GCA_036393515.1 Gemmatimonadales bacterium | reverse complement strand
CTTGTATAGAAAACGGCCTGATGCACGATCCGATACAGTCACGATGCCGGGCGGTGTTCTGGTAACCTCTGTGATGTCATTCGAGACCGGCTCGTTCTTAAGGACCTCGAAGACAGGCTGGCCCTGCCGGTTCTGTACCACGGTGATCAGGGTGGGATTCGCTGGCTCAAGAATGAAGTACCTATCCTGAAAGACCAGAGGTACGAAAAACGATGTGAACTCGTTGCCGCCAAAGCGTGCCATTCAGGACGCCTCCAGGCTTACGTGCCGCCTAACGGACCGCGTTTCTGCTGCGGGCGACCCGCCCGCTGGCGATTCGACCGCTCGCGCGCAGCGGGGTCCGCGCCAGGCGCACAAACACGACTTCCTTCAAAACGGCAGCGCCCGGCAGCAGCAAACGCTGGTTATGCGGCAGCCCGTCTACAGCAGCTTGCGAAACTCCGCTGCCGTGAGGCCGGCGTCGCGCACGATTCCACCCATCGTCAGAGCGTTCACAGGATTGTGGCGTGGGATGGTGAGAATCCGCACCCCGTCGGTCATGACCATGTGCTTGCCCTGCCGGAGGATGCGGAAGCCAGCCTGCTCGAGCGCGCGAACCGCGTCTTGGTGATTGACGCCAGCAATCTTGGGCACGTCCTACGCAACTTCGACTTCGCGTACGACGGCCCCTTTCAGCAGGTCTTCCCGGGCGGCTAGGTACTCCCGAATAGCGTCCTGGATGTTGGCGATCGCTTCCTGCTCGCTGGCACCTTGAGACCAGCAGCCGGGCAAGCCTGGCGCCGACACGCTGTAACCCTCAGCAGTCTTCTGCAGGGCGATTCTGTATTTCATCGCGACCTCCGAGACTCAAGTATACGGCGGAGACCACGCTGCCGCATAACGTAGAGTGGACCGACCCGTAATACGTATGGTGGCACTGGTCAGCCTATTCTCTTCGAGCCTTCCGCACCCTCTTTTCGTCGCCGGTCAGCCTAAATCCTTCGTGACGGACCAGCCTAAGGGCCGGGCCCACCTAGGGTACCCTCCACCCCCGCCCACCGCTAGACGCTCGACGAGCGGCTCCGAAGCTCCGGATAGGCTCGCCGCGGCCGCGGACAGACTCGCCGAGGCTTCGGATAGGCTCGCCAAAGCTTCGGATGGGCTCGCCAAAGCTTCGGATGGGCTCGCCGAAAGGTGTGTGCAGATATTTAGGAATCGAGCCCGCGATCGTCTGTCATCTCACCCGCACCCTTCGGAACCGCCATCTCGACGTTTTCCGGCTGTCACTCGTCCCTGGGAGGTGACGCCTGCGCGCGGGCGCCTCTCCCTCGGCGAGTCGAAACCGGCAAATGGCGCTCACTCTTTTTCCCTTCAACCAGGAAGTTGTATGTCACGGTTTCCCCATTTCTTGAACGTGGCGGGGTTCACGCGGGTAGGGCGCCCGGCCGGCCGGCCTCCACCACGAACGACGCCCGCGTCGTGAGGGGCGCGGCGGGTTGGGTCACGTACTCCACCACCTGATAGTCCGACCGCCACCGCTCCGCGGTGACCTCGCAGCGGATGTACCCCCGCTGCGCATTGAGGAACTTCACGTGCGGGTTCTCTGACCGCACCACCTCCGTCCAGGGCGGGCTGTCCGCGCCGTCCCCCCCGGAGCTGATGGAGGTGCCGGCGAACTCCGTGGCTACGGTGGGCGAGTTCACGTCGCGGAAGTCCAGCTTCAGGTCGTTCACCCAGTTGTTGTGGTTGTCCCCCGTCAGCACCACGGGATTGGCCACCCGGAGGTCACCCAGCCCGGTGAGCAGCCGGGACCGCTGGGCCACGTAGCCGTTCCACTTGTCCATGCTGTACGCCTCATCGGGACCGGCGGCGGAATCCGCCTGCACCATCAGTACCTGTTGCGCCAGCACGTTCCAGCGCGCACCAGACCGCGCCAGCCGGTCCCGCAGCCAGCCCTCCTGCTCCGGACCCATCATCGTCTGCCCCGGGTCCAGCGCCTCCGGACAGAGCGGCGCCATGCGCGCGCCGCAAGGCTGATCGCTCCGGTACTGCCGCGTGTCGAGAATGGAGAAGTCCACCAGTGAGCCATAGCCCTGGGCGCGGTACATCCGCGCGAAGGCCCCATTCGGCACCGACGCCCGGCGCAGGGGCATGTGTTCGTAGTAGGCCCGGTACGCGGCGGCCCGGCGCTCCAGGAACGCCTCGACCGGATCACGGTTCTCCGACACAGACCCGGCATAGTCGTTGTCCACTTCGTGGTCGTCCCAGGTGAGCGCCCACGGAAAGGCGGCGTGCGCCGCTTGCAGGTCGGGGTCCGTCTTGTACAGCGCGTAGCGGTTCCGATAGTCGTCCAACGACTGGATCTCCTTGCCGGTGTGCATCCGCACCCGGGTGGCGTCCCCCTCGTACTCGTAGATGTAATCGCCCAGGTGGACCACCAGGTCGAGGTCCTCCCGCGCCAGGTGACGATACGCCGTGTAATACCCCTGCTCGTAGTGCTGGCAGGACACCACGCCGAAGCGCAGCCGCTCCGGTGCGCCGGATGCAGCCGGCACCGTGCGCGTCCGGCCCAAGGGGCTCACGTCCCCGCCCGCCTGAAACCGGTACCAGTACCACCGATCCGGCTCGAGGCCGTCCACCTCCACGTGCACGCTATGGCCGAACTCCGGTGAGGCGAGGGACGTCCCCTGGCGCACCACTCGGCGCAACCGGTCGTCGGCGCCCACCATCCATTCCACCTCCACCGCCTCCGGCGGCATGCCGCCACCTCGCAGAGGATCCGGCGCCAGCCGCGTCCAGAGCACCATCCCGCTCTCCGTGGGGTCTCCCGATGCCACGCCCAGTGTAAAGGGATCGGAGGCGAACCTCATTCGCTTGCGGACCGGCTGCGCGCCCGGAAGCCACAAGCCCGCCGCCCCCAGGGCGGCCACGCGGTAGACGAACTCGCGGCGCTGCATGGGTCCTCGTGAGCATGGGTGACCGGGCAAATCTACCGGCCCTCGGGCCGCTCGGTGAGAGAGCCCCGGCCACGCTTGACCTGGCCGTTACCCGGACGGAAGTTGTTCCGCTCCGTGCCCCAAGACCTCCGTGGCTACCTCGACTTCGCGTGGGAGACCGCCCGCGCCGCGGGCGATCTCACGCTGGGGTACTTCCGGCAGGACCTCCAAGTGGCCCGCAAGCCAGACCAGTCACCGGTTACCGTGGCGGACCGTGAAGCCGAAGCCCTGATACGGCGCCGCATCGAAGCCCGGTTTCCCGATCACGCCATCGTGGGAGAGGAGCATGGCGCTACCGGCGGCGCCGACGCGACCCATCGCTGGATCGTTGACCCCATTGATGGCACGCGGGCCTTTGTTCGTGGGGTGCCCCTGTACGCCGTGCTGCTCGGCCTGGAAATCGAGGGTCGGTGTCGCGTTGGCGTGGCGCACTTCCCCGCCCTGCGGGAGACCGTGGCCGCGGCCAGTGGAGCAGGCTGCGATTGGGACGGCCACAAAGCCCGCGTGTCCCAGGTCGCTGCCCTTGGCGACGGCATTGTGACGCACGCCAATGCGGCGTCGTTCGCCCGGTCGGGTAAAGCCGAGGCGTGGCGCCGGCTCCAACAGGCGGCCGGGTTCTGCGCCGGGTGGGCCGACGCCTACGGCTACCTCCTGGTCGCCACCGGACGCGCCGAGGTGGCCATTGATCCGGTCATGCGGGAATGGGACTGCGCCGCCTTTGTCCCGATCCTGGAGGAAGCGGGAGGATACTTGGGAGACTGGAGCGGCACGCCGACGATCTATGGCGGTGAGGCCCTGGCCACGACGCGGGCGTTGTTGCCGGAGGTGTTGGACGTCCTGCGGCCAACGTAGGTCGCCCGCGGTTACGGTTCCGTCGCGCTCCTCCGCCCCAGCCACCGCTCCCACCACTTCAACTCCTGGTAGTAGCGATGCACCGTGTTCCACGGGGTCCACCCGCCGTGATAGCTCTCGGGATACCGCACGAAGAGCGCGGGGACTTTGCGCTTCTTCAGCGCCACATACATCTGTTCTGCCTGCTCGATAGGCACCCGCAAGTCGAATTCGCCATGCACGAACAGCGTGGGCGTCACCACCGCCGCCGCGTGCATCACCGGTGACTGCGCCATGAGGAGTCGGCCGCTCCGCTCCTCCCACGGCGGTCCCAAGAACTCGCTCTCCTTGGTGCGGGGAATGTCCGCCGTCCCGTAGTCGCTCACCCAGTTGGAGATCCCGGCGCCCGACGCGGCGGCGGCGAACCGAGTGGAATGGGTGATGAGCCAGTTGGTGAGGAAGCCGCCGTAGGAGTACCCC
>DASWGV010000221.1:0-11538 GCA_036393515.1 Gemmatimonadales bacterium | reverse complement strand
AACCGGAGATCTGGGCGGCCACGCGCATGTTCGGTACGATCCTGGAGAACGTGGTGCTTGACCCCGTCACCCGGGAACCCGATCTGGACGACGACTCGCACACCGAGAACACGCGGGCGTCTTACCCCATCCACTTCATCCCCAATCACGTTGCCGCGGGCCGCGCGGGACACCCGCGCCACATCGTCTTTCTCACCGCCGACGCGTTCGGGGTGCTGCCACCCATTGCCCGCCTGACCCCCGCGCAGGCGATGTATCACTTTCTGTCGGGCTATACGGCCAAAGTCGCCGGCACGGAGCGCGGCGTGAAAGAACCTCAGGCCACTTTCAGCACCTGCTTTGGCGCTCCGTTTCTCCCCCTGAGGCCGGCGGTCTACGCCGGCATGCTGGGGGAGCGGATAGAGCGCCACCGCGCCCAGTGCTGGCTGGTGAACACGGGCTGGACCGGTGGGCCGTTCGGCGAGGGCGCACGCATGAAGCTGGCGCACACCCGCGCCATGGTGCGCGCGGCGCTCGACGGCACCCTCGACCACGGGGCCACGCGGACCCATCCGGTCTTCGGCGTGGCAGTACCCACCGCCGTTCCCGGTGTGCCGACCGGCGTGCTCGACCCACGGAGCACCTGGGCGGACCAGGCCCGCCACGACGTGCAGGCCCGGAAGCTGGCGGGCATGTTCCGGGATAATTTCGCCCAATTCGCCGAACAGGTGGGCGACGACGTGCGCGGGGCCGGACCCACGGCCTAGGGAAGAGGTTCCCTAGCGCATGGGCGCCCACCCCGCGGACTTCGAGATCGTCCGCGACCCGCTGTGGAGCAACATCCGGGTTGACGCCGAGGCGCTGGGCGTGCTCGACTCCGAGCCCTTCCAGCGCCTCCGCTACATTCGCCAGCTGGGCCACGCCTTCCTGGTCTATCCGGGGGCTACGCACACGCGCTTTGAGCACGCGCTGGGCGCCTACCACCTTGCTCGCCGCGCCTTGGGGTTGCTGGCTGAACGGGGCGACCTTGACGGCATTCCGGCCGAGGAGCTCACGCTGGTACGGCTGGCCGCCCTCCTGCACGACGTCGGTCACTACCCGTTTTCGCACGCCCTGGAGGAAGCGGGCCTCCTGTCGCACGAAGCCCTGGCGGTGGAGCATCTGGCGCACCCGGATCTCCGGACGCCGCTGGAGCGCACCGGTATCGCGTCGCCGGCGCGGCGCATCGCGGCCCTGATCGCGGGGACCAGCCCCAGCCCGCTCCAGGGTCTCATTTCGGGCTCGCTGGACCTCGACAAGATCGAATACCTGACGCGCGACGCCCGGATGTGCGGCGTCCCTTACGGCGCGGTGGACGTGGACCGCCTGCTCCATTCCATCACGCTGGTGGCGGTCGCGGGCGGCGGATCACGGGTCGGGGTCCACGAAAAGGGCGCGAGCGCGCTGGAATCCCTGTTGTTCGCCAAGTACCAGATGTACCGCAACGTGTACTGGCACCACGCCGTGCGCAGCGCCACCGCCATGTTCAAACGGCTGGTGCGGGAAGCGATCGCGGCGGGCCACCTTCAAGCGCCGTGGATCGCCCGGAGTACGGACGAGGCCCTGATGGAACGGCTTCACGCGCTGGGGGACGTGCCCCTGGCGCAACGCCTTCGCCGCCGCCGCCTCTACAAGCGGGCCCTGGACCTGCCGGCGACGGACCTACCGACGTCCGCCGGTGCCTGGATCGCGGAGGACCCGGACCTCACCGCGGCCGTGGAAAACCGGCTGGCGACGGAGCTGAAGCTCCGCCCCGGGGAGGTGCTGGTGGATTTCCCGGCCAAAGCCGACATGCTCAGCGTGGACCTGCTGTTTGTCACGCGGCGTGGCGCGCTGGAGCCCGCCCAGCTCGGCTTGCAACTGGTAGCCGAGACCCTGCACCGCGCCGCCCGGCGCCTCCGGGTCTTTGTGGCCGAGCCTCGTGAGGTGGACCCCAGGCAGGTGTACGCCATCGCCGAGCGCGACGCCACAACGGTTCGGAACATGATTGAGGCGGAAGACACGCTGCTGAAGTAAGGCGATGGCCGACCATCAGGAGCTGGGGCACAGCGCTTACCGGACGGACACCGCCGCTGTCGCGCGATCGTCCCGCGGGGCCTCAACCGACTCGATGCGAATAATGATCGCGGTGATGTTGTCCAGCCCGCCCCGCCGGTTGGCTTCGTTCACCAGGGCGTCCACCATGCCTTGCGGGTTGGGCCCGTTCATGAGCGAGCGCTCCAGGTCCTCGTCCTCGAGCATGCCGGTCAGTCCATCGGAGGCGAGCAGGTAGGTGTCGCCCGCGCGCAAGGCGCCCACATAGATGTCCGGCGCGACGTCGTTGTTGGCACCCACGCACCGGGTGATCACGTTGCTGTAGGGGTGGGTCCTCGCCTGGGCCGGCGTGAGGTATCCGGCGTCCACTTGTTCCTGCACGTAGGAATGGTCTTTGGTCAGCTGCATGAGCCGTCCGTCGCGTAACACATAAGCACGGCTATCGCCCACCTGGCCGATCAGATACCGGGGACCGTTCAGCACCAGGGCCGTCGCCGTCGTGCCCATGCCGCGCTTGTCGTGTTCCGTCAGGGTCCGCTCGAAGATCGCGCCGTTGGCCCGCTGGATCGCGATCCGCATGTTTTCGGCCACGTCCGCATCGGAACGGCCGCGCAGCTCACCCACCTCTTTCGCGATGATCCGGACGGCCATCTCACTGGCCACTTCTCCGGCGGCATGCCCGCCCATGCCGTCGGCCACGATAAACAGGCCCCGTTCCGGCAACATGAGGTAGTTGTCCTCGTTGCCCGACCGGACGACCCCGACATCTGTACGACCGGCACAGCTAAAACTCACCGGGACGGACACGCTATCGGGTGAGCACGAAGGCGAGGGCGGCGACCGCCAGAATCACGATCACGACCACGGGGATCACCCATTGGGGGGTTCCCACAGGCTCGGGCCGCGGGGCCGGTCGCGGGGCGGGCCGGCGCGCTGCTGCCGGGGGAGCGGGACGCGGTGCGGCGGAGGGAGTCTGCGGCGGGGCCGCGGCGGGTCCCGGAGGGGGGGCCGGTCGCTCCGCCACGGGGGGCTGGGGTGCGCGGGGCGGCGCGGGCGCCGGTGGTGGGGGCTGGGCCGGGAAGTCCAGCTTCACCGCTCCCATCAGCTTGGTGGAGCTGCCCTTGGCCGCATCCACGGTATCGTCCACCGGCTCGAACATCGCCTGGATGTCGCCAAACCGGAGCAGGGCGCCCGGCGCCAGCGGGGTTTCCCCGGCCACGCGCTCCCCATCCACGAACGTGCCATTGGTGGACTCCAGATCCACCAGCACCCACACGCCCTCACGGCGCTGGATCTTGGCGTGCGTGGTGGACACGCTCTCGTCGGCCAGCACAATATCGTTGTAATCCGCCCGTCCCACGTTGACCACGGGAACGCGAATGGCCACGCGCTGGCCCTTCAGCGCACCAGACCGGATCACCACGTTGGCCAGCACGCCCGCTTGAGGCCGGGCCCCTGCCGGTGGGCCGGCCACGGTCCGTTCCGCAGCGGGGCTAGGCGCGGGGGCGGCCGCGGCGGGGGACGCCGTGGCGGCTGACGGGACCGCTGGCGAGGGCGGAGCCGGCGCGCCGGCCGCGGCGGCGCGTTGCATGGCAAGGCCAGGGATCCCGGCCGTGGTCGCGTTCAACCGCTGGTGGGCCCCCACCGGCGCCGCGGCAACCGGCGTCGTCGCTTTCACGGCCAGCGCCTCTTCTGGGAGCGTCGCCTCCGGACCGGAGCCACCCGGCCCCGCGCCCGGCGGCGGCGATGGGGCGGGAGGCGGTGGGGGCGCCGCGGCCGGTTCCCCACCGGGCGCCGGCCCGGCCGGGGGAGGGGCCACGTCCGCGTAGAAACGGAACTCGTCACTCCCCGCGCGAATCACATCGGCCCGCGCCAGCAGCCGCTGGCCTTCTACTCGCTCGCCATTGACGAACGTGCCGTTGGTGCTGCTATCCACCAGCACGTACCCCTTGGGCGTCACCATGATCTCGCAGTGCCGGCGCGACACGTTCTTGTCGCTGATGACCACGTCGCAGCCGGCATCGCGGCCAAAGACCATGGAGGCGCCGCTGAGGGCGTATTCCCGCCCGTCGGTCAGGGACACCACGCGCCCACCGGTAGCCGACGTGGCCTGGCCCTTGCGCCCGGGCTTGCCCGCCTGCAACGCCCCGGGATCCACGGCCTGCACATAGACGGTGCTCCCGCTCCTTCGCTCATCCACGAAGAGCAACTCGTGCACCCCGATCTGCACCTTGTCCCCGTGAAGCAGCGGACTGGGCTGCGGCCCCAGGTGAGCGCCGTTGATTCGCACCTCCGCGCTGTCACTGGCCCGCCGGACGGCCACCTGACCGTCAGGGTACCCCTGCACGATCGCGTGCTGGCCCGCGACGCCGTCGCCCGCGAGCACCACCTGGCACGACGGATCGCTCCCAATCCGCACGTCGCCCACGGGAATGGTGTGTCGCCGGCCGCCAATTTCCAGGAAAGACATCCGTGATGGTCCTCTGCGGGAGGGCTGGTCTCGAAAAGCTACTCGCCGCCGGAGGGGCATGCAACGTGGCGCGCCGGCGCCACGCAGCCCTCCTTCAGGGCCCGTCGCCCGGCATCTCCTCACGCGCCTCAGCGCCCTTTAACCACCGCCAGAACACCACCGACCCGAACGCCACCGTGAGGTAGGAGACCACGATGCGCCACAGCAGAATGTAGGACGGTGTCAGCTCGCGCGGCACATAGATGGACATCACGGCCGCCGAGAGCACTTCGGCCAGCCCCGACCCCCCCGGGGTGGGAGCGAAATACAACAGGAACGTGATCGCCGTTTGCAGCAAGACCACGTCCACAAAGTGCGCCTGGATGTTCAGCATCCGCAGGACGACATACCCCGCGAGCAGCCGGTTCGCGAACGCCAGGGGAGACAGCAGCACGCCCGCCAGCAGCGCCCCCCACCCACGCCCCCGAAAGAAGGCCACCAGACACTCGTGTGAACGGTCCACGCCGGACCGCAGATCCTCAATCCGGTGCGCCAGGCGCGGGCTGTTGTGAGACTCGAGCCACGTCACCAGCCGGCGCGCCTGGCCGCGGACCGCCTCCGGGAACACAAACATCACGATCATCACGACCCCGATGCCGATGAACCCGCCCAGGCTCAGCCGGAAGAGGTCGTACAGCGTCATGACCCCTAACACGCCGTGCTGCTCGAGCGAGCGGCCGCCGCCGAAGAACACCGCCAGCGGACCGGCGATGGCGAAGAACACCACGGTAGCCACAAAGGTCATGAGCGTCGAGATCATGGCCTCCGGCAACGGGACACCGGCACGCTTGAGGGCGTAGACCATCATGGGCCCACCGCCCGTGTGGGCCGGCGTCACCAGACCGGCCCAGGTGGTGAGCCCTCCGGCAACGACGGACCCGGTGAGCCCGGTGGCGGGGTACACGTGCCGCGCCAACACCCACAGCCTGAAGCCCCCGCCCAGCCAGTCCAGCGACGCCAGCGCCACACCGGCGGCGAGCCAGCCCCATCGCAGCGACAACATGGCTTCGAGGAAACGCGCCAGGTTGTTCCCGTACAGCAACAGCCCGATGAACCCGGCCAACGAAATGCCGGCAAACAGCTCGAGACCGTGTCGAAGCAACCGGGGCGAAACCAGGGGGGGCATTGGCCACGAACGTAGAGCGCGCTGGATACCGCCGTCAACGCCGCGCCGCTAAGCTTGGCCATGCCGGCCGATCGGATCCGCGTCCACAACGCCCGCCAGCACAACCTCAAAGGCGTCACCGTGGACATCCCCCACCGCCGGCTCACCGTGATCACCGGACCGTCCGGGTCCGGCAAAAGCTCGCTGGCGTTCGATACGCTCTATGCCGAAGGACAGCGCCGCTACATCGAGGCGCTATCCACCTACGCCAAGCAGTTCTTGGAGCGGATGCCGCGACCGGCGGTGGACCGGATCGAGGGCATCGCCCCCGCCGTGGCGATTGAACAGAAGAACCCGACCACCACGTCGCGTTCGACCGTGGGGACCGCGACGGAGATCCACGACTACCTGCGCTTGCTGTGGGCCCGGATTGGGCATCCGTACTGTCACTCCTGCGGCGCGCCCATCAGGGTGGACTCCCCCAGCACCGCCGCTCAGCGGGCCGTGGCACAGCTCGCCGGGCAGGATGTCCTGGTCACGTTTGCGCCTCCACGTCCGGCGGGAGCCGGGCCCGACCAGATCCGCGCCAACCTCCAGGCCTTAGGATTTGTCCGCGTATTGGTGGGCGGGGAGGGGGGGCGACTGGACCAGATCGCTCCCCAGAGCATGGGCGGGGACGACTTTCGCGTCATCGCCGACCGGGTGCGGGCCGGCCCCGACACCCAGGGCCGACTGGCGGACGCCGTGGCCACCTGCTTCGCCGAAGGTGACGGAGTGGCCGAGCTGCGCGGTTCCGATCAGACGCTCGCGGTGTCGCAGCGCCCACGGTGCACAGCGTGCGGCCAGCCGGCGCCGCCGGTGTCCCCCGCCCTGTTTTCCTTCAACAACCCCCGCGGCGCCTGTCCCGGGTGCAACGGCTTTGGCGCGGTGCTGGAGTATCACGAATCGCTCATCGTTCCGCGGCCGGAGCGGAGCTTGGCTGACGGGGCCCTCGATCCCTGGACCAAGCCGCGCTACGGACCCAGGCGAAAGCTCCTCGCCGACACGGCGCGACACCGGGGCATTCCCCTCGAC
Source organism: Gemmatimonadales bacterium (assembly GCA_036393515.1). Classification (GTDB taxonomy): domain Bacteria; phylum Gemmatimonadota; class Gemmatimonadetes; order Gemmatimonadales; family GWC2-71-9; genus JACQHC01. Next base: position 4,798 of record DASWGV010000221.1, on the reverse strand, counting down.
GTCCCCTGGAACCGCCTGCGCCCGGTTGACCGCCGGTTCCTGCTGCACGGCAAGTCCGGCAAGTTCCGTGGCGTTCTCCCCTTTCTCGAGACGTTGGAGGCCAAGCGGTACAAGCAATACATCCGGGTGTTTCTCCGGCAATACCAGTTAGCCGTCACCTGCCCGGCCTGCGGTGGCGCCCGGCTCCGACCGGAAGCCCTCGCTGTGCGGGTGGCGGACGCCTCCATTGCCCAGGTCTCTGCCCTCACGGCCGGGGACCTGCACGATTGGCTCGCGAAGCTCGAGCTCACCGCCTTCGAACGGGAGGTGGCCCAGACCATTCTGGTGGAGCTCCGGGCCCGGGTGGGATTCCTGTGCGAAGTGGGGCTGGGGTACCTCACGCTGGATCGGCTCACCCGCACGCTCTCCGGCGGCGAGGCGCAACGGATCGCCCTGGCCAATGCCCTGGGTGCGAGCCTGGTGGACACGCTCTATGTCCTGGACGAACCGTCCATCGGATTACACCAGCGGGATGTGGACCGACTGATGGGCCAGCTGCTCCGGCTCCGGACCGCGGGGAACACTGTGGTCATCGTGGAGCACGACCCCGGGACCATTCGCCGCGCCGATCATATGATCGAGCTGGGGCCGGGGAGCGGTGAGGCGGGCGGACACGTGGTGTACGCCGGCCCGGTGGCGGGAGCGCTCACCGCGGGCACCCTGACCGGGGATTACCTCGCTTCCCGGCGCCGCATCGCGGTGCCATCGGCGCGCCGCCCGGCAGGGCCCCGCTGGCTCAAGGTCGAAGGCGCCCGTCTCCACAACCTCCGGGGCATGGACGCCGCCATCCCGCTCGGCACGCTCACGGTGGTGACGGGAGTCTCAGGCTCGGGAAAGTCCACGCTGGTCCACGACGTGCTCTACCGGCAGTTGCGCGCGCGGATCACTGGCGCGCATGGGGCCAAGGAGCATCTCGGCGAGGCGGTCGGCCAGGTGGACCGGATGAGCGGCTGGGAAAGCCTGGACGACGTCGTGCTGATTGATCAGTCTCCCATCGGCCGGACCCCGCGGTCCAATCCCGTCACCTATATCCGCGCGTTCGACGACATCCGCGCCTTGTTCGCGGCCGAGCCCCTGGCGCAGGCCCGGGGCTACACCCCCGCTACGTTCTCATTCAACGCCCCGCGCGGGGGCCGCTGCCGCAGTTGCGATGGCGCCGGGCACGTGCAGGTCGAAATGATCTTTCTGGCGGACGTGTTCGTCCCGTGCGATGCGTGCGGCGGTGCGCGGTTTGAGCCCGAAGTGCTCGACGTGCGCGTCCAGGGTCTCTCGGTCCACGAGGTGCTCAACCTCACGGTAGACGGCGCGCTGACCCGGTTTCGGCGGCAGCCGGCGCTGGGCCGCATGCTGTGGCAGCTACAGCAAGTGGGTCTGGGATACCTCCGCCTGGGGCAGCCGGCCACGACGCTCTCGGGCGGGGAAGCGCAGCGGCTGAAAATCGCACGCCAACTGGCCACGGTCCGCAAAGGCGAGCGCCGCCTCTACATCATGGACGAACCCACCACCGGGCTGCACCTCGAGGACGTCCGCACGCTCCTCCGGGTCCTCGACCGCCTGGTGGACGCGGGGCACACCGTGCTGGTGATCGAGCATCACCTCGACGTCATCAAACGCGCCGACTGGCTGCTGGACGTGGGGCCGGACGCCGGTGAGGCCGGCGGCTGTGTCGTCGCCGCGGGGACGCCCGAGGAGGTGGCAACGGCCGACACCCACACCGCCCGATACCTGCGCGCTGCCCTGAGTGACCCTCCGGCTGACACGCGAACCGGCGCCGGGCCGCTCTCCCCGCCGGTTGCGGCCGCGACGTTGACCCTCCGATGAGGGTGCGTCATCTTTCCGCCCCCATGCAACGCCTTGCAGGGCTTTGCGCGCTGCTGCTGCTCTTCCGCGCCCACCCCGCGCCGGCCCAGCAACCCCCGGTGGTCACCGCCGCGACCAACAGCTACGCCCTCCGGCCGGGGGATATCGTCCGCATTGAGGTCTGGGGTCAGCAGGCCTATTCCGGTCAGTTCCAGGTGGACGAACGCGGGATCCTCCAGTATCCGGTGATCGGGGAGATCACCATCACCAACCTGACCGTGGCCGACCTCCGCGACCGGCTCCGCGAGGGGCTGGAAGCGATTTTCAACCGCCCGTTCCTTACGGTGACGCCGCTGTTCCGCATGGCGGTGCTGGGCGAGGTGGCGCGCCCAGGACTGTACACCGTGGATCCCACGCTGAGCGTGCTCGACATCGTCGCTATGGCGGGCGGCACCTCACGCAACGGCGACCTGAACAGAATCCGCCTGCTGCGGGCGGGCGCCGAAGAGCGGCTCAGCTTCCAGCGAGAAGGCCTCCAGGGCCGCACCTTGCAGGAGATCGGTGTGCGTTCCGGAGACCAGATCCTGGTGGCGCGACGCTGGCTCACCCGCGACGACCTGGTGATCGTGCTGCAGGCCGTGCAGATCGCCGTCTCGGTACTGATTCTCACCAGGACGTTTTGACCCGACCGCCGGTTCCTTGAATCGCCCGGAAGGGGACGTTAGACTCCGCCCATCTATCCCGAGTAGCTCAGCTGGTAGAGCAGGCGGCTGTTAACCGCCGGGTCGGGGGTTCGAGTCCCTCCTCGGGAGTTCATCTGCAAGGTATGCGAACCGAGTAGGTCCCCGCGCAGCATTGGGCCGAGCTTGCCACCACTCGTTCCAAACTCCACATTGGGCTAAGTCAAGGGCAAACCCCGCGAAAGCTGGGGGCGCAAAGCCACGGGTCCTCGCCTCCTCCGCGACGCCAACGAAGACGCCACGAAGGTCACAGGAGCGCCGAGCTGCTGATTCAGGAGCTCGGCGTTCCGTGTTTTGGGGGCCGCCGCGCGTTCTTTCAAGGGAGACGTAAGCCATGGCTCCTCGCGTCACGGTGGCGCTGCTTTTGTCAGGCCTGCTCTGCTTAGCCTGCGGCAGCCCTACGCCACTAACGGTGGAGATGCCGCTCCACCTCGAAGACCATCTCGACGCCGCGACCATCACGGGCTCGGAGGTGCCGGCCAACCCACCGCAGCCCGTCGAATGGCGCTTCGACCAGCCGCAGCCGGACTGGAAGGCCTCGCCGCAGTGGCCTCCCACTGTCGACGCGGCGACACTGGCGCGAACTGGCGAGGCGTTACGGGTCACTCTCACGGACCCGAACCGGACCTCCGATGGCACGCTGATAATGCGTGGCGGGATCCATGTGGACCTGCCGGACTGGGACCGCGGGGAGTGGGCCGATGTCGTCATCCGCGCCCGCGCCGATAGCGCGAGCTCCGTGAGCTTTGTCGCTCTCCTGTTCAACCTGCGCGAACTCTGGCCGACGACCACCGATTTCCAGGCGCCCTTTCAGTTCGGGGGCCAGAACAGCCCCATCGTGCGGGACGGTAGCATCCAGACGTACCGCTTGCGGGCCGACTGGTCCTCGAACACCTGGACTGGCACCGGCGTGACACCTCGACCGGAAGATATGCGGCGGTGGCAGGGCCCGTGGCGACAGTTGGGCCTTTGGTTCGGGTCCGCGGATGGTACACCCGGAAGTATCGAGCTCCTCTCGGTGAGTGTCGTACCCAAGGGCGCGGTGTATGCCGATGCGCCGCACGGCGTACGGGACCTCGATCGGGGGGGAGTGCTCCGTCCTGCTGTTTTTACGCACGCTCCGTCGCGCTTAGGATGGCGTCTCCGAGTCCCAGAAGGCGGGCAGCTCGGCGTGGCACTCACTACGCTCACGGAGCGAGCCCCGGTCACCTTCTCGGTGATCGTGTCCTCCACGTCGGGCGACACCTCACTCTTCAGCGAGATCGTGACCGACGAAACCAGCTGGCACGTCCGTTCCATCGATCTCTCGGCGTTTGCTGGTCGGACGGTCGATCTGTCCCTGCACACAGAATCCGAGACTGCCGGCGCGATCGGGTTCTGGGGCTCGCCCATCCTGAGCGGCCACGCTGGTGCACGCGCGGGCCGCCGTCGCCCGCCCGATATGATCCTTTACGTGATCGATGGCGCGGGGGCGGATCTGATGAGTCTCTACGGCTATAACCGACCCACGACACCGAACCTCGAGCGGCTCGCGGCCGAAGGCGTCGTCTTCGAGCGCGCACACTCGAACTCGGCCTGGACGAAGCCCTCGACCGCGTCCTTCATGACGTCGCTCCAGCATAGCGCGCTCGGGGGGTTTCGCGGCTGGGGAGATCAGATTCCCGAAGCGGCTCCCACCATGGCCCAGCGCTTCCACGCCGCCGGGTATCAGACAGCGGTTTTCACTTTCCATCCGAATGCCGGCCGAGGCAGCGCGTTGAACCGAGGCGTCGATCGGTTCCAGGACCGCTCGGGGCCGGGACAGGCGCACGAGGAGTCCTCGCGACTCCTCCAGGCCGAGTTCTGGGGCTGGAGGGAGGCGTTCCCCGGAAGCCCTTACTGGGCACACTTCCAGCTCACCGATGTGCATGAGCCCCAAGTTCCGGTGCCACCGTTCGCAGGGCTGTTCGTTGACGCAGAGCGGCGAGAACGCTTCATGGGGCGTCCCCCAGCGGAAGACGTCGCGGCTGGAGATGGATGGAAGCAGCAGGTCGGGCGCGCCCCGGGATGGGAGAGAGCCGAGAGAGGGGAGATGTCACTCTCGGCCCATTATCGCGAGACGTTGGCGAAGCTGGGGATCGACCGGATCGAGTTCTACGACACCCAGCGCGGCCTGTACGACGAGACGATGGCACGAGTCGACCACCACTTTGGTCGTTTCGTCGAGCGACTCAAGGCAC
>DASWGV010000220.1:0-2929 GCA_036393515.1 Gemmatimonadales bacterium | reverse complement strand
CGTCAACCCGGATGTTGCTCCACAGCGGGTCGCGGACGATCTCGAAGTCCGCGGGGTGGGCGCCCATGCGCTAGGGAACCTCTTCCCTAGGCCGTGGGTCCGGCCCCGCGCACGTCGTCGCCCACCTGTTCGGCGAACTGGGCGAAATTGTCCCGGAACATGCCCGCGAGCTTCCTGGCCTGGACGTCGTAGCGGGCTTGGTCCGCCCAGGTGCTCCGCGGGTCGAGCACGTTGGTGGGCACACCGGGAACGGCCGTGGGCACCGCCACCCCGAAGACCGGATGGGTCCGCGTGGCCACGTGGTCGAGGGTGCCGTCGAGCGCCGCGCGCACCATGGCGCGGGTGTGCGCCAGCTTCATGCGTGCGCCCTCGCCGAACGGCCCACCGGTCCAGCCGGTGTTCACCAGCCAGCACTGGGTGCGGTGGCGCTCCATCCGCTCTCCCAGCATCCCGGCGTAGACCGCGGGCTTCAGGGGGAGAAACGGAGCGCCAAAGCAGGTGCTGAAAGTGGCCTGAGGTTCTTTCACGCCGCGCTCCGTGCCGGCGACTTTGGCCGTATAGCCCGACAGAAAGTGATACATCGCCTGCGCGGACGTCAGGCGGGCAATGGGTGGCAACACCCCGAACGCGTCGGCGGTCAGAAAGACGATGTGGCGCGGGTGTCCCGCGCGGCCCGCGGCGACGTGGTTCGGAATGAAGTGGATGGGGTAAGACGCTCGCGTGTTCTCGGTGTGCGAGTCGTCGTCCAAATCCGGTTCCCGGGTGACGGGGTCGAGTACCACGTTCTCCAGGATGGTACCGAACATGCGCGTGGCCGCCCAGATCTCCGGTTCGCCTTCCTGGGACAGGCGAATCACCTTGGCGTAGCAGCCGCCTTCGAAGTTGAACACGCCGTCATCCGCCCAGCCGTGCTCGTCGTCACCGATAAGCCCACGCGTGGCGTCGGCGGACAGGGTCGTTTTCCCCGTGCCGGACAGGCCGAAGAACACGGCCGCGTCTCCCCGGGACCCGACGTTGGCGGAGCAGTGCATGGACAGCACCCCCCGCTTGGGGTACAGGTAATTCAAGATGGTGAAAATGGACTTCTTCATTTCGCCGGCGTAGCGGGTGCCGCCAATCAGCACCAGGCGGCGGCCGAAATGGACCGCGATGAACGTCCCGGTCCGGGTCCCGTGGCGGGCGGGGTCAGCCTCCCACTCCGGCGCGTGCAGCACGGTGAAGCCGGGAGTGAAGTGCGCGAGGTCCTCCGCAATGGGCCGCACGAACATGTTATACACAAACAGAGCATGCCACGCGCTGGGCGTGATGAAGCGGACCGGCACCCGGTGTTCGGGATGGGCGCCGGCGAACAGGTCCTGCACCAGCAACTCCTGCTTCTTGAGGTAATGCACTACGTCGTGATGCAGCCGGTCGAACCGCTCTTCGTCGAGCGGCTGGTTGACCTTTCCCCACCAGATGTCCTGCTCGGAGCCAGGTTCGCGCACCATGAACTTGTCGTTGGGCGAGCGGCCGGTGTGCGGCTTGGTGATGGCGTTGAACGCTCCGCCCGCCACGATTTGTCCCTCGCCGCGTGCCACCGCGAGTTCGTAGAGTGCGGCGGGCGGGAGATTCCGGTGGACCGCCCGGCCAACCTCCAGGCCCGGGGCGAGCTGGGCCGCAGCCGACGTGGCGGCTTTGGGGGCTTCGCGCTTGGTGCGAGTGGCCATTTTTCGCTGTCTGTTCCGGCTGTGTTAAGTGATTAGAAATGAGCGACTTAGGCTACCGCGTGCCGGGCCGTGTTGTCAAGCCGAACCCTGTTTGACCGGCACGACGCGCCGGAGGGCTCCCGCAAGAACCAGGACCAGGCCGAACATACACACGATCAGGGGACCCGTGGGAAGGTCATAGGTGAATGAAAGACCCAGCCCCAACGCCGACGCGACTGCGGACGACGACCACGACAGCGCGATCAGCAGCCCCGTCCGGCGGGTGAACAGGAAGGCGATCACGGCCGGAACCACCAGGAAGGTGAACACCAGCAGGACCCCCGCGATCGGGACCGCGAGCGTGATGGCGATACCGAACAGCAGATAAAACACGAAATCCCACCACCGGATGCTCCACCCCTGCCGTTCCGCATCGGCTTCGGCGAGCGAAATGGTGAGAAACCGCTTGCGCCAGATCCACTGCAGGACGCCGAGCACGAGGTACACGGCGGCCAGTTGGCCGATGGCCGGCCACGTCACCCACAGAATGCTCCCGACCAGGACTTCTTTAATGGTTTCTGCGCCGGCCGGCGCCCGGTCCGCGACCAGGATGGAGGCCGCGGTGGCGACCACGTACACGATGCCGATGATGGCCTCCTGGGGTACCCGACGTCGCTCGCGGTGCGTGCGGGTGGCGGCGAAGATCGCGGCGCCGATGGTGGTGAACCCCAGCGCGAACGCATACCCCAGCGCCGAGTCCGGCTCAACCCGGAAGAGGAGGGCTGAGGTGCTGCCCAAGGCGGCCATCTGCGCGAGCGCGAGGTCCACGAAGATCACCTCCCGCGCGATGATGTGCACGCCCAGATAGGCCAGCATGGCCACCAGGACCATGCATGCCACGAAGGGCGCGGTCATCAGCTGCACCATGTCGGACATGCCCGGCACGCTCCGGGGTTAGGGGTGAGGCGTCACCCGCTGGAAGGCCGTCGCCAGCTCGCGTACCCACAGGGATACCAGGTCCAGGTAGGTATCGGTGCCGGGCGCCCCGCCCACGTTGGACGGCACGATCACCGCCCGGGCCCCGGTGCGGCTGGCCACCGACTGCACCTGGTTCCGATCGTAGTAGTTGGTGGAGAACAGCACGGGGATGGCGTCGCGCCGCATGAGGTCAATGACCTCCGCCACGTGCCTGGGCGTCGGTGGGATGCCCGGCTTGGGCTCGACATAGTCCACGCACGGGATGT
>DASWGV010000219.1:0-21583 GCA_036393515.1 Gemmatimonadales bacterium | reverse complement strand
GCCGACGGACCGGTGGCGATCATCACGCTCCTGACCGATTTCGGCCAGCGGGATTCCTATGTTGCCGAAATGAAGGGCGTGATGCTCTCCGCGCTGCCGGGAGCCACGATCGTAGACATCACGCACGACGTGCCGCGCGGGAATATTTTCGCCGCGCAGTATGTGCTGGGGCGCACCTGGCGTCGGTTTCCCACGCGGACCGTGCATGTGGTAGTGGTGGATCCGACCGTGGGTACGCAGCGGCGAGCTATCGCCGTGCAGCACGACGACCATCATTTCGTGGCGCCCGACAACGGTCTACTCACGCCGGTGCTTGGGAGCGCCCGCGTCGTGGAGCTGCCCATTCCCGCCGCTGCCGCGCCCACCTTCCATGGCCGGGATGTCTTCGGGCCGGCGGCGGCTCAACTCGCTAGCGGCGCCTCCATTGAGACAGTCGGCCGGGAGATCCGTAACCCGGTGCGGACTCCACCGCCGGTGACGCGACGCGACGGCAAGGACGTCATCGGCTGTGTGATCTACGTGGATCGGTTTGGGACGTTGGTGACCAACGTGGCGGACAGCGGCGGGCAAGGCGAACAGGCGAGCGGACCGGCGAACAGCGGGTGGGTGGGGGGAACCGTCGTCGTCGCGGGCCGAGTTGCGCCGGTGAGACGGACCTTCGCGGATGTGCCGTCAGGCGAGTTGGTAGCGTTCCTGGGTTCCGGCGGGACCGTCGAGATCGCCGTGCGTGACGGCTCAGCAGCCGAGATGCTTGGGGTGAAGGAGGGAGCGGAAGTCCGCGTGCGGGACTACTGACTGCTACCGCCGACCCACCGTATCTCCACGCTCCCCACCGCAGTCTGCACCTTGAAGTCGAGCTTGACGGACGCGGTGTCGTAGTTGCCCGAGTAGTATCGGTCGCCACGCCTGCGGAGGCCGGACCGGTCGAAACTCGCCAGCACCCGATCCACATCCAGCGATACGCCGACGCTTTCCGGGAGCCGCAGCAGGACGGATCCCAGGCCGACTTTCACGTCCACGGTCGTGGTGGAGTTCTCGGGCCATTGCCCGGTGAAATCCAAGGTGATGTCTCCGGCCGCGCCCCTCAGCTCAATCCGGCGGCAGCGGGCGTTGCCCAGGCCCTCGGTCCGGAGATTGATGGCGCCCACCTCGAAGGTGAGAGCGTCGCAGGCTACACGGTTGGGTTCGCTGAACCGGATAACCGACTCGGACGCGCCCGCCTTGATCTCCACCCCGGTGAGGGACAGGCCACCCAACTCCACGTCCGCCATGCCTGCGCCGTACAGGAGCTGCAAGGCGGTCGGGACCGTGGGCGACAACTCTACGTCCAGCCGTTGCTCGGGCCGATCCCGCCAATTGAGGTCGCCGCGGTGGTTCAGTCCCTCAATGCCGACGCGCACGTGCCTGGCGTCCGGGCTGTAGCGCATGATCGGCTCAAACGATTCGGCGTCGTACCGCAGCCGGGCCCGGTACAGCACGTCCACCGGTCCGGGCTTCACCTGAAGCCGGCCCACGCCGAAGGTTACCTCCACGCTCAGATCGGGCTCGGCACCGCGCTGGCGCGCGGCGGTCGCCAGGCGCATGTCCTGGCTCTGGAGCGAGGCGCTCGCAACCGCGCTCAAGAGGAGTGAGACACCCAACGCGCGCATCAGGACGACCTCCGAACCTCCGCGCTGCCGGTCGCGGCGCGCGGTGTCGTCCACGAAAACTCGGCCGACAGCTGGGCGGCGGGTTTGCTCCCAAACGTCGTCCGGGTTCCGCCGCGCGATAGCACCACGCCGCCGAGCCCCGCCGTCATGATCATCCAGGTGAACACCGCCGCGGCGAGCAGCAGGACCAATCCGGCTGCGGGAACCCACTGGAGCGCCAGCGCCGGGAGCCAGATCGCCAGGAGACCGATCAGGCCATATACCGTGTAGCGATACGTGGCCCAGCCGGTGGTGTACAGGTTCTGCCGGCCAGTGCGCCGCACGTAGATTTCCCCCACCACGCGGGCCACCGCGAGGTAGCCGCCCAGCGCCGCCAGCAGAGTGGCCAGCACGAATGCCACGATCGCCACCGGAATCACCAAGATGCCCACGATAGTCAGGATCAGTCCCACGATCAGCGTCACCAGTGCGGGCAACAGCAGCGGCTGCGTGCAGAGTCCCGCGAAGAATGCGCGGATGGGCGACCGGGCCACCGTGTCGGCCACGATCTCCAACCGCTGAGGCACGAAGAACACGGCCCCGAATCCCAGAGAGGCGAGCGCCACCAGCATGCCGAGCAGGCCCACCACGTCCGTCACCACGCCGCCGGTGAGCCGCGCTTCGCGGCCCTGGAAACGTTCCGCGATGCCCTGAGCCCGACGCCCTTCGGATACCGCTGCCTCGATCTGGGCCGCGAGCTGGGCGGGGAAATCGGGGTCCAAGCCCGGAACGTCGGGGACTTCCGCCACCGGGGGAACCGGCGGAATCGCCGCGACCACACCGGGAGGAAGCTCCGGAATGGCGCTGAGAACAGTGTGCCAGGATTCGCTCGCCTCCGGCGTCAGCCCATTGGCCGGCAGGGACCGCGTCGCGAGCACCATCTGCGGAGTCGAAAGCTCTGCCCCGCGGGACACCAGACTGCGCCACGCGCGCTCCAGCACCGCTCCTTCAGGGTACTCCCCAACCCGCGCGCCATCCAGGTAGATCAGCCCGCGCCGAAGCGACACAGTGCGGGTCTCCCCATTGGACAGATCGAACCGAACGGTCGCGTCGGAGCGGGAGACCTCCGTAGTATGCCCCACGACCGTGGCGGCCTGGCGCGCCGCCGCCGGAGCGGTGGTAGCCTGAGCGACGGCGACTCCGGGTAGTGCCAGGGTCGCCCACCAGGCGACAAGGGTAGCGATCTTAGAGCGCGGCATGGATCCTCGTCCTCGAATGCGGGGCCGACCGAAAGGCCAGCCATAATCCCAGAGTGCTCAGTGGCATGGCAAACACCGCCGTCGCCGCCGTGCCGATGACGGGTCCCGGACCAATGGAGGTCAGGACCGCCGCGGCGGAGATCCCTGCCCAGGCCGACCACATGGCGACGAGGCCGAGTAACGCTTGCCAGGTGGCCGTTCCCGCGTCTTGAGTGACGGCCGTCACAGTCGCGCCGATCGCCGGCAGGTTCGCGGCGACCCATGCGGTGAGCGCCGTGCTGGAAAGCGCGGCCGAGCCGGCCAAGCTCCAGCCCAATACCGGCCTCTTGAATAGCATCGGCCCGGCTGCCCGGCGCACCGGTACGGTGACGGCTCCTGGCTTCGTCACCACGACCCGTGCCATGACCCGGTCGGCGAAGCCGGTGGCAGGCTCAAATCGCTGCAGGGTCGCGAGATACAGGTCGAGGAGTCGATCGGCCTCGGTCGGCTCGGAATCGTACTCAGGATGGTCGGTCATGCGTCCTCCCCTACGGCCGGTTCAGGTGGGCGGTTTCACTCACGCAAGGGGCCTAAAATGGTCATTAACTCGGCCCGGGCGCGGTGGATGTAGGTCTTCACAGTGCCAAGTGGCAGGTCCAGAACCTCAGCGATTTCCTCGTACGATCGGCCTTCGATATGTCGCAGGATGATGCAGGACCGGTATTCCGGTCTCAGCGTGCCAATGGCCTGCTCGATGGAAGAGCCCAACTCCCTGGCCTGAACCTCGTCCAGCGGGCTCTCTCCGCGAGCGGCCAATTGGAGCTGGGTTGCCTCCCGGCGCTCCTGGGTCTGCGCGTCCGGCGCCCCCTCCAGCGACAGGGTATCCAGCTGCCGGCGTCGCAGGTGATCAATGGCCGCGTTGTTTGCGATCTTGAAAATCCAGGACGAGAACTTGAACTCCGACCGGTAGGTATCGAGGGCGTTCAGAACCTTGACGAAGGTCTCCTGAGTCAGGTCCTCGGCCAACTCGCGGTCCCGCACCATCCGGTAGATGAGAGAAAACACCGGCCGCTGATAGCGACGCAGGAGCTCGCGGTACGCGTCCTCGCGGCCCGTGCAGGCAGCCTCGACGACCTCGCGGTCGGTGGCGTTGGAGAGACGCCAGGCCTGGGTCACAAGAGGGCGACGGGAGGCGAGGAAGGACGAGGAGCGGCAACAGCCGCGACGAAGACCGGCTGTGCGGGTAAACGCTGCTTGCGGCCCCGCGAAACACCCCCGTAGCTTCCCGCACCATGCCGTCGCCTCCGACGATGGTCCCCCTCGCTGGCGATGCCAAGCGCTCCTACGTCCGCCAGATGTTCACGGCCATCGCGCCGCGCTACGACCTCTTGAACCACGTCCTGAGCTTCAACGTGGACCGTGGGTGGCGGCGGCGGGCGGTGGACCGATTGGAGTGGCGGCGCCGGCCGGATGGGACGTACCTCGACCTGTGCGCCGGGACGCTGGATCTGGCCCTCGAGCTGACCAGCCGCCCGGAGTTCACCGGCCGCGCCGTGGGGGCGGACTTTGTGGTGCCCATGCTGCGACTGGGGCGTGACAAGGGCGGGGGGGTGGAGGCCGTAGGTGCCGATGCGCTGATGCTCCCTTTTCCGGACGCGCGGTTTGACGGCTGTGTGGTCGGCTTCGGGGTTCGTAATCTGGCCGACCTCGACCGTGGCCTGGATGAGATCCGTCGCGTTTTGAAACCGGGAGGGCGGTTGGTGATCCTCGATTTCGCGATCCCCGGCGCCTGGCCCGTCCGGCCGCTGTACCTCTTCTATTTCCGGCGTGTGCTGCCGCTGGTCGGACGGATGGTGTCGAAACATACGACCGCCTATTCGTACCTGCCAGATTCAGTGTCCGATTTCCCCGCGCCGGAACGCCTGACCGCGCGCATGCGAGAGGCGGGATTCGCACGGGTGGAGTACGATCGGCTCACCTTTGGCGTGGCCGCGCTGGTGTGGGGCGACGCCCCGTGATCGCAGACAACCTGCGAGAGTTTCTGGCCCAGCTCCAGGGCGTGGGGGAGCTGGCGCGGGTCGAGCAGCCCGTCTCGGTCGTGAAGGAAATCAGTGAGATCGCCGACCGCTGCATGAAGGCGCCTCGCGGTGGCCCGGCGCTCCTGTTCGAGAAACCGACCCTGGCCGGCGGCCGCGCGGCGTCCGTGCCGGTGGCGATCAACCTGTTCGGTTCCCACCACCGCATGTGCCTGGCGCTGGGCGTGACGCGGCTGGACGACGTGGGCGCCCGGATTACGGAGCTGCTCACCCTGAAGCCGCCTGAGGGCTGGCGCGAGAAGCTCGCGATGCTCCCCAAGCTGGCCGAGCTGACGAAGTATCCGCCGCGCACGGTACACAGCGATGCGCCGTGCCAGCAGGTGGTGCTGAGGGGCGGAGACATCGACCTCGGCAGCCTCCCCATTATCACGTGCTGGCCGGAGGATGGCGGTCCCTACATCACGCTGCCCCAGGTGATCACGCGCGATCCCCGAAGCGGAGTGCGGAACGTCGGCATGTACCGGGTGCAGGTGCTGGAGCGTGATCGGCTGGCTATGCACTGGCAGCGCCACAAGGTGGGCGCGGCGCACTGGCGCGAGATGGCCGAACGGGGTGAGAAGATGCCCGTAGCCATTGCGATGGGTGGGGATCCCGCCTCCATCTATGCCGCGTCCGCGCCGCTGCCGCCCAACATCGACGAGTATCTCTTTGCCGGGTTCCTGCGGCGGAAACCGGTGTCTCTGGTCAAGGCCATGACCAACGATCTCCAGGTCCCGGCCGAGTCGGAAATGATAATCGAGGGGTACGTCGATCCGGCCGAGCCGTTGGTGCTGGAAGGGCCGTTTGGGGACCACACCGGGTTCTATTCACTCGCGGACCACTATCCCGCCGTGCACGTGACCGCGATCACCCTGCGTGGCGATCCCGTCTATCCCACCACCATCGTCGGCCGGCCGCCCATGGAGGACTACTTTCTGGGGCACGCCACGGAACGGATCTTTCTCCCGCTGCTCAAGTTCACGGTCCCGGAGATCGTGGACTATCACATGCCGGCGCCGGGGATCTTCCACAATCTGGTGTTCGTGAGCATTGACAAGCAGTTCCCGGGTCAGGCTTGGAAGGTGATGAACGCATTGTGGGGTATGGGGCTCATGTCGTTGGCCAAGGTGATCGTGATCCTGGACAAGGACGTGAACGTGCGCGATCCCGACGAGGCCTGGTGGGTGGCGCTGAACCATATCGATCCCGAACGGGACATCCGGTTCACCATGGGTCCGATAGATGTGCTGGACCACTCCTCCCGCGCCTTTACCTACGGCTCCAAGATGGGTATTGACGCCACCACCAAGTGGAAGGAAGAAGGGTTCGATCGCGAGTGGCCGCGGCGGATTGTGATGGACGAGGAGACCAAACGAAAAGTGGATCGCATGTGGGGAGAGCTGGGAATCAGGCTGTGATTGTCCGATAACTATGGCCAAAGAACCCCCGCCTCGCTCATCGCAGGACGTTCTCGCGCGCGAGATCGACAAGCTCCTGAAGAAGCTGCCAGGGGCCGATCCGACGTTGAAGGGCGATCCGGAGCCCGTGGTGACGCGCCCCGCCCCGACTCGTCCCGCGGCCGCCGGAGCCACCGGACCCGGGCAGGGCGCGACCTCTCCGCCGCAACCGTCGCTCCGCGCCCAGCGGGTGGGTGTTTGGTTGCGCGCGGTATTGACGGCAGGTCTCGGCGCGGCGGTCACGCAGTGGCCCTATGCCACCGGCTGCGGCTGGGGGTTGTACTTGTATGTGGGCGTGATCGCGGCGGTGCTGGTGACGGGTGGATGGGCGAGTGTGTGGACCTGGCGCGTGCGGGTCGCGGCGGCTCACGTACTGTCGCTGGTCGTGGTATTCTGGGGGATTGTGCTCGCCGCCGAGCAGATTCTGCCGCGGGTGGGGTACGCCGCGGAGGCGGCGGCGTGGAGCTGTGCGCTGCTCCACCCTTGAGCATCGAGCCCCTGGACGCTGATCATTCAACATGGGTCGTTGGACATTCCTGAGGACTTTTCCATGCGCGTCTATCTCGCCGGTTTCCTGATCGCCCTCGCGGCGCTCGCTACTCCCCTGCGCTCCCAGCAGCCCACCGTTGCGGGCCCATCCTTCCGCGACATCATCAGCCTCAAGAGCGCGGGCTCGCCGGCCATTTCGCCTGATGGGCGGAGCATCGCGTTCACCGTGGGATCCACCGACTGGGACGAGAACCGCTACGACACGGAGATCTGGCTGGCGCGCGAGGGAGAGCGCCCGGTGCAGGTCACGCGTACCGTCAAGGGCAGCAGCACCAGCCCGCAGTGGTCGCCGAGCGGCGGGTGGCTGGCGTTTCTCGCCGACCGCGGGGACAAGCAGCAGATCTTCCTGATCCGCCCGCAGGGTGGGGAAGCGCTGCCGCTCACGGCGGTGAAGCAGGGAATCAGCTCGTTCCGCTGGGCGCCGGGCGGCGATCGCATTGCCTTCGCGGCGGACGAACCCGAATCGCCCGCGGAGAAGCAGCGAAAGGAGCGCTACGGCGAGTGGGCGGTAGAAGACCAGGAGTATCGCCAGCCACACCTGTGGCTGGTTCCCGTTCCGGAGGAGGTCTCCGCGCCGGACAGCCAACCGGGTCGGCTCACCGAAGGCGTGGATTTCGGCGTGTTCGGGTACGCCTGGTCGCCGGACGGCTCGCGCATCGCTTTCGAGCGGCGGCCCGATCCGCTGATCACGTCGTCGGCCCGGTCGGACCTCATGATCTTGGACGTGGCCACACGGGCGGTCCGCCCGCTGGTCACGACGGTCGGCTCGGACGGCGGTCCCGCGTGGTCGCCGGACGGCCAATGGATCGCGTATTTCTCCGACGCGGGTGACACCGTCTCAAACTACTACAAGAACGGCCAGATCCTGAAGATCCGCGTGGACGGCGGCGCTCCGGTGCGTCTCGCCGGGGATCTGGACGAGGATCCCGGGCAAGTGCGGTGGACGCCGGCGGGGATGTTCCTGCTCGCGTTCCAGAAGACCCGGCGCCAGATCTTCCGGGTGGATCCCGAGACGGGAAGCAGCGCCGTGTTCGCCACGGCGCCGGACTTCATCCAGACCATGGATTTCACCCCCGACGGCGGCACCATGGCGTTGCTGGCCCAGACGCCCGCCACGCTGGCCGAGGTGTATCGCACGCCCGTTGCGCGGTACGCGCCGGTGCCAGTCACAGCTATGTCCGACCAGATCGCCGGCTGGACGCTGGGCTCGGCCGAGGTGGTGTCGTGGAAGAGCAAGGACGGCGCCGTGATCGAAGGGGTGCTGCACAAGCCGGCCGGGTTCGACCCGTCGCGCCGCTATCCGTTGCTGGTGGTCATCCACGGCGGGCCCACCGGTATTGACTATCCCGTGCCGGTCTACGGCTCGGTCTATCCCGTGCATCAGTGGCTTGCCAAAGGCGCACTGGTGCTGCGGCCCAACTATCGCGGCTCGGCGGGGTACGGCGAGGCATTCCGCTCGCTCAACGTGAGGAACCTGGGTGTGGGCGACGCGTGGGACGTGCTCTCCGGGGTGGACTATCTCATGAGCCGCGGCATGGTGGATTCCACGCGCCTGGGCGCCATGGGGTGGAGTCAGGGTGGGTACATCTCGGCGTTTCTCACCACCACCACGCGGCGATTCAAGGCGATTTCCGTGGGCGCGGGGATCAGCAACTGGATGACCTACTACGTGAACACGGACATCCATCCCTTCACTCGACAGTATCTCAAGGCCACGCCCTGGTCCGATCCTCAGGTGTATGCCAAGACCTCGCCCATGACTTTCATCACGCAGGCGCGCACCCCCACGCTCATCCAGCACGGCGAGTTCGATCGTCGGGTGCCCATCCCCAATGCGTACGAGCTGTACCAGGGGCTCCAGGATCAGGGGGTCGAGGCTCGGCTGGTGGTGTACAAAGGTTTCGGACATGGGATCACCAAGCCCAAGGAGCGCCTCGCGGCGGTGTGGCACAACTGGCAATGGTTCGGCAAGCACCTGTGGGGCGAAACCATCGAGCTACCGGTAGGGGAGGGGGCGGTGAGCGCGTCCAATAACGGACGGTGAGTGGCACGAGTGTCTCAACGAGACGACTGACAACCGATAGCTGACGGCCCATCGTCGTGCGCAAGACCCAACCGTGGAGTCCCGAACTCAAGCCGGTGGTCCCGGCGGAACCGGATCCCGAGCGAGGCCTGCCGGATCTGCCGCGCGAAGGGCAGACGTTCGGCGGCCAGTCGCTGTTGGTGCGGTACGTCAACCTCGTCAAGCTGCCGCACACCGTGTTTGCGTTGCCGTTCGCTTTGCTTGGGGTGGTGTACGCCTCCGCGGTCTCCGCGGTCACCGTGATGGATGCAGGGCTGGTCGTCGTGGCCTTCACCGCCGCCCGGTTCGCCGCGATGGGGTTCAACCGGATCGTGGACCGCCAGGCGGATGCGGTGAATCCGCGCACCTCCAGGCGAGAGCTGCCGGCCGGGCGTTTGTCGCTGCCGGCGGCATGGGCGGCAGTGCTGGCAGCGGCGGCGGTTTTCATCGCGGCGGCGGGCCTCCTGAATCGGCTGTGTCTCTTGCTCAGTCCGGTGGCGCTCGGGTGGATCTGCACCTATAGCTTTACCAAGCGGTGGACCAGTTGGTCGCATCTCTGGCTCGGCGCCTCGCTCGCCATCGCTCCGGTGGGTGGATACCTCGCCGTGGTCGGCCGGTGGAGCGAGCCCGCGTGGACCCTTGTTCTGCTCGCCCTGGCCGTGGCGAGCTGGGTGGCGGGGTTCGACGTGTTCTACTCCTTGCAGGACGAGGTCTTTGACCGGGCGCACGGCTTGCGGAGCGCGGTCGTGCGGCTCGGCCAGCACCGGAGTATCCTGCTGGCCAAGCTCGGTCACGGATTGACCATCGCGTTGCTCGTGCTCTTCGGCATTGGCGCCGGGCTGGGCGGTGTCTACTACGGCGGTGTCGCGGTGGCGGCCGCCCTGCTGATCTGGGAGCACCGGTTGGTGAAGGCAGGTGATCTCACTCGGCTCGACGCTGCGTTCTTCACCATGAACGGCGTGATCAGTATCGTGGTGTTCCTTGGTGCCTTGGCGGACCGACTCCTATGGATGTGAGATGGCCGATTCCCGATAGGCCGGTGGCGAGCGCACATCGCCGACCGGGGTTGACGTGTTTCGGGCGGCAGCCCATGGGTCACTCGCCCCATCTGGCCGAGCGACCCGGCCCCGGCCGGCCGAGGCAACCGCCTCCGTTTCAGCGTTCCCGTCCCAAGCGCAGTCCTATGCCCAAGGGCCCGCCGCGGCATCCGCGCAAGAGCCCGACCCCTAATCGCCGGGGCCGGTAATGCCGTCCGTCGCGTCTGGCTCCGTCCGTCCCTGGGTCTTGGGTGTCACCGGTGCCTCGGGCGCACCCTATGGCGTGCGCCTGCTGGACGTCCTGGCCCGCGCCAGGGTGCCGCTTCAGCTGATCATCTCAAAGCACGGCTGGCGTTTGCTCGAGGTCGAGTCGGCAATTACGTCGGATGCCGAGCTGAAGAAGGCAACCGGGGGCGATTGGTCCAGCATCACCGTGTTCGACGATGCCGACCGAGGGGCGGTGCCGGCATCGGGCTCCGCTTTGTCGAGTGGCATGGTGATCTGTCCCTGTTCCATGGGAGCCGTGGCGGCCATCGCGCACGGCACCAGCCGGTCGCTGATCGAGCGAGCCGCGGACGTCGCGCTCAAAGAGCGGCGCAAGCTGCTCCTGGTGCCGCGGGAGACTCCGCTTTCGCTGGTGCATCTCCGGAACCTCACGGCGGTCACCGAAGCTGGGGCGACGGTGATCCCCGCCGCGCCGGGGTTTTATCACCAGCCCACCAAGCTGGACCACCTGGTCGATTTCGTGGTGCAGCGCGTGCTGGATCATATGGGCGTGGAGTTGCAGGTCGGCCCGCGATGGACCGGTGAGCAGTGAGCGATCAGCGCTCGGCGGTCAGGCACCAAGTACCTTCCCATTGACCTCCGCCGTCTAGCGTCAGCCTCGTGCGCCTTGGCGTGATTTCCGACACCCACGGCAAGCTCCGCCCCGACGTGCTTGAGGTCTTTGCCCAGGTGGATCACATCCTACACGGTGGCGACATTGGGTCGGTCGAGCTGCTCGACCGGTTGGCGTCGCTGTCGCCGGTCACCGCGGTGTACGGCAATGTGGACCCATTCGAGGTGCGGTCACGGTGCCCTCAGGTCGCCCGGATCGAGCTGGACGGGTTCATTGTGGTGGTGACCCACGGTGACCAGTTCGGCTCGCCCACGCCGGGTCTTCTCAGCGCGGAGTTTCCGGACGCGGAGATCATCGTGTACGGCCATACGCATCGGCCGGTGCTCCAGCTGGTGGACAAGACAGTGACGGTGATGAATCCGGGGTCGGCGGGCGCGGCGCGGTTTGGGCTGTCGCCGTCGGTGGGGATCATGGAGCTGGAGCCGGGGATTCCGCCCCGGGCCAGGCTGGTGAGGTTGGGGCAATAGGGTTATGCGGCCCTGGGCCGAACGCGCTGGTCGCCTTTGAGCTGGGGCTGGCGCAGGACGCCCGGACCGTGCCGGACGGCGACGATCCGCGAGCCGGCTTCGGCGGGGCCAACGGCTGGTGTTCGCGGCCTGATCAGGCCGCGGCCGGGAGCGCTGTTTCCTGCCCCACCGCCCGCATGAACGCCTGGTGCACGTCGGGCCGCCACCAGCCGCCGCACACGCGCATTTCCTGGAGTGCTGCCTCCCGTGACAGGGCCGGGCGGTACGCACGCGTGGTGGTGAGCGCGTCGAACACGTCCACGATCCCAATGATCTGCGCCGAGAGCGGGATCTCGTCGCCCCGCAGCCGATCGGGGTACCCCGTGCCGTCGTACTTCTCGTGGTGCCAGCGGATAATGGGTTTGATGTCCCAGGGGAACTCCACCGTGGCCAGCAGCTCGATACCCCACACCGGGTGCATCCGCATCACGTCGAACTCTTCCGGCGTGAGCTTGCCGGGCTTGTTCAGGATTTCGTGCGGCACGCGCACCTTGCCCAGGTCGTGCAGGTAGGCGCCGATCCGGATGGTGGTGATTTCGTCGTCGTTGAGGCCCAGTTCGCGGGCGACGGCCATGGCGTAGTCGGCCACGCGCTCACAGTGCCCGTGGGTGTAGCTGTCGCTGGACTCGATGGACTGGCCCCAGTCACGCACGACCGCGAAGTAGGTCTCCTGGAGCTCGGCGACCTTGCCGTCCACGTAGACCAGGTCCACGCGGGCATCCAGCCGTCGGAAGAGCCGGTGCGCGGCGTTGAGCTGACGCAGGGCGTCTTGATTGCGTCCCATGACCTGGTACAGCAAGGCAAGCTCGCGGGTGGCCTCCGCTTCATTCAGTACGGAGCCCGCGGCTGTGGCAATCTCGACCGCGGAACGGAGTCGAGACTCCGCCAGCGCGATCTTACCGGTCTCTCTGTAGACCATGCCGATCACGCGGTATGCGTCGGCCTTCGTGGCACGTTGGTCCAACTGGTCGAACACCACCAGAGCAGCCTCGGCGTTCTGGCGTGCGTCCTCAAACCGCTGACGGGCCAGGTGCACTTCGGCATGATTGAGCTGGCAGAGTCCTTGAAGCTGGATGTCCCCGCTCCTCTGGGCGATATCAATGCTCCGACCGAAGTAGTGGTCCGCATCATCCCAGAGGCCCCGGTCAACGCTCACCATTCCGAGATTGTGATAGGCGATTGCGCATCCGTGCTCGTTGCCGCTACGCTCGGACGCTTCTAGAGATCCGCGATAGTGCCCCAGCGCGGCGTCGTAGTCACCTCGGATATTTGCGAGAATCCCCAAGTTCTGTTCAATGCGCGCCCGTATTTCTAGTGAGGAACCTGCCAATGCGAACGCTCGACCGAACGTTTCGCGGGCCACATCTAGCGCCCCCGTTTGGAGGTCGATGACTGCTAACGCGTTCAACGCCTCGGCGGCGAGCAAGTCCTCGCTGGCGGCAAGGGCAACCTCATAGCTCCGCTGGCAGAGCGCTCGCGCACCGGCCGAGTCGTTGCGGTGGTGCCGCACAACGCCCAGTCGACGTAGCGCCTCGGCCTGCACGCGCGGATTCCTGGCACGCTCGGCCGCCGCGATGGCACCCTCGTAGTATTCCCCTGCTTCGGGAATGCAGCCGGCCCGCTCGCGACTGCGGCCTTCCAGCAGAAGATCTTCGGGGCGAACGGTTGCCCCGTCGGCCCGGGGGCCCGGCGTCCGAGAGGGCGCCGATGCCCCGATCACCATGACGTTACCAAGCGACGGCATAGCTAGAAAAATGTTCCAGCCGGCCCGTCACCTGCTGGTTGAGCAGATCGTCCACCGACACCAGGAAGTACAGAATGTTGAGCTTTTCGACGTACGCGATCCGCTTGGGCAGCAGCAAGCCAAGGAGCTTACAGCCGTCGTAACTCATGGTGAGATACGCCGCCCGGTCGAACTGGAGTCCTTCCGGCCGGAACTCAACGGCGCGAACCGAGCCGGTTGGGGCCTCGCCTGTAATGGTTACCCGCTCCGAGAGCGCGCCGCGCGGCACCACCAATTGGTGCGGTCCTATCCTGAGGATACCGCCGTCAGGACCAATGGTTTGCGAGGCAGAGGCGTAAGGAAGCGGCTTGCAGTCCAGCAGACCGGTGGGTTTGAGCAATCCGCCAAGCAGGCCGTAATCGGGTGAGGGAACTTGGTCCGGGCCACTGACCGTACGGTCGTCTACGCAGCTGGCGACCGCGAGCAAGGCCGTCATCAAGAAGACGGCCGAGAGATACCGCTTGGGCTTCATACCGAACATCCTCCGTCGTGGTGGTGGGGCGTCCCGGGAAGTCGACAGAGGGGTCCGGGCACGCTGGCAGGGAACCTCAAGATGCAAGCGCCGCACCACCCACCAGCCACCGCCTATGTGGGCCCGGATCATGCGGTTGCATGCCGGGCTCCTGACGGCGTTTACCTTTTGGCTTGGGGGGTGTTGCGGCCGGACGGCGGCCGTCGTCGCACGCGCTCCATGGAGGCGCCGGGGGCTCCCGAGGCGCCTCCTGGAAGGGCTGTGATGGCGATCACCTGGAGGTCCTGCCGGGTACCTTGCAGCGGCTGGCTGGCCGGGGTTTCCGGGTAGGGGAGTTCCGTTTCGAGTCCTTGGGGTGTAGGTCAACTGGCAGACCGCCGGACTGTTAATCCGGAAGTTGCAGGTTCGAATCCTGCCGCCCCAGTTTTGGTCGTGGGCTTGGGCCGTTTGATCCTGGGAAGGGACGTGACGTGGCCGCCCTGATCCGCGCTCTCACCTACGCGACGTTCTTCATCGGGTTCTTTCTGGTCTTCTTGCCTGCCCGCGTATTGGAGATCTCCGGAGTGGCGCGGCCCCAGCGAATCGGGCCAACCGAAATGGTCGGCGCCACGGTGACCGTGGTTGGCGGGATCCTGGCGCTGTGGTGTGTCGTCGCCTTTGCGCTGGTGGGCCGGGGGACGCCCGCGCCCTTCGATGCGCCCCGCCGCCTGGTGACGGTGGGTCCCTACCGCTGGGTCAGGAATCCCATGTACATCGGCGCCGGCTCGGCTCTGGCAGGGGCCGCCTTGTTCTACCGCTCACTCCCTCTTTTGGCATACGTGCTGATCTTCGCGGTGGTGACACACGGGTTCGTGGTGTGGTACGAGGAGCCGGCCCTCCGGCGGCTGTTTGGCGAGGAGTACGAGGTCTACCGGCGCCGAGTGCGTCGTTGGTGGCCGGGCCTCGGCGCGCCGCGCCGGTAGGGCTCGAGCAGGATCTCCAGATCCTGGTGCACCCAGGTCTCGACGGTGCCTCGGCGGAACGCCGCTGACTGGTTGGATCGGGTGCTCGGCCGGGCTCGGGGGTACTGGGAGCGCCGTGGGCGCGGGGATGGCGCCAGCATCGCCCCGGGGGCGTGCGTATACTCCTGTGACTCCATCATCCCGGTGGGGGCCCCGCGCCGTCTGACCGCGGGCACTCGAGACTCGTTGTGGTACCCTGAGAGCATGCTGCCAACCCTGCGCCGTCCTGGGCTTCGCGCCATCGGCGGTTTGCTGGCTGTTGTCGTGGGCGTGATGGCCTGTTCGGAGGCCGGTGCGGGCCGGCGGGGGAGTGGTCCCGCAGCGGTCCCGGTCACCGCGGCACCGGCCGAACAACGGGACGTCCCATTTGAAATCACGGCCCCGGGCGCGGTGGAGCCGATGGCCGCGGTCGAGGTCACGGCCCAGGTCACCGGCGTGGTGACCGAGGTGCGGTTCGCCGAAGGAGATGAGGTGCGAGCGGGTCAGGTCCTCGCGCGCATTGACCCCCGCACCTACCAGAATGCGCTCCAGCAGGCCGAGGCGACCCTGGCGCGCGACCTGGCCCAGCTGGCCAACGCGCGCCGGCAGGTCGAGCGCTACCAGGGTTTGGCCCAAAGCGAGTACATCACGTCGGAGCAGTTCGAAGCGCTGCGCACCACTGCGGAGGCCCTGGCGGCGACGGTGTCCTCGGATTCCGCGGCGGTGGACCACGCCCGCATGAACCTGGAATACACCACCATCCGGGCGCCGATTTCGGGACGCACCGGGAGCCTGTTGATCAAGGAGGGCAACCTGGTGCGAGCACAGGGGGCGGTCCCGCTGGTCATGCTCAACCAGACCCGTCCTATCCTGGTGCGGTTCGCCGTTCCCGCCAGCTACCTGCCGCTCATCCGGCAACATCAGGGCGAGAACCTGGCCGTCACCGCCCGTACCGGGGCAGGCGATCAGTCGCTCGAGGGCGTCCTGGCGTTCGTGGACAACACGGTGGACACCACCACCGGCACCATTCTCTTGAAGGGCCGGTTCGAAAACGCCGAGGGCGTGCTGTGGCCCGGGCAATTCGTGACCGCGACGGTGGTCCTGTACCAGGAACGCGGCGCGATCTTGGTGCCCGTGCCGGCGGTGGTGGATGGGGAGGAAGGTCCCTTTGTCTACGTGATTGGCGGAGACAGTACGGCAGTGCCTCGACCGGTTCAGGTCGGGCGGACGCTGGGGGACCTGGTCATCGTCACACTGGGCGTGGAATCCGGGGAGACCGTCGTGACCGACGGGCAATTGCGGCTGGTCCCGGGCGCCCTGGTGACCGTCAGGCGGACTGCCAGGTAGCGGGGGGAACGGATGAACTTCGCGGAACTCTTTATTCGCCGGCCGATCGCGACCACGCTGATCATGACCGGCATCTTGCTCTTCGGCGTCATCGGGTACCGGGGGCTTTCGGTCAGCGACCTCCCGCCCATTGACTACCCGACCATCAACGTGAGGGCCAACTTCTCGGGTGCCACCCCGGAGACGATGGCGTCCGCCGTGGCCACACCGCTGGAACGGGCGTTTTCCAGCATCCCCGGGATCGAGCAGATCACGTCCAGCAGCGACCAGGGCTCCACCAACATCACCCTCCAATTCGCGCTCTCGCGCGACATTGATGCTGCCGCGCAGGACGTCCAGACCGCCCTGGCGCGCGCCCAGCGGGGCCTGCCGGACGACATGCGGGAGCCCCCGACCTTTTTTAAGGCGAACCCGTCGGATTGGCCCATCATCTTCTACTCCGTCGCTTCGCGCACCCTGCCGCTCTCCACGGTCAACGAGTACGCCGAGACCATGCTGGCCCCACGGCTCTCCACCATTCAGGGGGTGGCGCAGGTGGACGTGCAGGGAGCCCAGCGCTACGCGGTGCGGGTCCAGGTGGACCCGCGCCAGCTGGCCTATCGCCGGATCGGCATTGACGAGGTCGTCACCGCCATCACTGCCAACAACATCGCGACGCCGGCGGGGGCGCTATGGGGCCGGCACAAGGTGCTCGCCCTCCAGTCCAACGGGCAGCTCCAGGACGCGGATTCGTTCCGCGATATCACGCTGGCCTACCGCAACGGATCACCGGTGCGGCTGGGCGATGTCGGCAACGTGCTGAACGCCGTGTCCAATCCGCGCTCCGGGAACTGGTTCAACGGCGTGCGCACCATCGTGCTTCAGGTGCGGCGCCAGCCCGGGTCCAACACCGTGCAGGTGGCGGATGCCGTGAAGGCCCGGATCGAGGAACTCCGGCCGCAGTTGCCACCGGCCATCGAGGTGAATCTGCTGTACGACCGGTCCCAGACCATCCGGGAGTCGGTGGCGGACGTGAAGTTCACGCTCATGCTCACTCTGGGTCTGGTGGTGCTGGTCATCTTCCTGTTCCTGCGGAGCGTGCCCGCCACGGTGATTCCGGGGATGGCCCTGCCCATGTCGGTGGTGGGCACCTTTGCGGTGATGGCCCTGATGGGCTTCAGCGTGGACAACCTGTCTATGATGGCGCTCACGCTGGCGGTCGGCTTCGTGGTGGACGACGCCATTGTGATGATGGAGAACATCGTGCGCCACAAGGAAATGGGGAAACCGACCCTCCAGGCGGCCCTGGATGGGTCCAAGGAGATCGGGTTCACCATTGTGTCCATGACGCTGTCGCTGGTGGCGGTCTTCATCCCCGTCCTATTCATGCCCGGCCTCCTGGGTCGGCTATTCCACGAGTTCGCCGTGGTGATTGCCGCCGCCATCCTGATTTCCGGGTTCGTGTCGCTCACCCTGACGCCCATGATGTGCAGCCGGTTCCTCAAGGCCGGCCACCACGACGTACGGCACGGGCGGGCCTACAACGCCATTGAGCGGGTCTACCAGGGCGCGCTGGGGCTGTACCGCGACACGCTTCATTGGGTGATGGGCCACCGGCGCACCACGATGGCGTTCTCGTTTGGAATTCTGGTCGGGACGGCCGCTCTGTTCGTCATCGTGCCCAAGGGCTTCATCCCCACCCAGGACGTGGGCTCGCTCAACGGCTCGGTGCAGGCCGCCGAGGGCACGTCCTTCGAGCAGATGGTGGAGCACCTGAACCGGGTCAGCGAGACCGTGCGCCAGAATGCCAACGTGGACGGCGTGCAGGTATCAACGGGAGGTGGCGGGCCGTTTGGGGGTGGGGTCAGTCAGGGGCGGGTCAGCCTGTACCTGAAACCCCGTCATGAACGGACGCTAGACGCGGATGGCGTGATTCGCAGCCTCCAGCCTGCGCTGTCGGAGATACCGGGGGTGCGCGTATTCCTCAGCAACCCGCCGGCCATCCGGGTAGGGGGACGGTTCAGCCGGAGCCAGTACCAGTTCACGCTCCAGAGCGCCGATCTCGAGCTGCTCTACGACCAAGCTAATCGGCTGGAAGCGCGGATGCGGGAGCTGCCCGGCGTACGCGACGTGTCGAGCGATCTTCAGTTGCGCAACCCACAGCTACGGATTGACGTGGACCGCGATCGGGCGGCCGCCGTGGGGTTGAACATCAGCCAGGTGCAGAGTGCCCTGTACAACGCGTTCGGTTCGCGGCAGGTGTCCACCATCTTGGGCAGCAGCAACGATTATCCGGTCATTCTGGAGCTGCTCCCCGAGTTTCAGCGGGACCCCGCCGCCATCAACATGGTGCACGTTCGATCTCGGACCGGCGCTCTGGTGCCGCTGGGCGCGGTGGCGAGCGTGACGCCCATCCTGGGCCCCCAGTCGGTCAACCACTCCGGGCAGCTGCCCTCCGTCACGTTGTCGTTCGATCTGGAGGAAGGCATCTCGCTCGGCACCGGCGTCGCGACGGTCCAGCGCCTGGCCCGCGATGTGCTGCCGTCCACCATTACGGCAAATTTCTCCGGGCAAGCCCAGGCGTTCCAGGAGTCCCAGACCGGACTGTTCTTCCTGCTGGTGATTGCCATCCTTGTCATCTACCTGGTGCTGGGCGTGCTGTACGAGAGCTTCATTCATCCGCTGACGATTCTGTCGGGGTTGCCGTTCGCGGTGTTCGGAGCGTTGCTCACATTGCTGATCTTCCGGACCGACCTGAACATCTACTCCTACGTGGGGCTCATCCTGCTGGTCGGCCTGGTGAAGAAGAACGCGATCATGATGATTGATTTCGCGCTCGACGCCCAACGGACCGAGCACAAGGCGCCGGCGGAAGCCATTGTCGAGGCGTGCCTCATCCGGTTCCGCCCCATCATGATGACCACGATGTGCGCGCTGATGGGCACGCTGCCCATCGCCATCGGGCTCGGTGCCGGAGGGGAGTCGCGGCGGCCCCTGGGCATCGCGGTGGTAGGGGGTCTGGCCTTCTCGCAGTTGGTGACGCTGTACGTGACGCCCGTGATCTACACCTATCTAGATTCGTTGCAGAGCTGGGTGCGTGCCCGCCTGAGGCGGAGGAGTCGGGTCGGGGCGCCTCAGCCGGGATTCCGGGCCGCTGAAGCGTAACGGTCGGCCTATGAACAAGACCCCCTTGCTCCTTGTCGCCAGCGCGACCAGCGCCTTGGTCCTGGCGATCCCCTCGGAGCCCCGGGTGGTTCAGCGGGACGCGGGCCCCAGATTCAGCGCCGTCCAGACCGACCTGTTCTCCGGGCCGGGAGCCCAACCCAACGCCTGGGCGGATTTCGACAACGACGGGGACCTGGATCTGTTCGTGGGGTTCCGGCGCGCGCGGAGCAGACTCTACCGGAACGACGCGGGCCGGTTTACCGACGTGGCCGCCGCCGTGGGACTGGAGCTCGTCCCGGAGGTCCGCGCCGCGGGGTGGGGCGACTTCGACGGAGACGGCCATCTCGATCTCTATATCGGCTTTGCCGGAGCCGACAGCATGCGGAACCGGCTGTACCGCAACGAAGGGAATGGTCGCCGCTTTGCCGAGGTCGGGGCCCGCTACGGTGTGGACCTGATCGGTGTGACCCGGCAGCCGGCCTGGGTGGACTACGACAACGACGGTGATGTGGATTTGTTCGTCGCCTTCCGCGATCAGCCCAATCGTCTGTTCCGAAACGACGGCGCGCGGTTCACCGACGTGACACAGGAGTCCGGGATCGGCGATCCACGGCGCACCGTGGGCGTTGCCTGGTTCGACATGGACGCCGACGGCGATCTCGACGCGTTTGTCGCCAACCAGGATGGCCACGAGGACGGGTTTTATCGGAACGACGGCGGCCGGTTTACCGATGTGGCGCCGGCGCTGGGCATGAACCAACCGGGCCGGGCCGGCGATCACGGAAGCGTGGGGCCCGCGGTGACCGACTACGACAACGACGGCGACCTGGACATCTTCATCGCGACCTACGGCCCGGACGTGCTGTGGCAGAACCAGGGGGATGGTTCCTTCCGGGAGGTGGCGCGCGGGACGCCGCTCGCTGGAGCGTACCACTCCACCACGGCTGTCTGGGGCGACTACGACAACGACGGCTGGGAGGATCTCGTCGTCGCGTCGTACCTGGCCGATCAGGCGGAAGCGCCGGACCACGTCTTTCGCAACGTCCGGGGCACGTTCGTGGATGTCACCCCGCGTGCGGTCCTGGAAAAGGGCTCAAGCCACGGGATAGCTTGGGCGGACTACGACGGGGACGGCGATCTCGACCTGGCGCTGGCCAACAACCACGCGCAGGGCACGCACGTCCTGCACCGCAACGATCTGTCAGCGGAGGCCGCGGGCCGCTCCCTGTTCGTTCAGGTACTGGATGCCGACGGACGCCACACGCGGGCCGGCTCAGAGGTGCGCTTGTTCGACGCCGCGACCGGCCGGGCCCTGGGCGCCCGCCTGGTGGATAGCGGGGGTGGGTACTGCTCGCATGGAACGGCGCCCGCGCACTTCGGACTGCAGCCGGGCGTGACTCGAGTCAACGTCCGTGTCACGCTCATGACCCGCAGCGGGCGGCGTGAGGTTGAGACGCGCGACGTTGATCCCGCTGGCGTGGCGCGCCGGACCCTGGAAGTGCGGGCGCCTCGATGACCGGGCTCGCCCGCGCGGCCGCTGGTCCCTGATTCCCGCGTGGCGGGTTACTCCGGGACGCCCCTCCTCAACAAGCTCGGCATCAAACCGGACGCGAGGGTCGTGCTGGTCAACCCCCCCGACGCTGAATTCCGTGTCACCGCAGCCGCCGCAAATCGATTTCGGAAATGATGAAGCCGAACGCCGGCCAGCCGCCCGAGCGAATTGACCGCTCGAACCACGGCCGCGCACCAGCCGTATCGCCCCGCACGAGGTACCAATTTCCGATGCCGTAACTCAGCGTCGCCACCGCGACATCACCGGTGTCCGCCACCGTGAGGACCTCGTCGGGCCCGATCTGCCCGCGGTACAGACGCAGCCGCTGTGCGTAGGCATTGGTGACCGGCAGTGAGTCAGGACGTTGGTCCAGCATCGCTTGCGCGGCGGCGCCCCTCCCGGCGCGGGACAGGGACATCCAGAGCCAGTCCGTGGCACCGGCCAGCTCGCCGGCGTCGGGTGCGCGCGGTTGTCCGCGTTGAAAAGCCTCCGCGGCCCCGGCAAAGTCCCCGCGCGCATACCGCACGATCCCCAGGTGATACAGGATGCCGTAATTGGTGCTATCCAGGCGATAGCCCCGCATGAGATCGTCCATCGCCCGGTCAAGCTCACGCACCGAGAGGTAGCGATGTCCGCGCCAGCGGTACAGGAGCGGATGGTTCGGGGCGATCGTCAACCCACGCGTGAGCGTTTCTATGGCCTCCCGGAATTGCCGGGCGCCGGACTGGGCTACCCCAAGCTGAATGATCCGATCTACGTTCTGCGGGTCAGCGGCGAGTGCGCTCGCAGCGCGGGCGATGGCGCCCGTATCGGCTTGGGAACGGTATTCGACCCCGGCGGGTGAGCGGTACTGCA
>DASWGV010000218.1:0-21484 GCA_036393515.1 Gemmatimonadales bacterium | reverse complement strand
GTGGTGGACTCCGTGGTGGCCGGCGGGCGCGCGCTACGCCAGGGGGACGCTGGATGGAGGAGGCTGAAGGGGGATGATGGGTGGGCGCTTCGGCTGGCGCATTGGGGTGCCCCGGGTGACACCCTTGAGGTGGCGGTGTTCTACCGGGGCAGGCCGCGCGACGGGCTGTTCCTTCAGAACAACGTGCACGGCGCGCCCACGGCGTTCGCTGACAACTGGCCCAACCGGGCACGCCACTGGTTCCCCTGCGAGGACCACCCGTCCGACAAGGCCACCGTGTCCCTCGCGGTGGAGGTGCCGGTGGGCTGGCGCGCCGTGGGTAACGGCGAATGGCGGGGCACAGACTCGCTGGCCGGCGGTCGGACTCGATGGCGATGGGCTACAGTCCGGCGGATCTCTACCTACAGCATGGTGCTGGGGGCAGGGCGCCTGGCCGTCACCGAGCTCGGGAGCGTGGGGACCGCGCCGCAGGCCGTATGGACGTTTCCGGAGGATTCGGCGTTCGCGGTGACGGGTCCGTTCCGGCGGAGCGTCGACATGGTGGCGCGCTTCAGCCGCCTGCTGGGACCTTTCCCCTATGAGAAACTCGCCCACGTGCAGTCCTCCACCCGGTTCGGCGGGATGGAGAACGCGTCGGCCATCTTCTACGCCGAACGCCCCTACCTGGATCGGTCCCTGGACGAGGAGACCGTCGCGCACGAGATCGCCCATCAATGGTTCGGCGACGCCGTGACCGCCCGGGACTGGCACCACCTGTGGCTGTCGGAAGGGTTCGCCAGCTACCTCGGACCGATGTACTTCGAGCTGGCCGGGGAGCCGGCGGTGTTCCACGAGGCGATGGAGCGGCATCGGCGTGTGTATATGGCGTCGGCGGTGGTGAACCGGCCGATCATTGATACGGCGGAGCGGCAGCTGGTGGACTTGCTCAACGCCAACAACTACCCCAAGGGAGCGTGGGTGCTGCACATGTTGCGGCGGGAGATGGGTGACTCAGCCTTTGTGGACGGGTTGCGGTCGTACTATGCCGCCTACCGGGATTCTACGGCGCTCTCCGCCGATTTCGCCGGCGTCATGGAGCGCTACGCCCCGGCGCCGCTGGACGGGTTCTTCCGGCAGTGGCTGCTCCAGCCCGGGTATCCCAGAATCGCGCTGAGGTGGCGCCATGGGAACGGGAAGCTGGCGCTGGAGGTGACGCAGACGCAGCCTTCGACATGGGGACTCTTTGACCTCACTCTGCCGATCCGGATCGAGCTCCGCAACGGTGAGCGCCTGGAGATCCACCTGCCCCTCAGGGCTCGGCGCCAAGTGCTGGAGCGTCCCCTGGAGGTGGCGCCGAAGGAGGTGCTGGTGGACCCCCAGGGCGAGCTTCTGCTAGAGGCGACGGTGACCCAGGGGCGCTGATGCCAATCGCGCCCCAGGCGCACTCGATCACGGTCTGCACCGAGGTCTGATCGGCGGTCCATTCCTTGGCGGCCAACCGCTCAAGCACGAGAATCATCAGTCGCAGCCAGATGTCCGCCCAGACATCCACGGAACCGGGCCGGACCTGCCCCGCGGATTTGCCCCCGGCGATGACCTTTTCGAGCTCGGTGCGGAGTTCCCTAGCCGTGTCCCGGCTTTTCTGATCGAGCAACGTTCCCAGTCGATCCACGAACACCAGACGCACGATGGCGGGATTCCGGACGGCGACGTCCCGCCAGGCAACGGCGACTCTCTGGAGCCGCTCCCGGCAGGGCTGTGTGGCGGGTGAGTCCTTGAGCGCGCCCGTGAACAGGCGCACGCCCGCTCGGTAGATCTCGTTGAGCAGGTGTTCCTTCGACTCGAAGTGCCGGTAGATGGTGCCTTCCGCCACGCCGGCGCGACCGGAGATCTGCGGCGTCGTGGTCGCGTGGTAGCCTTGTGTGGTGAACAACTCGAGGGCCGACCGCACCAGTCGGTCACGTGTGGCCTTGGGGTCGCGGCGGCGCCCCGATTGAGCTTCGGCTCCCTTGTCATTGGGCGGGGGAGTGTGAGTCATCACTCGCAAGGGTACAATGGAGCGAGGTGGAACAACAAGCGCACCCCATTCCTCGCACTCAGCTACCTCCCTATCTTTCCCATCCCTCCACCGCCGCCATAGCGAGTTAACTCATTGCGATTCTTAGTGTTAGGAACCGGTCTCCAAGGCTCCGCTGCGGCATTTGATCTCCTCCGGACCTCGGATGCCGCGGTCACCCTCGCCGATGCGGCGCCCGAGCGGCTGTCAGACCTGTTGACGCCGTACCGCGGCCGACGCCTGTCCGTGATGAAAGTAGACGCGCGCGACGAGCGGAACCTCCGCGACGTCATGCGCGGGCACGACGCGATCCTGTGCGCGCTGCCCTACTACTTGAACTTCGACATGGCACGGCTCGCCGTCGATCTGGGCATCCATTTCGCCGACCTCGGCGGCAACACGGAGATCGTGCGCCGGCAGGAAACACTGGATGAGCAGGCGCGTGGGAAAGGCGTGTCGGTGGTACCGGACTGCGGTCTCGCGCCGGGGATGGTGAACATCCTGGCCGGCGAGGGGATGCGCCGCCTGGAACGTACCGATTCGGTTCGCCTATACGTGGGAGGCCTGCCGCAGCATCCCGAGCCACCCCTCAACTACACCGTGGTCTACTCGTTGGAGGGCGTGCTCGACTACTACACGACGCCATCGTGGATCGTGCGGGGCGGGGTGCCAATGACGGTGAATGCGCTCTCTGAAACGGAGACCGTGTCCTTTCCTGCTCCGGTTGGTGAGTTGGAGGCGTTCCACACCGCCGGGGGGATCTCGACCATGCCGTGGCGATTCGCGGGCTGCGTCGAGAGCATGGAATACAAGACGCTGCGCTATCCCGGGCACGCCGCCATCATGCGAGCCGTGCGCGACCTTGGCCTCCTGAGCACCGTTCCGGTGGACGTGAAGGGAACGTCGGTGGCGCCCCGCGACGCGTTCATCGCCGTGGTTTCCCCCAAGCTCCGCAAACCGAACGTGCCGGATCTGGTGGCCCTGCGCGTGGTCGTGACCGGGACCAAGAAGGGGAAGCCCCACACCGTCGCCTTCCGCCTGCTCGACTACTACGATGCCGAGCTCGGTGTCTCGGCCATGATGCGGACCACAGGGTACTCGCTGTCGATCACGGCGGTGATGCAAGTCCACGGGACGGTCGCTCCTGGCGCCAAGCCCGCCTATGACGTGATTCCCTATGGGCCCTACGTGGATGAGTTACGGAAGCGGGGTATTGCTATAGAGGAGGATGGTCCCTCAGGCACGTAGCATCGGAACCGCTCTGCTGC
Source organism: Gemmatimonadales bacterium (assembly GCA_036393515.1). Taxonomy (GTDB): domain Bacteria; phylum Gemmatimonadota; class Gemmatimonadetes; order Gemmatimonadales; family GWC2-71-9; genus JACQHC01. Next base: position 18,181 of record DASWGV010000218.1, on the reverse strand, counting down.
ACTGCCCCACTGCCGCTCCGCCGCACTGCCGCCGTCCGCTCGCCCCGTCTCAGTACGTCCACCGCGAATGTGCCTGCACCGCCACGCCGTCGGACCCCGTCCCGAACGTGAATCCCAGCAGACCGGCCCGACCGAATTGGAGAAACAGCCCGGTGCCGCCCCCGACCTTCATGCCCGCGGTGGTGAGTCTGAAGGTCTCGTTGTGGAACACCCGGCCGGCATCGAGGAATCCAATCACGGTGGCGCGCGCCAGTGTCGGCACGGCGACCAGATCGTATCGCAGGTCGAGGTTGGCCAGCAGTTTGTCGCGGCCGAGCAAGCGGTTCTCCGGGAGCGCGCGGTGTGATTCGCCGCCGCCAAGGCCCTTGAAGGGCCGGTCGGAGGCGTCAATGCGGAAGTAGGTGCCGAGCGGTGGCGTGCCCCACATGCGCTGGCCCAGCACCCGCCCCGCGATCACCAGTCGCTCCGTGGCGGGGAGATAGCCGCTGGCGCTGGTCAGGGCCCGGGTATAGGTGACGTCGCCAGCCGTCCCGGCGTTGGCCCGCGCCACGATCACCTCCGCCAGCACGCCCCGTCGGGGCGCCGGCTCGCTGTCCCGGCTGTCATAGACCAGGCCGATTCTGCCGGAGACATCGTTCACCGCTTGACCAATCGCTGGGTCCGCGCCGGCCGCCCGGTCCAGCGCCAGGCGGGAGGGACCGGGGAGGGTGTCCATGCGCCACCGCTCGACGTGCACACCCGCGAGCGCGCGGAGCGGACCGGCCACTACGCGCTGCACCTCGGCGCGCGCGGCGTAGCGGGTGTCCCGAGCGTGGTAGTAATCGGGCTGAGCAGGCGTCACGTTGACCGGGTCGTTTGCGCTGCCGTTGCCCAGTCCGAAGTAGTTCTCTCGTGCGCGCCGCTCCCCTCCGAGGGTTCCCACGAACCGCCAGCCCGGCGCGAGCCGGGGCAGGCGGGCCTCGACCATGAGCTTACGGCTCCCCCTGGTCCCCACCTCCGCATTGACGGAGTACGACCCGCGGTACGGCTCGGGGCGGTCGAAATCGGCGTAGGAGATGGGGGACAGGTAGGCGACGTAGCCGCCCACCACCAGGCCCTCGCGCCCGGTGTAGAAGACCTTGGGGTACGCCACGTCTATCCACAGCGCCGGCGGGATAGCGCTGGTGGTGTCCTGTGCTGCGCCCGCGCGGGCAAAACCGGCGACGGCCAGCGCGAGGCAAAGGCGCCTCACGCGCGCCGTTCGTACAGAGCCGCGCAGTCGTGCAGCGCCGCCGTCTGACCGTCCAACGCGGCGTACTTGGCGGGACTGCCGTCCCGCCGCGGGAAAATCGAGGCGGCGCCGAACGCGCCGGTCTTGTTGACCGCGTAGAAGTTGAGATCGAACGTCGGGCGGCCCCGCTCGTCGAGCAGCCGCGGCTCCGTGGCCGCGACCACGCGCTTCAAGGTCTCCAGGCACGCATCGGTCGGCTTCATGCCGCGGCGCATGAACTCCACCGTCAGGAACCCTCCGCACACCTTGATGTTGGATTCTCCCCGCCCGGTGGAGCCGGCGGCGCCCACGTCATTGTCCGTGTACTGTCCGGCGCCAATGAGGGGAGAGTCGCCCACCCGTCCCGGGATCTTCCAGGCCAGCCCGCTCGTCGTGGTGACCGATGAAACGTCGCCCCTGGCGTTCACCACGTTGCAGTTGATGGTTCCTGTGGGGCGCGGGACCATCTGCACGCCGTCCTCCACGTTCAGCCAGTCGTCGGCCGTTCCACGATTGGCGCGCCACCGCAGCCAGGTTTGGCGCGACCGCTCCGTCAAGAGGTCTTCCTCTTTGAATCCGTACGACAAGGCGAAACGCTTGGCGCCCTCGCCCACCAGCAGGATATGGTTGGTGTAGAGGAGCACATATTTCGCCACGACACTCGGCGTCTTGATGCCTTCCAGACACGCCACCGCCCCGGCGCGCCGCGTCGGCCCATGCATGCACGAGGCATCGAGCTGCACCACGCCGTCCTCGTTCGGGAGGCCGCCATAGCCAACGGAGGTGTCGTCTGGATCCAACTCCTGAATCTTCACGCCCTCGATGGCTGCGTCGAGCGTGTCCACACCCTGCGCCAGCAGCTCACCCACTTTCTGCATGGCTGGGAGACCGTTGCCGGACGCCACTGCGGCATTCCGCCCCTGCGGGCGGATATGGATCGCGGGCGCCTTGATGCGACCCTCGGGCTTCACGGCCAGTACGGCCCCGGCGGCGAGCCCGGTGGCGGTGCCCACGAACGCGCGGCGGGAAAGCGACTCGACGGACATGAGATACCTCGGCGGTGGCGGTGCGAGTGGGGATTTATTCGGGCCGGCAATCAAAGTCAAACGGGCTCCCTTGCTTTCACCCGCTACCCCGCCATACGTTCCCGCCGCCATGACTGGCCCACCGCCCCAGATTTCGGTGGTACTGCCCGTCCACAACGAGCGGGAGAGTCTGGCGCCGCTACTGGACGCCATCGTGGCCGCGCTCGGGGCCCGCTCGTACGAGATCCTCGGGGTGGATGATGCGTCGTCGGACGGATCGCTGGAGGAGTTGGTGCGGTTGCGGGCGGGGCTCCCGGGCCTGCGGGTCCTTCGCCTGGACGCGCGCAGCGGGCAAAGCGCCGCGACCATGGCTGGGTGCGACTCGGCCCGGGGAGCCATCGTCGTCACGCTCGATGCGGACGGCCAGAACGATCCCGCCGACATCCCCCGCCTTCTGCATGCGCTCGACGACGCGCCCCACGCCGTTGCCGCGGTGGGTTACCGCCAGGGCAAGCGGGAAAACGCGTGGCGGGGCGCGCAGAGCCGGTTCGCCAACCGGGTGCGGGATTGGCTCACCGGCGACGTGGTGCGGGACAGCGCCTGCGGCTTCCGCGCCATCCGCCAGATGGCTTTCGCCGGCCTGCCGCGCTTTGACGGCATGCATCGCTTCATGCCCACGCTGATCCGGCGCCAGGGTGGCGTGGTGGTAGAAGTCCCGGTCGCGTTTCGGCCCCGAGTCTACGGGCGGAGCAAGTACGGCGTGTGGCGCCGGGCTGTGCGGGGATTGCCGGATGCGCTCGGCGTGGGGTGGCTGAGGCGCCGGGCTCTGCGGGGCAGGGTTCGTGAGGTAGAGCCGTGACCGGCCCGCGCAAGCGCCTTGACCCCGCGATCTTTAACCTGCCGGTCGAGCGGATGCGGCAGGGTTACTACTCCGATAAGTACTTCGTCCGGGCCCGCGAGGTTCTGGTCGCGGACCATCATCACCCGCGCGTGCTGATGCAGGTCTTTGGCAAGGAACACGCCTATCTGGGCGGCGTGGACGAGGCCATCGCCATCCTGAGACTGTGCTCGTTGGAATGGCCGGTGCTGCATGTCCGGGCCTTGTTCGACGGCGACGAGGTGGCGCCGTGGGAAACCGTCATGACCATCGAGGGTCCCTACGAGGCGTTCGCCCACCTCGAGACGCTGTATCTCGGCGTGCTCGCGCGGCGCACCCGGGTCGGTACCAACACCAGGTTGGTGGTGGAGGCCGCGAAGCCGAAGGAAGTAATGTTCTTCCCCGCCCGGCACGACCACTGGCTGGTCCAGACCGGCGACGGATACGCGGCGCACATCGCCGGCGCGATCGGCGTGTCCACGGACGCGCAGGCTTCCTGGTGGGGCAGTGAAGGCGTGGGCACAGTCCCGCATGGTATGATCGCGGCGTATGGGGGCGACACCACGCTGGCCACCCGCAAGTTCGCCGAGTTGATGCCGGCGCACGTGAGGCTGATCACCCTGGTGGACTTCGATAACGACTGTGTGAGCACGTCGTTGAACGTGGCCCGTGCCCTGGGCGAGCGCCTCTACGGCGTCCGGCTGGACACCGCAGAGACCATGGTGGACCAGTCGGTGATCCCCCAGATGGGTCGGTTCCGACCCACCGGTGTCAACCCGCAGCTGGTGTGGAACGTGCGCCAGGCCCTGGACGCCGAAGGCTTTCGCCACGTGAAGATCGTGGTGTCCGGGGGCTTCACCGTGGAGAAGATCCGGCAGTTCGAGCGAGCAGGTGTGCCGGTGGACGCGTACGGCGTGGGGTCCTCGCTGTTCGGGGGACAGGGCCGCTTCGACTTCACCGCAGACGTGGTCATGGTCGACGGGAGGCCCTGCGCCAAGGTGGGGCGGGAGCACCAGCCGAATTCCAGGTTGGAGGAGGTGATCTGAAGGGACGTACCCTTGGAGACTTTCTTCCCCTTGTCACATCCCTCTCCCGGCTTATTATTCACCCCCATGCATAAGAATACAGCAACGCCGGTGGCGGTCCTCGGGGCGTCGGGCTACGTCGGGCGCGAGCTGGTCGAGCTGCTCGACGCGCATCCGGATGTTGCGATCGCGTTCGCGACCTCGCAAAGCGAGCCCGAGGTGCTGGGCCACCGCACGGTGCCGATGGAAGCCGTGGAGGAGCGGTGGCGGGACGTCGAGATGGTCTTCAGCTGTCTCCCCCACGGCGTGTCCGCTCCGGTAGTCGAGCGCGCCCGCGAGGCCGGCGCGCGGGTGGTAGACCTTTCCGCGGACCTTCGCCTTTCTGACCGGGCGGTGTATGGCCTCACGGAGTTCGCGCGCCCGGCCCTGCCGGGCGCCTCGGTGGTGGCCAACCCCGGGTGCTATCCGACGGTAGCCCTGCTGGCCCTCCTGCCCTTTGCCCGAGCGGGCGTGGTGGATACCTCGCGTCCGATCATCATAGACGCCGCGTCCGGCGTGTCCGGGGCCGGCCGGAGTGCCCGGCGTGAGATGCTCTTCGCCGAGGTCGCCGAGGATTTTCGCGCCTACGGCGTCGGGAACACGCACCGGCATCTCCCTGAGATCACCGGGCACCTGATACCCGTGTTGGGGCCGGCGGACGTCGTGTTCACGCCCCACCTCCTCCCCGTCCGGCGGGGGATCCTGTCTACCGTGCACCTCCCGCTGCGGCAGGCGCTGGAGCGAGAGGACGGGGAGCGCATCTTGTCGCAGGCCTACGAGGGAGAGCCCTGTGTGCGGTTGGTGCCCGCGGGCGTCCCGTCGTTGCGCGACGTGGTGCATCGCAACCGCGTCGCCATTGGCGTGGTCCCGGTGCGCCACGTGAGCCGGCCCATGCTGACGGTGATCTCGGCCATCGACAATCTGGTGAAGGGCGCGGCGGGCCAGGCGGTGCAGAACATGAACGCCATGCAGCGGTGGCCGGAAACCCGGGGGCTGCTATGCTAGGCTTGCGCGTGATCAAGGTCGGCGGGGCCGAGTTGGACGACGCGACATGGCTCGCGCGGCTCGCCGCCGCGCTGCCATCGGCCCGTCCCGCAGTGCTGGTTCACGGCGGTGGGCGCCGCGTCTCCACCTGGCAGGAGCGTCTGGGGCTGCCGGTGGAGAAAGTCGAGGGCGTGCGGGTCACCACCCCCGACGTGGCCGACGTGGCCCAGATGGTGCTGTGCGGCCCCATCCAGTCCGATGTGGTGCGCGCGTTGCGCTCGCAGGGCGTGGAAGCCGTGGGACTGTGCGGCGCCGACGGCTACTTCACCGTGGAGCTGGTGGACCCCGAGCGGCTCGGACGGGTGGGCCGGGTGACGCGGGTGGACGTGGAGTCGCTCCGCCGGCTCCTGGCGTCCGGTTTCACGCCGGTGATCGCGCCATCCAGCGTGGATCAGCGTGGCGACGCGGTCAACGTCAACGCCGACGAGGCCGCCGCCGCCGTGGCGCGTGCCCTTGGCGCCATCGAGTTGCTCTTCGTGACGGACGTGCCGGGGGTTCTGCGGGATGGTCGGCCGCTGCCGTTCGTATCGGACGGTGCGGTGGCCGATTTGATCGCGAGGGGTGTTGTTGCTGACGGGATGGTGGCCAAGCTGCTCGCGGCGCAGAGCGCCGGAGTGGCCCGCGTTCGGATCGGCGACCTGACCATGCTCACCAGTCCGGACCGTGGCACGTTGATCGCCACGAGCGCCGTGGAGGCGGCTGCATGACCGTGACGAGTCAACCGCTGGATGCGCTCCTGCCGGTGTACCGGCGGGCGCCGGTGTGTTTCGCCCGGGGCCAAGGATGCGAACTGATTGCCGAGGACGGCACCCGGTATCTCGACTTCGTGGCCGGTATCGCGGTGAACCCGCTGGGATACGACCATCCGGTGCTTCGAGACGCCATTGCCCAGGCCGCCGAGACCGGCGTGCTGCACACATCCAACTTCTTCCGCACCGCCCCCGGCGAAGAGCTGGCCGCCGCGCTGGTGGAACATTCCTTCGCGTCACACGTGTTTTTCTGCAACTCGGGCGCGGAAGCCAACGAGGGCGCGTTCAAGTTCGCCCGGCGCGCCATGGGGGCCCGGCCGGAGAAGCGTGAGATCGTGGCGCTGAAGGGCGCGTTCCACGGCCGCACGTTCGGCGCGCTGGCGGCGACGGACCGAGCCCAGTATCGCGAGCCGTTCGCTCCACTGGTAGGGGGCATTTCCATCGTAGACCCCTACGACGACGCGGCGCTGGAGCGCGCGGTGTCGGCCCAGCGGACGGCGGCGGTGATCGCCGAGCCGATTCAGGGGGAGGGTGGCATCAATGTGCTGCCGGCGTCCCTCCTGGAGGAGCTGCGGGCGCTGTGCGACGAGGCCGGCGCGGCGCTGATTCTGGACGAAATCCAGTGCGGCATGGGCAGGACGGGCACACTGTTCGCCCACGAGCAGGCCGGCATCGTCCCGGACATCGTGACCATCGCCAAGTCGGTCGGCGCCGGCCTGCCGATGGGGGCGATCCTGGTGAACCGGCGCATCGCGGAGGCCATCAAGCCCGGCGACCACGGCACCACGTTTGGCGGCGGCCCGTTTGTCGCCTCGGTTGCCCTGGCCCAATTCCGGGTGATCTCCCAGCCCGACTTCCTGGCGGATGTGCGGCGGAAGGGCGAGTGGCTCGGCAGCCGCCTGGCGGAGTTGAAGGCACGCCGGCCACAAGTAACGGCGGTGCGCGGCGTCGGCCTGATCTGGGGTATCGAGCTGGCGGTGCCGGTGCAGCCGGTGATCGCGCGCGCGTTCGAGCACGGGCTGCTGATCATCGCCGCGGGGACCAACGTGATCCGGCTGCTGCCGCCCCTGGTGATGAGCCAGGCGGAGCTGCAACGCGGCCTCGGGATCCTGGAGGAGTGCCTGTGACGGCGGCTCCGCTTCCCCATTTCGGGCCGGCGACGCGCTCCGCGCGGCCGGTCGACATCCCGGCCATGGTGGAGATCATGGTGCCCTACATCGCCACCGGTGATCTCTTGCCCCGGACGGAAGAGGATTTGCGGCGCGACCTCGAGCGATACGTGGTGGTGACCGATCGGGACATGGTGGTGGGGATGGGCGCGCTCAAACCCTATTCGCCCGACCTGGCGGAAGTCATTGCGGTTGCGGTCCACCCGTCGCACCAGGGGTCGGGCGTGGGCCGCTTGGTGGTGAGGCAGCTGCTGGAGCGAGCTCGGCGCCTGGGTATACACGAGGTCTTCGCGCTGACCCGCCGGCCGTTCTTCTTTCATCGCATGGGTTTTCGGCCCGCCGACAAGTCCCTCTTCCCTCAGAAGGTGTGGTGGGATTGCGCCAGCTGTCCCCGGCAGCACGCCTGCGACGAGATCGCGGTGCACGTGCCGGACGTGGCGTCCTGGAGACTCCCCGGGTAGTTTCCGCAGGCTGACGGGAGCAGCTCCCGTCGTCATCAGTTGTCGGTGGTCAGCCATCGGTTTTCAGGGTAGCCGTTTGTGCCGTCGCGCGTTCCAACCCGTGACGGCGGCCCCGCCGGTGCGAGATGCACGTCGAGCCTGAACGCTGACCACTGATGACTGAGAACTGACGACTGACAACCGGCGACCGACCAATACTGTTCGCGATCCAACCGCCCACCGCCTTCCGTTATCGGGCTCCAAGCGCATGCCAGGGTTGATCTTCTGGGACATCGATACCCAGCACGACTTCATGCGCGCCATGGGGAAGCTGTACGTGCCCGACGCGGAGAGTATCATCTCGCGCCTTCGGCAGCTCACCGACCTGGCGCACCAACACGGGATCCGGATCGTGGCGAGCGCCGACGACCATGTACCGGGCCACCGGGAGCTGTCGGATCGGCCGGACTTCCGCGCCACGTTTCCGCCGCACTGCATGCGTGGCACGCCGGGGCAGCGGAAGATCCCGGAGACGGCCTTACGTCGGCCGCTGGTGATCGAGCCGGAGGGCCTGGACCCCGCGGTCGTGCGCTTGGCCGTGCGGGAACACGACGGAGACATCCTCTTCCACAAACACTGGTTCGACGTCTTCACCAACCTGAACGTCGAGCCGGTGCTGGACGAGCTGGAGCCGGAGCACATCGTCCTGTACGGTGTGGCCCTCGACGTGTGCGACCGGTACGCCATCGAGGGACTGCTTCAGCGGCGCGCCGGGACCCGCCTCACGGCGGTTACCGACGCCATGAAACCCATTGACGCCACCGCGGCCGACCGTCTGCTCGGGGATTGGGCAGCGCGCGGCGTTCACCTTACCACCACCGACGGAGTGCGGGCGCTGGTTGCCGGCACGCCGGCACCACGCGAGGTAGGCCCAGCATGACGGCCCCGGCTGTTGGACAGTTCTTTCTTCCCGGCCCCACGGAAGTTCATCCGGACGTGCTCGCGGCCATGACGCGGCCCATGATTCCCCACCGCGGCAAGGCCATGAAGGAGCTCCTGACCGGCATGGCGGAGCCCCTGCGCCGGATGTTCCGCACCCGCCATACGGTGATGATCGGCTCCTGCTCCGCCACCGGGTTTATGGAGGCGGCGGTGCGGTGCGGCGTGCGCCACCGTGTGCTGTCGCTGGTGGGCGGCGCGTTCGGCGAGCGCTTTGCCGCCATTGGGGCGGCGTGTGGCCGGGAGGTGATACGACTCAACGTCCCGCCGGGAGAGACCGTGGAGCCGGACATGCTCCGGGATGCCCTGAAGCGGTCGGAGGTGGATGCCGTGACGCTGGTGCACTCGGAGACCGCGACCGGGGCGCTGGCTCCGCTCGAGCAGCTGGCGGCGGTCACGCACGAGTTCGACGACGTGATGCTGCTGGTGGACGCCGTCACGTCCGCCGCAGGCTCTCCCGTCGAAACCGATGCCTGGAAGCTGGACTTCACGCTCACGGGCTCGCAGAAGGCCCTGGCGCTGCCGCCGGGTCTGGCGCTGGGTGTGGCGTCTCCGCGCTTGTTGGAGCGGGCCAAGACCGTTCCGGAGCGCGGCGCGTATTTCGATCTGGTCACCTTCGCGGAGGCGTTCGCCGAAGCCCAGCCCACCAACACGCCTGCGATCTCGCTGTTCTACGCGCTGGACGTCCAGCTCAAGCGGATCGAGGCGGAGGGCGGCATTGAGGCGCGGTGGAAACGCCACGATGAAATGCGGAAGGTGGTCGAGTGTTGGGTCCAGGAGCGAGGCTTGAAACTGGGGTTCTCCTACCTCCCCGTGGAGGGGCGCCGCTCGTGGACGACGTCGTGCCTACGGGTGCCGGACGGCCAGAATGGTCGCGCCATTGCGCAGGCGCTGGCCGGGCGCGGCTGGACCATCGGGTCGGGGTACGGCCCCCTGAAGGAATCCACCATCCGTATCGGGCATATGGGGGATCACACGGCGGCTGGTGTCGGCGCGTTGCTGCGGACCATGGAGGAGGTGCTGGGGTGAGGCATCGCGTGGTGGTGGCTGACAAGGTGGATGAGGGTGGGCTCGCCCTGCTCAGCGCGGTTCCCGAGATCGATGTCGTGAAAGCGATCAAGGACAAGAAGAAACTGGTGGAGATGTTGCCGGAGGCGCATGCTCTGCTGGTCCGGTCGGAGACCAAGGTGACGGCGGACCTGTTGGCGCAGGCGCCGCAGCTCCGCGTGGTGGGGCGGGCTGGGATGGGGGTGGACAACATTGATCTCGATGCCGCCACGCACCGGGGCATCGCGGTGCTCAACACGCCGGGAGGGAACACCATCAGTGCGGCCGAGCACACCGTGGGCCTTCTGCTGTCTTTGGTGCGTCGCATTCCCTGGGCGGATCAGAGTATGCACGCGGGTGCGTGGGACCGGCAGAAGTTCCAGGGTGTTGAAGTGAGCGGCAAGACCCTCGGGGTCGTTGGCCTGGGCCGGATCGGCGCGCACGTGGCCAACGTGGCGCGCGCGTTCGGGATGGTGGTCATTGGGCACGACCCTTTCTTGCCGGAGCCGCGGGCCCATGAGCTTCAGGTGCAGTTGCTCCAGCTGGACGATCTCCTCAAACGGGCGGACGTCGTGACGTTGCACCTGCCGCTCACCGACGAGACCCGCAACCTGATTGACCGGCGGCGCCTGGGGCTCATGAAGAAAACCGCGGTCCTGATCAATGCAGCGCGGGGCGGACTGGTGGACGAAACGGCCCTGGTGGAGGCCCTCCAGGGGGCACGCATCGCCGGAGCTGCCCTGGACGTGTTCGAGACGGAACCGTTGCCGGCTGACTCACCGCTCCGCAAGGCGGAGCGGATGATCCTGACGCCTCACTTGGCCGCCTCGACCGCGGAAGCGCAGGAGCGCGTGGGGCTGGAAATCTGCCGGCTGGTGCGCGACGCCCTGGTCAAAGGTGACATCAGCGGGGCAGTGAACGTGCCGGGGATTTCCGGCGCGGCCCTTACCCGCCTGCGGCCGGTCCTCTCGCTGGCGCGCCGGCTGGGGCGGTTGGCCGCCGCCGTGAGCCCCGGCCGCGTCCAGGGAATCGACGTGCAGTACGGAGGGCCGGACGACGCCGCACCCCGGCCGGTCCAGCTCTCGGCGCTGGAAGGCGTGCTCGGCGCCATGGGTGTCGGTCCCGTCACTCTGGTGAACGCGCTGGTCCTCGCTGAAGGGCGTGGCATCGTGGTCGGCCGCCGCGTGGGCGGCCCGGGCCCCCGAGGCGAGGTGACCGTGGGTGTGACGGTGAAAGCCGACGGGCGGGAAATCACCGTGATCGGGGCCATGGTGGGCGAGCGCTTCGCCCGAGTGGTCCGGATCGGGGACTTCACGGTGGACATCCCGGCGGACGGGTCGGTGGTGCTCCTGCGAAACCGGAACGAGCCCGAGGTCATGGGACGCGTGGGCACCGTGCTCGGAGAGGCGGGCCTGCACATCGGCTGCTACCAGCAGGCCCGCTCGCCGTTGGAGGGCGGGGAAGCGTTCGCGGCCGTGGGCGTGGACCGCGCGCCTCCGGCGGCGGTGGTGGAGCGCCTCGCCAAAGTCGCCGGTGTGCTGGATGTTCGGGTGGCCACGCTCGACGACGCGTGAGCCGCGAATCACGTGGAAACCGTCGACCGATGACTGATCCGACCGTTGGCCCCGCCTACGATCCGGCCGCCGTGGAGGCGAAGTGGCGCCGGGTGTGGGAGGAGCGTCGCACCAACGCGACCGACCTCCGCGCGGCCGCGCGGCCGTACTACAACTTGATGATGTTTCCCTATCCCTCGGCCGAGGGGCTGCACGTGGGGAACGTGTTCGCCTTCGTGGGCGCGGACATCCATGGACGGTTCCAGCGGCTCCGCGGCTGGAATGTGTTCGAGCCGATCGGTTTCGACGCGTTTGGGATTCACTCGGAGAACTACGCGCTCAAGGTGAATCAGCATCCCGGGCGCTTGATTCCCGCGAACATCGCCAACTTCAGGGAGCAGCTGAAGCGAGTGGGCCTGATGGTGGACTGGGACCACGAGTTGGCCACCACCGACCCGGCGTACTACAAGTGGACCCAATGGATCTTCCTCCAGCTCTACCACGCCGGCCTGGCCGTGCGGAAGCGCGCCCCGGTCAACTGGTGCCCGGAGTGCAAGACCGTCCTGGCCAATGAGCAGGTGATTGACGGCTACTGCGAGCGCCATCCGACCGTGCGCGTGACGCAGCGGCTGCTGGAGCAGTGGTTCTTCGCCATCACGCAGTACGCCGAGCGGTTGCTGGAGAACCTCAAGACGCTGGACTGGTCGGAGTCCACGCGGCTGCTCCAGACCAATTGGATTGGCCGGTCGGAAGGCGCCGAGCTGGTGTTCACCACGCCGGTGAGCGATCCGATTCGGGTGTACACCACGCGGCCCGATACCGTGTTCGGCGCCACGTACCTGGTGCTCGCCCCGGAGCATCCCCTGGTCGAGGGGCTGACCGCCAGGGACCGGCGGGAGGAGGTGCAGGCCTACCGCACGCGAGTGGCCCAGATGGACGTGGTGTCCCGCCGGGTGGGGGACCGGCAGAAGACGGGCGTGTTCACCGGCGCGTACGCGCGCAATCCGGCCACCGGGGAGTCCGTGCCGGTGTGGGTGGCGGACTACGTGCTGATGGAGTACGGCAGCGGCGCGATCATGGGCGTGCCGGCGCACGACGAGCGGGACTTCGAGTTCGCCCGGCAATTCGGCCTGGAGATCCGCCAGGTGGTGAAGGCGGCGCGCGGGGACCCCAAGCTGCCGTTCACGGACTGGGAGGGTACGCTGGTCGCGAGCGGCCGGTTCGACGGCTCCCGCTGCCGAGACGGCGCCCGGGACATCGCGGCGTGGCTGGCCGGTCAGGGATTGGCGACGCCGCAGGTGCAGTACCGGTTGCACGACTGGTGCATCTCGCGCCAGCGGTATTGGGGCCCGCCCATTCCGATCATCTACTGCGACGTGTGCGGGGCCGTTCCCGTGCCGGAAAAAGACCTGCCGGTCTTGCTCCCGCCGCTGGAGGACTTTCGCCCTGACGAAAGTGGTGTGTCACCGCTGGCCCGGCACGAGGCCTGGTACCGCGTGCCATGCCCCAGCTGCGGCAACGCGGCACGGCGTGAGACCGATGTATCGGACACGTTCCTGGACTCGGCCTGGTATTTCCTGCGGTATCCCTCGACTGAGTTCGGCGACCGGGCGTTCGACCGAGAGTTGACTCGGGCGTGGCTTCCGGTGGACAGCTACATCGGGGGCAATGAGCACGCAGTACTACATCTGATGTACTCGCGGTTCATCACTATGGTGCTTCATGACCTGAAGCTGCTTCCCTTCGAGGAGCCGTACCACCGTTTCCGGGCGCACGGCACCATCGTGAAGGACGGTGCCAAGATGTCCAAGTCGCGAGGCAACGTGGTGGTGCCCGACGCCTACCTCGCCAAGTGGGGGGCGGACACCTTCCGCATGTACCTCATGTTCCTGGGACCGTACCAGGAAGGTGGAGACTTTCGCGACGAGGGCATTGCGGGCATCCGACGGTTTCTCGACAAGGCGTGGGGGGCCATGGGGGCGGCGGGCAACGTCGCGGCGGACCGCAGGGCGGAGCGGAGGCTCCACCAGACCATTCGGAAGGTCACCGTGGATCTGGAGGCGCTGCGCTATAACACCGCCATCGCGGCATTGATGGAGTACCTGAATCTGTTGCGTGACGTGACCGGCTTGGCGGAGGGGCGGGCGGGCGCCGCGGTGGCCGCCTCGTTGCTTGAGCCCATGGTCATCCTGCTGGCCCCGCTCGCTCCGCATTTCGCCGAAGAGTGCTGGGAGCGATTGGGGCACGCGGACAGCGTCTTCCACGCCCGGTGGCCGGCATGCGACGAGGCACTCGCCCGCGAGGACGAGGTGGAACTGGTGGTCCAGGTGAACGGGAAGGTGCGGGGCCGCATGCAGGTGGCCCGCGGGATGTCCGAAGCAGCGGCTGTAGAGCAGGCGATGGCGGACCAGGCGGTTCGGCGGTTTCTTGAGGGAAAGACGCTGCGGAAGGCGGTGTACGTGGAGGACAAGCTGGTGAATCTGGTGGTGTGAAGCCTCACAGCCATTTCGCAATCGCATCCCCGATCAGGTATCCCACACCCGCGACACCCAGGCCCACCACGAACATGTCCATGCCGCTGCGGATCACCCCGCGTCCGGTGAACACGCTGCGGGCGGCGCCGACGGCGAAATGGGACAACATGGCCACGGCGAACGCGGTCCAGATCGCCACTCGACCTTCGAGCAGAAGAAACGGGGCCACGGGAATGAACGCGCCCACGGCGGTGGCGAGTCCCGTGATCCAGCCTTCGCGCATGGGCGTGGTATGGGCGTCGGCAATGCCCAGCTCTTCGCGGGCCTTCTCCTCCAAGGCACGCACCGGGTCTTTCATGACGTCGTGGGCGAGCGCGCGGGCGTGCTCGGGAGTCATGCCCTTGGCTTCGTAGAGCAGGGCCAGCTCGTCCTGCTCCACCTCCGGCATCATCCGGATCTCGTCGGCCTCCGTGGCGATCTCGTGGGCGTACACCTCGCGCTCGCTCTTGGCGGCGAGGTAGCCGGAGGAACCCATGGAGAGAGCGTCGGCGATCATGCCGGCGACGCCCGAGACGAGGATGATGTGGGGCGCCACCGATGCGCCGATGATCCCGGCCACCAGCCCGAAATTGGCGGTGAGGCCGTCGTTGAAGCCGTACACCACGTTCCGCAGGAAGCCGCCCGACGCGGTGCGGTGCCATGGCTCGCCGGACCTCCCGGTGGCGGTGCCCAGCGTGCGCGCGTGGTCCGCCGACTCCCGCGCCAGCAGCAGCGCCGCGTCCTTCGCCGTGCCGGCGTCGGTGCGGCGGTACAGCTGGAGGTATCCCTTCACCTCTTCGCCCTCTTCGCGCAGCATCCGGGAAAGCAGGACCTGCGCCCCCATGCGCCGCGCTACCCAGCCTTTCAACCGAGCCCCACGTGACGGTGGGACCTGCGCCACCTCCACCCCATGCTCGGCGAGAACCGTGCGCCACACGCCCACGTGACGGTGCTCCACCTCCGCCAGGCGGCGGAAAAGATCGGCCCGCTCCGGGTTGGCTTCCCGTTCCGCCAGCACGCCATAGAGGTAGGCGGCATCGGCCTCGTCCTGGAGGTGATGACGCCAGGTGCCCAGCACGTCGGTCTCAGGCGTCGGGGGCATTCGGCGGGGCGCCCAGGGTCTTCCTGCCCCGGCGGGCGCGGAGGGCGGGATAGCCGTCTGCCCCGCACCGGGGGCAGACGACAGCCATCAGCTCCATGGGCTTGTGGCAGACGCCACAGTGCGGCTGGTCGGGATCAGACAGGAGGTCGCCTGCCTCCGGGAAGACGTAGCCACAGGCGCATCGCAGCACGCCCGCGGCCAGCTCGGCGTGGCATTGGGGACAGCGGCGGATCATCGACCCCTCGGCGCGGTACGATCTCGGCTTGCAGGAACCCGCGGCCACCCGGTAGGTTTGGCCCCGCATTGATCGGTGCGGGGCACCCCGCGCAGGGCGCAGAGTGGAGGCGTGATGAACGTACCCCGAAGCATGGCGATCCGGATGGCCGGGCAGGCGGCGTGGAACATGTGGCGCAAGCGGCCCCTCACGGTGTCATTCGAAGTGACCCATGCGTGCACGGCGAATTGCTGGCACTGCAACTGGGGCGGGCCGATCAAGGAGACGCGGCGCTCGCCTGAGGAATATGCCGCGATCTACCGTGAACTCAAAGCGCCGGTGGTGAACATCTCGGGCGGCGAGCCGCTGGCGAGAGGCGACCTGGACGACATCGTCCGCGCCATCGGCACGCCGGGCGGCCTGCCCTGGATCGTGGTCGTCACCAATGGATCCAACCTGTCGGCGGAGCGTTTCCTGCGGCTCAAGCGCGCCGGCATGCATCAGCTCTCCGTTTCCATTGATTTCCCCGACGATCGCCACAGCGGGTTCCGTCGCATCCCTGGATTGTTCGAGCACCTGAACAGCGTGATCCCCGAGCTGGTCAAGATCGGTGACCCCAACGATGTCAACCTGAACTGCTGCATCACGGCGTGGAACTATCAGGCCTTGCCGGACATCGTGCGGCTGGCCCAGCGCTGGGGCGTGTGGCTCAACTTCTCGTCGTACTCCCTGCTCCGGATGGACGACCCCAACGGGCTGGTCAAGAACAACGGGAAGACGGAAGGCCTCACGCGCGCCATCCAGGAGGTCATTGACCTGAAGCAGCAAGGCTATCCGGTCTACACCATGCCGTCCACCATGTGGAAGTTCCACAAGTTCCTGGTGGAGGGACACGCGGGCGGGTGCCAAGCCGGTTACCGTTTTGTGGTCATCAATCCGGACGGCCGACTGACGCCGTGCGCCATGGTCATGGCGTACTTCAACGACGTGCGCGACATGCAGCGGGAATTCTCCTGCAAGAACACCTGCGGCGCTTGCTACATCAGCACCCGCGCCAACGCGGAGAAGACGGCGGGCGAGCTGCTCACCGACAATCTTCAGATCCTCTCCCGTTACGTGCCTTTGCGTCGCAAGACCAGGGCGGCTTCGGCCTGAGCCGCCGGGGTCGATGCCCGGGACTCCCGTGATTCGCCCGGGGGCATGTGGGTCGCTGGTCCTGGCACGGTTGCCGCAACATCCACCACCGGATCCGGTAGTAGCGGTTGTTGCTTGAAGACACGCAGCCCGATGGCCGCGGCGGATCCCCCCACAATGACGGCGGCGAGCATCCAGGTGGGCACCCGCAGGGCCGCACCGAACCAGGCGTAGAGGAACCACCGCGGTAGCCGGCCCACGATCGTGGCCGTCATGAAGCGCCCCACCGGGTATCCGTGCAGGATGGCCAGAATCCGCGCCGCCCAGAACGGGAGCGGCGTGAACGCGAATACGGCGACGGTCCAGAAAGGCATCCCGCTGAAATACCGCACGCCCCGCCTCACCCAGGTGTGCGCCCGGAAGCCCGCCAGGCTTTGCCGATCCAGCAGCCAGCGGTAGGCGTACCAGTTGAGGTACTCCATGTACATGTATCCCGCCGCCGCCGTAAGCGTGACCCAGATGGCCCGCTCGTACTTGGCCGCCTCCATGATGATCGGCTCGAACATGGTGGGGAGGATGGGGCTGAGCGGACTGTTGGCGGGAAGCGAGACCACGAGCAGCCAGACCAGCGGCACCAGCCCGGGGAATGCCATGGCGACCGGGATCGCCACCAGGGCCACCCCGCCCGCGCCGCGGATAAACAGGTCCCACCGGCGGTCCCCCCTTGGTCGGGTGGCGGTGCGGAAGATGCGGTGCGGCAATGACATGCGGCCCCGAAGGTAGGCGCTTTCCTGAGGGCGCGGAACCCCTTGGCCGGCCGCTGCGACCCCCCCGTCCGGACGGGCATCTATACTACCGGCGATGGCATCGGCAATGCTTGCGGCCCTTGACGATCTAGCGATCCAGCGGGCCAAGACGGGCGACCTCGACGCGCTCGAGAAGGTGTACCGCGCTTACGAGGGCTCGGTGTACACCGTGGCCCGCCGGATTTGCCGGACGGCGGAAGACGCGGAGGACGTGCTTCAGGAGACGTTCCTCGAAGTCTGCCGCAGCATCGGCACCTTTCGCGGCACGGAGCCCGGGAGTCTTACCGCCTGGATCAAACGGGTGGCCGCGAGCAAGGCGCTGATGCGGGTGCGGCGCGAGAAGTACCGGGATGCCGATGAGTTGGCGGAGGAGGACGCCGTCGCGGGGCGCACCGGTCCGGATGTACCGCTCCAGATGGACCTGGAGACGGCGCTGGCTCGGCTCTCGGAGCGATCCAGAACCGTGGTGTGGCTGCACGACGTGGAAGGCTACACCCATGAGGACATCGCCGAGATGATGGGCATGACCGTGAGCTTTTCGAAATCGCAGTTGGCGCGGGCCCACGCCCGGCTGCGGAGTTGGCTGGAAAGGAAGCCGCTATGATGCACTGCACGATGGACGATTTGATCGCGCTCCGCGACGGCGATGGCTCGGCCCAGGCGCAGCAACACCTGGAGGCATGCCCGGCCTGCCGGCAGCAGTTCGATCTGTTGCATCAGCGAGTAGCTGCACTCCGGGCGCTGCCGGCGCTGCGGCCGCCGCGGGACCGCTGGGAGGGCATTCGGGACGTGATCCTGCGAGACCGGGGGCGGCGCCGCCGCCGGTACGTGGGGTGGGGATCGCTGGCCGCGGCGGCCGTGGCCGTGCTGGTGGTGGGGGTGCAGGTCATGGGGCCCGGGCCCGGATCCACGGTGAGCGCGTCGGACCTTCAGGCGCTCATCGAGCAATCCCAGCAGCTCGAAGGGGCGCTGCGGGCGTACGATCCAACGAGCCGCGTGCTCAACGGGCGGGCCGCGGGAGCGGTCGCGGAGTTGGAGGATCGGATCGCGGTGATTGATGCGGGTTTGGCCGAAGCGCAGGGCCGCAGTGCCTCGCGCGACGAGATGATGAATCTCTGGCGGCAGCGCATCCAGCTGATGGACGAGCTGGTGCGGGTGCACGTGACCAGGGCGGCGTATGTGGGACTGTGAGACGT
>DASWGV010000217.1:0-12484 GCA_036393515.1 Gemmatimonadales bacterium | reverse complement strand
GCCAGGAAATAGTCGTCGCCGACGTTGTGGCCGAACTGCTCCATGGGCGACGTGATCCTGGTCTGCGCGGCAAGCGGAACAGCCCAGGCCACCAGGGCGAACGTGATCGCGCGCGCCGTCACAGCGCGTGACGGAGCGGGGAAGCGTAAACGATTCATCTTGGAGTTCCTCACCTTCCAGCAGAGCCAGCGCGTGCGTCTTGGAGGGACCTGCCAGTCAGCTTACGCGGTGGTACATGGATGCGCCAGGCAGCGCCGATCCATGGGCCGCCTTAGTGCCGTTCCAACATGTTGGGGCCAGTGTTAGCAAGTGAGCACGCCAATAGGCCGAACAAGTTGGAACGGCACTAGCCGCCCCGCCCTGCCCACCGCATCATTTTCTCATGACATGGCACCTTGGCAGGACCCGCGGTCTCGCGGGGACCGTGCTCGCCTGGTGGCTGCTCCCCGCCGGGCTGTCCGGTCAGGACGTTCCCCGTCGGCCCGATCGGTTCGACCCGGTCCGCGTCGCCATCCGGCAGGTCATGGACTCGACCGGCGTACCCGCCATCGCCGTCGCGGTGGCGCAGAACGGGCACATCACCTGGGAAGAGGGCGTTGGCTGGGCCGATCGCGAGAAGCGCATCCCAGCCACCGAGCATACCATGTTCTCCCTGGCCTCCATCTCCAAACCGATCACGGCTACGGGATTGCTGCGGTTGGTGGAAGAGGGCAAGGTCGACCTGGATGCGCCGGCCAATTTGTACCTGGGACCGGGCAAGCTCACCGGCCTGGCTGGTGACGCCCAGCGCGCCACGGTGCGCCGGGTGATGAGTCACTCCGCCGGCCTGCCGCTCCATTATCGCTTTTACTATGCCGATCTGGATTATGGCGAGCCCATCATGGACGAGACCATCGCCCGCTACGGGATTCTGGTGTACCCGCCAGGGGAAGCGTACCAGTACTCCAATTTGGGCTACGGCATCGTGGATCACATCATCGAACGCGTGTCCGGCCTGAGCTACCCGGATTACTTGCGCACCCGCGTGTTCGCGCCCCTTGGTCTGACCCGGATGTCGGTGCATATCGGCCCGGGACTCGCGCCCTACGTGGCCCAGCGTTACGACTCCCAGCTCCGTCCTATTCCATACTACGACTTCGACCACGACGGCGGCTCGGCGGTGTACGCCAGCGCCCACGACCTGGTGCGCTTCGGGATGTTCCACCTCAAGGAGCGCCTGCCCGAGCAACAACGCATCCTCGCGGACTCCACGCTCGACCTGATGCATCAAAGTCACACGCCCGCCTCTAGCGAGGCGCGATACGGCTTGGGGTGGGGAATCGTCAACGAGTTCGGCTGGACCCGAGTGAGTCACACCGGGGGAATGCCCGGCGTCGCCACGATTCTCGCCATCTATCCCGGCGAGCGCACCGCCGTGGTGGTGCTCACCAACAAGGCGGCTACCCCGTACGAGCGGATTCTCCAGGAAATCCTGAGCCTGACCTTCCCGCCGCGCTACGCCGACTCGCTGCGGGCCCGCCGCGCTCAGCCGCCCGGGCCACGGGAAACGCCTCATTTCGTGTCGCCCCCGGAGTTGACGGGGGATTGGGCTGGGACCCTCCGCACCTGGCAAGGCACCTTGCCGTTCAAGTTGCAGTTTCAACCAGACGGCAATGCGCGCGTCACGCTCGGCGATCAGATGCCGGCCCTGCTCTCCGACGTGCGCCTGATCGGCGGCGTGCTCACCGGCCGATTCCCGGGCACCATCCCCACGCCGGACGCGGCGCGTCATCCCCATTCCATTTTGCTGCAACTCCGTTTGTTGGACGGGAAGCTCAAGGGCCAGGCGTCCGCGCAAACCACCGGCGAGCCGGCGTATTTCGCGGTGACGTCTTACGTCGAGGTAACGAGGCCGTAGGCAAGCCCCCCTAAAAGCAAGCGGCGCCCCCGTTGCCGGGGACGCCGCCTCGTCCTGTGATACCGCGTCGTGGCTTAGAGCTTTACGACGTTCTGCGCCGCCGGGCCTTTTTGGCCCTGCACGACCTCAAACTCGACGCGCTCGCCCTCGGCCAGGGACTTGAATCCTTGGGCCTGGATGGCGGTGTGGTGCACGAAGCAGTCCTTGCCCCCGTCCTCGGGCGTGATAAAACCGAACCCCTTCGCGTCGTTGAACCACTTCACGGTACCGGTGATGCGTGCCATACTGTGGAACTCCTGACTAGAACTGTTCCCGGCGGCGTGCGTTCTTTGCCTTGCGGCGAGCCGCTGCCTTGTCCTTCCGCCGCCGTTGAGCGCTACGGCTCTCATAATAACGCTTCTTCTTCATATCCTGGAATAGGCCAGCCTTGGTGATATGACGGCGGAACTTCTTCAGGACAAAGTCCAGTCGGTCGTTCTCGCTCAGCCACACTTCCATGGCCATCCCCTTCCTGAGAGTGCCTCCCCAGAAAACAAGCAGGGACCTCGGGGCGACAGCCCAGGTCCCTGACTCAGTTCTCTGGTGTGCAGCACACGGCAACTGTGCCGTGGCCCTTTCGCTCGCCCGAAGGATCAACGGGCGAGTGGCAAAAGTCAAGTGAGCACGTGCTCAACTCGGGCCCTCCGCCCCAGCAGGACCGGCCCCACCACGCACGCCGCGGCCAGGATCCACAGCCCGATCGCGATGGGGCTGGAGAACAGCACGGACCAGTCGCCCCCGGACAGGGCCAGCGACCGCCGCAGGTTGGTCTCCGCCAGCGGTCCCAGCACCAGGCCCAGGACCAGCGGTGCCAGCGGAAAACCCAGCTTTCGCATGGCGTACCCGAGCACGCCGAATCCGGTCATCAGCACCAGATCCAGGGCGCTCGCGTTGACGGCATAGACCGACACGAACGCGAGCGCCGTGACCGCGGGGAACAACACCCACCTGGGCACCCTCAACATGGACGCGAACAACCCCACCAGGGGCAGGTTCAAGACCAGCAGGATCACATTCCCGATGTACATAGACGCGGCGAGACCCCAGAACACCTCCGGACTGTTCTGAATGAGCAACGGCCCCGGCTTCACGTTCATCCCTAGGAGCGCGCCCAGCATGACGGCCGTGGTCCCGCTTCCCGGAACGCCCAGCGTGAGGAGCGGGATCATGGCGCCCGTGGCGGCCGCGTTGTTGGCCGCTTCGGGCGCCGCCACGCCCCGGATGTCCCCGGTGCCAAACGTCCCGCCGCGATCCACCAACCGCTTCTCGCTGGTGTAGGCCAGGAGCGCCGCGATGGTCCCGCCCGCCCCCGGCAACACGCCCACCAGGAATCCAATCACGCTCCCCCGCACCATGCTCCAGCGCGCCGCGAACGTCTCCCGCACGCTCTGCATCACCCGCCCCACCGCCACCACGGCCCCCTGCCCGGCCGGGCTCACCTCCAGCAACACCAACACCTCGCTCACCGCGAACAGGCCGATGGTCACCACCACAAAGTCCAGCCCGTCCAGCAGCTTGATCTCGCCAAAGGTGTAACGTGACACCGCGCTGAAGGGGTCCAGCCCAACGGTCGCAAGCAGCAGGCCCAGGCCGGTCGCCACCAGCGCCTTGCGCGGCGCCTTGCCGGCCAGCCCGGACAGGGCCGCGAAGGCGAAGATCATCAGCGCGAAGTATTCGGCCGGGCCGAAGCGGATGGCCCAGCGCGCCAGCGCCGGCGCCAGCAGGACCAGCCCGAAAACGGACAGCGTGCCTCCCACGAACGACGCGATCCCCGCCGTGGCCAGCGCCGTGCTGGCCCGTCCCGCGCGGGTCATGGCGTATCCGTCGAAGGTGGTGGCGATAGAGGCAGAATCACCCGGTACGTTGAGCAGGATGGTGCTGATGGAATTGCCGTACTGCGCGCCGTAGTAGATCCCGGCGAAGAGAATCAGGGCGGACTCAGGGGGGATGCGCACGGCGAAGGTGATGGGAATCAGCACGGCAATGGCGTTGATGGGGCCAATGCCGGGCAACATCCCCACGATAGTGCCGACCAGCACGCCGCCGAACGCCAGCGCCAGGTTGAACGGCGCCAGTGCCACGCCAAACCCGTCGAGCAGCTGACCCAGCGCGTCCACCGCTCAGCCGCCGAACCGCTGCCAGACGGCACCCATCGGCAGAGCAATGCCGAGGGCCCAGCCAAACACCACGAACAGGGCCGCGCTGATCGCGACCCCCGCCAGGGCGCTGTGCGTCAGCTTGCCGCCGAACAGGCGGGAAAGCACCACACCTTCGAGCCCCGTGGCGAGGAAAAAGCCGAGCGGAAAGAGCAGCGCCGCGTAGGCCAGGAAACTCGCCACCGCGGCCGCCAGCCGGGTGCGGCCCCCGGCGGCAGGCCAGCCGGGATTGGCCTCCGGGCGCGCCAGCACCACCAGGGAGCCGGCGCCCAGCAGCGCGGCCGCGAACAGCGGGAGCGCCTTGGGCCCCAGCGGGTCGGTGAGAAAATCCACCCTGAAGCTCAGGGCCTCGACGCCAACCGCCAGCGCCCCCGCCAGGCCCGCGGCGCCGGCGATCCGGTCATCGCGCTTCACCGCAACAATCCGATCTCGCGAGACAGGGCCCGGAAATCCTCCACCTGGCGCTCCACCGCGGCGCGGAACTCATCGCCCGCAAGAAACCAGGGCTGGAGCCCATAGCGCGCCCGAGCTTCCGTCCAGGTGGGCGACTCCGCGACGCGGGTCAGGGCCGCGACCCACCGCCCGTACGCCGAGTCGGAGATTCCGCCCGGCACGTAGAAGCCTCGCCACGTGATCCAGTCGAGCGGAATACCCTGCTCCCGGGCCGTGGGAACGCCGGCCAGGGAGCCCGTGAGGCGGTCCGGCGACAGCACCGCGAGCAGCCGGACCGCGCCGGCGTCGAGCTGCCCCTCGATCTCGGACGCCTCGCCGCTGAATACCTGAATGAACCCGCCCAGCAGCGCGGTCAGAGCTTCACCGCCGCCGTCGAACGGCACGTAACGAATGCGCCGGGGATTGAGTCCCGCCCGTTTCGCAAGGAGCAAGACCTTCATGTGGTCCTGCCCCGCCACCGCGCTCCCACCCCCACTGATCAGCGACGCCGGATCGGTCCTCCAGGACACCACGAGATCGCTCAAGTCCCGCCACGGAGCATCGCGATTCACCGCCATGACGCCATACTCGGCGCCGAGCGCGGCCACCCAGCGCACGTCACGCTCGGTGAACCCTCCGTACTGGCCTTGTGCCAGGCGAAGCGTGGTGGATGGACTGGCCGCTACGATGAGGCCGGAGTCCCGCTGGCGGAGCGACAGTGTATGCGCGAACGCCACGCCGCCGCCCGCCCCCGGCATGTTGGTCACCCGGACCGATCCGGGAGCCAGCCGGAGATGGCCCAGCGCAGCGCCCACCGCTCGGCAGGTGAGGTCCCAGCCGCCCCCAGGATTGGCCGGCGCAATGCATTCCCAGCCGCGTCGCCCGCCGGGAGAGCCGCACCCCACCAGGCACCACGCCAGACCGAGGCACCGGGCAAACCTCAATGCCCGACGGCCATCCCGTCCTTCCGCGGATCCGACCCCGCGGCCCATCCACGCACCAGTCGCATCACGGCCTGCGCTCCACCGAACGACACCTGCGCCTCACCCTCCAGCTCGTGCCCCATCGCCGCCAGCGCTCGGCGCACCGCATCGCCCACCGGAGCTTCAATCGCCACACGGCGGCCCGCGAAATGGCGGAAGCGCGGGGCGTCAATCGCTTGCTGGAGGTCCATCCCGAACACCAGGAGGTTGAGCAGCACCTGCACGTGCCCCTGCGGCTGCATGGACCCACCCATCACCCCGAAGGCCAACCACGGCTCCTCCCGTCCGCCGGCGGTCCGTGTGACGAACGCGGGAATGATGGTGTGGAAGGGGAGCCGCCGGGGCCCGACCGTGTTCGGACGATCAGGAGTGAGCGTGAATCCGGCCCCGCGGTTCTGCAACACGAAGCCCGTACCGGGCACCACCACACCGGAACCGAAGTAGTCGAACACACTGTTGATGAAGGACACCATGTTGCCGTCCCGGTCGGCCACCGCCAGGTAGATCGTCTCGCTGGATGTCACGGGGGCGCCGGGCTGCACCAGATCGGCCGCGCGGGCGGGATCCAGCAGGGCCCGCCGCGCCGCCACAAACCGGTCGGACACAAGTTGAGACGGATCCACCATCATGTGCTCGGGATCACCCACGAACCGCGCCAGGTCCGCGAAGGCGAGCTTCTTGGCCTCGATCAGGTGATGCAGATAGGCCGCCGAGTTGTGCCCCATCCCGGCAAGATCGAACGGCTCCAGAATGCGAAGCATTTCCAGCGCGGCGATGCCTTGCCCATTGGGCGGCAGCTCCCACAGCCGGTACCCCCGGAAAGGCACCGATATGGGCTCGACCCACGCCGGCCGGTGCGCGGCCAGATCCTCCACCGTGAGGAAACCGCCCATGTGCCGGAGGTGATCCGCGATCCTCCGCCCAAGCTCGCCGCCGTACAGGGCGCCGGGTCCCTCCGACGCGATAGCGCGGAAGGACCGGGCCAAGTCCGGATTGCGAAACCACTCGCCGGCCCGCGGCGCGCGGTTCCCGTCGAACAGAAATGTCGCCCGCGCCCCCGTGTCGCGCCGTAGCCGCTCCGCTTGACCTTGCCAGTCGCCCGCGATGACGGGCGTAACCGGGAACCCCTCCTCCGCCAACCGGATAGCGGGCCCCAACGCCTGGGCCAGCGTGATCGTGCCGTATCGCTCCAGCAATGCGGCCCAGCCGGACAGGGCGCCCGGAACGGTGACGGCCTCCGCGCCGTCACCCGGCACGGAATTGTGGCCCCGCTCCGCCAGCGCCTCCCGAGTGAGCAACGACCCCGACCGCCCGCTCGCATTCAAGCCCACCAGGTGACCTTCCTTCGCCGACCACAGGAGGGCGAACATGTCGCCGCCGATGCCCGTCATGTAGGGCTCGACCAGGTTCAGCACGGCGGCCGCCGTCACGGCTGCGTCTACCGCGTTTCCCCCCCGCTCCAGCACCGCCAGGGCGGCGCCACTCGCCAGTGGCTGGCTGGTCGCCACCACACCGTTCGGGGCGTACACGGTCGAGCGCCCGGCAAGCGTGCTGGGACGCATCTCTTGGCCAACGGCGGGAGAGGTCATGACCGAGACCAGGAACGCAAGTGTTCGCGCTGGAGTACTGGGCATGGGACGGATGGGGCTAACCTACGGGTCGACACTGGCACGCGGAAGGACAGAGGTTGGGCCACGGAGGGCGACGGAGCCGAGGTCGGCCAACATCGCCTCGCACCGCCCGACGCTCATCTGGTCAAGGCGTATAGAACCTGATCGGTGACTTTCCCGTCCTTCAACGCACTGGACCGCATGATCCCTTCCCGCCGGTAGCCGGCCTTCTCCAGCACGCGCATCGAAGCCGGGTTCCAGTCGAAGACGCTGGCATACACGCGGTGCAGGTTATGCGTGTCCAGAGCGTGCGCCGTCACGGCCCGCACCGCCTCGGTCATGATGCCCCGTCCCCAGAACGGCTCCCCCAGCCAGAAGCCAATCTCCGCCGAAATACGATGTACGTCCGGCTGAATCACGTACCCGATGCCCCCGCACGCCCCGCCTTCCACCTCGATAGCGAAGTGGGTCTCCGGCAACGTGCCGGAGACCCACTCGATCCACTGCCGCGCGGCGCCCAGGGTGTACGGGCTGGGAAAAGCGTCCCTGAGATTGATCCACACCTTCCGGTTATTTGCGCGCCGCGCCAGGGATTCCTCGTCACCGCGCCGCCAGCTCCGGACCGTCGCGCCCGGCAGCCGGATCTCCATCTACGGCGCCAGCCCCGTGAGATCGGCCGTGGCTCGCTCGAGAATCTCGGCGATCTTCCGCTTCTTGGCGTCGTCACCGCCGAGCTTCCACGCCGTGCGGTATGCCTGGGAGACCACCCGGCCCACCGCCTTATTCACCTCGTTCATGGGCTCGCCCACGATACGTTCGATGGTGTCCGCCACACGCTCGAAAATGTCCTCCACCGTGCCCTTGTGCTCGTCCAGGAATTTCCGGCCGGCCTCCGTGACGGAGTACACCTTCTTGCCGTCCACTTCCGCGCTCTGGACCAGTCCCTCATCCTCCAGCCACTGAAGCGTGGGATACACCGTGCCCGGGGACGGCTTGTAGCACCCGTGGGTGTGCTCCTCCAGGGCCTTCATGACCTCGTAGCCGTGCATGGGCTTGTCCCGCAACAGCTTGAGAATGACATACTTCATGTCACCCGCTTCGAACCATTGCCGGCGCTGCCGCGGGCCGCGCCCACCACCCCAGGACCACCAGGGCTCGAACCCGAAACCGAAACCAGTACGTGTCATTGGAACCTCCGTAACTACTTGGCGTTACATCTTGATACTACTTGACGACGTATCGTACGTTATATCGGTACAAAGCGATCGTCAAGCCGGAGGCTTGCTGTAGGGGAACATCTGACAGGACCCGCTCGGTTGGAGGTCGGCGGAGCAGCAGCTTGTGAAAACGGAATCGGCGCTCCCGGGACCGATCAACCTACGCTCTCGATGGGCGCCTCTCAGCCGCCCAGGCTCATAGGCCAATAGCCGCCGGCGTAGTACGCCATGAACAGCGCCGCGCCGGCCATGGCGATGTCCTTCTGGAAGTGAATGCGTTCGTTCATCCGCGCCATGGGATCCGTCTCGGTCCAGAAGTGATGGACGAAGTACGATGTCCACGCCATGAAGATGAACAGCAGCCCGGCTCCAATGAACCGGTGCCACCCCAAGGCGATCGACAGCCCGCCCGCCAGGCTCATGGCGCCGGTCAGCGGCACCGTGATCTGGGCCCACGGCACGCCGCGGCTCGACGCGTACCCCACCATGGCACTCCGCTGGGTAAAGTGACCCACACCCGAATTGATGAATATGAGAGCGAACAGCACACGACCGATGAGGTGCCCCCACGCGTAGAGCGTATCAACCATGCGACCCCTCCGGCTAAGGCGACAGACAGGCCAAGATACGGTGTCCCGCCTCACCCTACCATAGGGGTTCGCGCCTCCATAGCTTCGCCCGATCTCCGACCAACGTCTTGCCATGCGACCCGTTCTGCTGCTCGCCCTGCTTTCCGCCGTGCCCGCGGCACTCTCTGCCCAAGGGGGCGAACCCTTCGATTTCTACGGCCGCGGCCCATATCGTCAGGCCGTGCCACGCCCCAGCGACGTGCTAGAGTACGGCGCGGGTGAACGCCACACCCAGTACGCCGAGCAGCAGGGCGTGCTGGACCGCCTCATAGCTGCGGCGCCCGACCGGGTGCGCACCGAGGTGATCGGGAGGACTGAGGAGGGCCGGGCCATGCGCGTCCTGATCATCTCGGCGCCGGAGAACCTGGCGCGGCTCGATGAGATCCGGACTGATCTCGCCCGCCTGGCCGATCCGCTGCGCACCTCGGCCGCTGATGCCGCCGCCATCGCCGCCCGCACACCGGCCGCCGTGTTCCTGTCGTATTCCATTCACGGGAACGAGCCCGCCGGCTATGAGGCCGCGGTGTGGGTGGCCTATCAGCTCCTGGCGTCGGACGAGCCCGCCACCCTCGAAGTCCTCCGCGACGTAGTCACCATCCTGAACCCGTCCGCCAATCCGGACGGCCACGAGCGGTTCGCCGTTTGGTACAATTCGCTGTCGCTGGGCACCGACGAGCCGTTCGGCTACGAGGCCGGGGAGCCCTGGGACATTCAGGGACGGTTCGGGCATTACCGGTTCGACATGAACCGCGACCTCATCGCCCAGTCACACGCCCCGACCCGCGCCATGCTGGGCGCCATCATGCGCTGGCATCCGCAAGTCGTGGTGGATCACCACAGCACCGTGCAGCCCTTTTTCTTCGCTCCCGCCGCGCTGCCGCTCAACGCCAACCTGCCGCCGCACGCCGCCCGCTGGCTGGAGGCGTTCGGGCGCGGCAACGCCGCCGCCTTCGACCGCTACGGCTGGCAGTATTACGTGCGCGACGTGTTCGACCTGTTCTATCCCGGCTACTGGGACTCGGGACCCTCGCTGCACGGCGCCACGGGCATGACGTATGAAACCGACGGCGGGCCGGAGCTGGCCATCCGGCAGGATGACGGGACCGTCATCACCTTCCGGGACGGGATCGCGCACCACATGACGGCTTCGCTGGCCACGGTGGCCACCGCCGCGGCCCACCGCGAGCAGCGGCTGCGTGACTACTACGATTTCCACCGCACGGCGATTGACGAGTTGCGCGGCGGGCGCATGAAGCGCGTGGTGATCCTGCCGGACAACGATCACACCAACGCCGCGCGGTTGGCCGTCCTGCTGCTCCGGCACGGGGTGGAAGTCCGCCGGCTCACGCAGTCCCTGACCTCGGCGGCGGCGCAGCGCTACCTGACGCCCGGCGCACCGAGCCGCCAGACCTTCCCGGCCGGCGCGCTGGTGGTGGATCTGGGCCAGGCTCAGGGTCGGATGGCCAAGACCCTGCTCGAGCCGCGGGCCGACCTGGACAGCACCTTCGCCCGCCGGCAGCTCGCCAAGTTCGAGCGGAACCGCCGGCGCGGGGAAGAGGCCGAGCGGGAGGGTTACGATTTCTACGACGTCACGGCCTGGTCGCTGCCGTACACACTGGGCCTGGAGGCGTACTGGACCGAGGACTTGCCGGCGGCCGGCGGCGATATGGTCGCCCTGCCGGACGCCGACGATCCGGTACGAGCCCTGGCGCCGGCAGGAGGCGTCAGCACCCGGGCCCAATCAGCGTATCTGTTCCGGAACGACCGGCAGGCTGCGGCCGAGCTGGCGCTGGCGCTGCTCCGGGAAGGGTTTGTGCTGAGCGCCGCCGGAGAGTCGTTCCGCGCGGACAGCCGGGATTATCCCCGCGGCACGTTCGTGGCCCGGGTGGCGCGGAATCCGGAGACAGTGCACCAGCGGGTCCTGGAGCTGGCGCGTGAGACGGGCGTGCCCGTGGAAGCGGTGCAGTCGGCGTTCCCGGATTCGGGGCGGGTGGGCATTGGCTCCGAGAGCGTGCGGCCGGTGTTCGCGCCGCGCGTGTTAGTCGCCATGGGCGCCGGCATCTCCCAGACCGGCTACGGCGCCACGTGGCACTTTCTGGAGCGTGAGCTGCGCCACCCCTTCACAGCGGTGGCGCTCGGCGCCATTGGCCGCATGAGCACCATGGCGGACTACAATGTCCTGATCATCCCCGCGGGCAACAGCGGGGCCATGCGCCGCGAGCTGGGAGAGTCAGGCACCGATCGACTGAAGCGTTGGGTTCAGGATGGGGGAACCGTCATCGGGTTCGGTGGTGGCGCGGAGCTGCTGGGAAAAGGTGGCATTGGACTCAGCACGGTGGAACGGGTGGGCGCTGCCCCGGATTCCGCTAAGGCCGGAGATGCCAAACGGGATTCGTTGCCGGCCGGTGCCGAACACACCCCGCCGCTGCCGTCCCCCACCGGCGGCGGCACTGACCGCCCGGAAGACGTGCCCGGGTCCATCTTTCGGGCCACGCTGGATCCAAATCACTGGCTCACGGCCGGCTACGAACGAACTCACCTCGCCGTCATGCTCGACGGCGGCACCATGTTCAAGCCGTCGGAGAAGGGCGACAATCCCGTGGTGTTCGTGGGCGACTCGTTACACCTGTCGGGGTTTGTGTGGCCAGGGAACACGGAACGACTGCTGAAAGGAACGGTCTGGGCCGCCAGCGAGCGGCTAGGCCGGGGTCACGTGGTGCTGTTCGCCTCCGACCCACTGTTCCGCGCGTTCTGGCGGGGACCGGCGAGACTGCTGACCAATGCGATGCTGCTGGGAACCGGACGCTAGATAATTGGGTAATGTCAGACGATCGCGGGCGATGATGGGCGACATTGGCAGCCGGTGAAAACCGGACGCCGAGATCGCCATCTCATCGTTCGCGATCGCCCGCTCATCAGCGCCTGAACTCAAATCCGCCGTCGAACAAGTCCGGCTCGTGGTCGCGGTCGCGGTCCGGCATCGTCCCCGTCACGGTCATCTTGCGCTTCAGCCGCATGATCTCGAACTCGACGCTCTCTCCGTCGCCGTACGAGCGGAGAATCCGCACGGCGCTGGCCTGGCTGGTGGGCGTGCGGCCGCCGATCTTATGGATCACGTCGCCCGACTTGAGGTTGAGGGACCCTTGGTCCGGAGCGCGCACCACCAGGAGGCCCTCCGTCGTCCCAAAGTACTCGCCCAGGTCCGCATTCAGCGACACCAGCTCCATGTCGAGCCAGCGCTGCGAGAAGGAGAACGCGAAGTTGGGACCAACAAAGCCTCGGGCCACGTCTCGCACCCGGTCGGCATCAATGCGCACGTCCGGCGGCTCGACGTCGAAGCTGAACCACTCCTCCGGCTCCATACGCCGCGCCACGATGGTGGCCTTGCCGGGGTCGCGGTCCCGCCGGTATTCCACCTCCACCGTGTCGCCGTCGTCCAATTCGCGGGCCAGATGCACCAGCTTCAACCCGGGTTCGGACTGATACTCGCCGGCGGCCGGATACCGGCCCGCCAGCCGCTC
>DASWGV010000216.1:0-4203 GCA_036393515.1 Gemmatimonadales bacterium | reverse complement strand
CATTCTGGCTCGCCTGTTCCTCGTACAGGGCGAACGAAGTCCGGTGGGCCGCGGTCATGATCTCTTCTGAAAAAGCTCGGAGCTGCACGCCGGAGGCGATGAGCCGCTCCAGCGCCGGCGGGTTCACGCTGTCGTAGCGAGCCAGCATCCAGCCGGACGCCTCGGCAGCGGCCGATTGAAACATTTCGCGGTACTCCGCCGGCAGTCCGTTCCACTCCCGCAGATTGACATGGAAGGAGAGCGTGGGCCCGGGTTCCCACCAGCCGGGGTAATAGTAGTACCGCGCCACCTTGTGAAACCCCAGCTTCTCGTCGTCGTAGGGGCCGACCCACTCGGTGGCGTCCACCACGCCGCGCTCGAGCGCCGGAAAGATGTCGCCGCCGGCCAGCACCTGCACGGTGACGCCCAGGCGTGACATGACCTCGCCACCCAGGCCCGGGATCCGCATGCGCAGGCCGCGCAAATCCGAGGTTGAGTTGACCTCCCGCCTGAACCAGCCGCCCATCTGGGCTCCAGTGCTACCGGCCGGGAAAACGATGATGTTGAAGTCGGCGAAAAGCTCGCGGATCAACTCCAGCCCACCGCCCTGATTGAGCCAGGCCAGCTGTTGTCGCGGGGTCAACCCAAACGGCACACCAGCGTCGAAAGCGAAGGCGGGATTCTTGCCGGTGAAGTAGTAGCTCGCGGTGTGAGCCATCTGCACGGTGCCCTGCTGGACGGCGTCCATCACCTGAAGGCCTGGAACGAGCTCTCCCGCAGGGTAGGGGCGCACGATGAACCGGCCCTCGGAAATCGCCTCCAGGCGCCGAGCAAACACTTCGGAGGTCGCGTAGATGGTATCGAGCCCGCGCGGGAAGCTGGAAGCGAGTCGCCACATGACCCGACGCTGGGTCTGGACCGCCGGCCCGCTGCCGGCGGCGGTCCCGCTCCCGCACGCGGCCAGAGCGGGCAACGCAGCCGCGGAACCACCGGCCAGCGCTTTCTGCACGAACTTCCGGCGGTCCATTCGGCGCTGCGGCATCAGGACACTCCCAGGGGGCGGTTCGAGTGGTGGTGCGACCAGGTCACATCCCGCCCTGACTCGATGGCGGAACCATCCCCTTCAGGCGGAAATAGGTGACGATGTTGCCATAATGCTCGCTGTTATGCGCCACGTTGAACATGAGGGCCCAGAGCCGGCTGCCCTTCATGTCACCAAATGGGAAGGAGACCTCCTCCATGGCTCGCATGTCGCCCATCTGATAGGCGCCGTCGCAATAGGCAAAGGCGTCTTTGACTGCCTGGACCAGCGCGGCCTTGGACGTGGTCTTTTCGAAATCCGCGCCGCTGGGACTCTGCTCGCCTTTCACGATGGAACAGAACAGGTAGTTCGCGTTCGCCACGTGACCCACCAGCTGGCCGAAGGAGCGGACGTCGGGCGTCGGCTTGAATGCGTAGTTCTCCTCAGGCATCAGCTCGGCAGAGCGGATCAGCCAGCCCTTGGCCATATCATGCAGCGGCCGGATGGACGCCACGCTGCCCGCATGTCCCTGCATCTGCATCTGCTGCGCCAGCGTGGCGCTCGGCGTGGCCGCCAGGGCCACCAGCATCCATGTGCGAAGTTTCATCCTAGGGTCCTCGTCGAAAGGGGCCTTGAGCATCGCTCGACGGGGGCCCCGGATCAAGGGCTGGGCGTCCTGCCCACCCTCCCTCCTTGCCGTCCCAGCATCAACGCCCCCAGCACGATCGCCCCGGCCAGAGCGGCGCTCGCCAACAGCGCCGCGGTACCGGATACCCGGGAATAGACCAGACCGAACAGCACTCCCCCCGGCAGCGCCGCCACGCCCACCACCGCGTGGTACGCCCCAAACGCCCGCCCCCGCCGCGCCGGTCCGCTGACCCCTGCTATCAGCGCCCGCTCCGCGGACTCCGTGGCGCCCGCTACCAATCCGAATACCAGGAACCACGCCATCCCGACCACCGCGGAGCCTGCACGGGCCAGACCCACGCAGACCATCCCGTAAAGCAGCCAGCCTACCAGCATCGCGGGACCGGGCCCGGCTCGGTCCGACAGCCAGCCCCCCGGGTAGCTCGCCGCCGTGCGGACCACGTGCAGCAGGGCCCAGATCATCGGGATGAGCCCGATCGCGACACCCAGATCCTGGAGCCGGAGGATGAACAGGGTCTCTGGTAGGCGGGCAAAGGCGAATACGACCACCAGGGCAAGGAGGGACGAGGGGGGACGAGGGGGCGCGAGCGAAGGCGACGGTGGGCGACCAGAGACGTCCGCGGCCGACGGACGGGGCTCGGGTCCGCGGGCGTCGGGATCGGCCACCGCTTTTTCTCTCCTTAGCGCCACCCACGCCACCATCACCGCAAACGCGCTCGGTACCGCCGCCCAGGCGATGACCGCCGACGGACTCAGGCCTGCCAGGGTCAGGAGCGCCGTGGCAACCAGCGGCCCCACCATGGCGCCCGCATGGTCCATGGTCCGGTGAAACCCGAAGGCGCGCCCGCGGATCTCCGGTGCGGTCGCGTCCGCGATCACCGCGTCCCGGGGCGGCGTGCGCATCCCCTTGCCCAGGCGATCCGCCACCCGGAGAGCCACCACCTGCCATCCCGCCCCAGCGAGCGCGGTGAGCGGCCGGGCGACGGCGGCCACCGCGTAGCCCAGCACCACCAGCGGTCGCCGCCATCCGCGGGTATCCGCCACCCAGCCGGACCAGAGCTTGGCCAACGCCGCCGAGGCATCCGCGGCGCCGTCCAGCACTCCGAGGGTAAGCGCCCCACCCCCCAGCACCCGCGTCACCAGAGCGGGCAGGAGCGGATAGACCATCTCGCTGGCGAGATCATTGAGGAACGAGACGGCACCGAGCGATTTGACGACCGGCGGGAGGCGGGAGGACGCCGGACGGGGGTTCAGCTGATCACTATCCACCGCAGAGGACGGAGAGGCGGGGAACGCCTTGCTCAGGAATCCAGCCCCATCCCCCACCTCGCCAAGCTGACGGGCAGCGTCCCGTAGCGCATCACCGCGTCGTGAAACTTGCGGAGGGTGTAGTCCGGACCGGCGGCGGAGCGAAACGCGGCTCGCAAGGACCGCAGCTCCCGCCGGCCCACCGCGTAGCACAGCTGGTAGGCCGGATAGGCGCAGTAGCGTCGCACTTCCGCTTCCGCGTTGGCCCGTTCAAAGTGCACCCGATCCACCAGCAGGTTCA
This sequence comes from Gemmatimonadales bacterium, assembly GCA_036393515.1. GTDB lineage: Bacteria > Gemmatimonadota > Gemmatimonadetes > Gemmatimonadales > GWC2-71-9 > JACQHC01. Next base: position 1,006 of record DASWGV010000216.1, on the reverse strand, counting down.
CCGCCTCCTCAAAGGGCATGCCACGCGTGTGCAGGCCGACGTCCGCCATGATGCGCAACGCCCGCCACAGGAGATGCACCCGCCGGAAAAACCGCTCCTCCAGCGTGCGGTAGAAGCCCTCCTCCTCCATCATCTCCTCGCAATAGAGCGCCCACCCTTCGATCATGACCGGCGTGCCGAGCAAACGGCGTAGCGGCCGGTCCAGCGCCTGAGCGGTGAGGAAATGGAGGTGATGGCCCGGATAACCCTCGTGGAGCGAGGTGGACGCCAACTCGTGCACGCAATGATCCCGCAGGAGCCGTTCCGCCTGGTCCGCGGGCTCCCCATTGTCCGGCGGCGTCACATAAAACCAGCCGGTCCGGTCCGCCGCCAGGGCTCCGGGCGGCTGATAGGCCGCGTAGGGGATCAACGGCTTCAGAAAGCTGGGCGTCTCCACCACGTCCAACGGACCCGAGGGGATAGCGGCCAGCTCGCGATCCGCCACGAACCGGCGGGCCCGATCCATCTCCGCCGCGTAGGCCGACACCAGATGGCCCGCGGTGGGATGCTCGCCGCGCAGGCGGTCCACCAGATCCTGCCACGAGCGTCCGCCGTCGAGCTGCCGCGCGAATTGCGCGAGTTCAGCCTCGATCTCGTCGGTGAGCGCCTGCCCATACCGCCAGAGCTCCGGCGCGGTGCTTCGGAGGGCGTGTTCGTAGTGCAGCCGGAAGTTGAAGGCGTCCTCCCCAACGGCATAGGCACCTTCCGCCGTCTCACGCAGGTCCTGCTCCAGATGCCGCCGAAACCCGCGTAACGCCTCAGCGGCCCGAATCTGGATGTCGGTGAATCCGGTGTCGTCCTCTGGCCGGAGATGGTGGCCTACTTCCTGGAGCACGGCTTCCGCGCCGCCCGCCACCCGCACCGCCGTCTCCACGAACACGCGCGGGCAGTCCCGCAACGTGGCGCGAGCGGCATTGAAGAAGTCAGGGAACTCGGCCAGCCGCCCAGCCGCCGCCCGCGCCCGATG
>DASWGV010000215.1:0-1967 GCA_036393515.1 Gemmatimonadales bacterium | reverse complement strand
TTCGAGGACGGCACCGAGGAGATCCGGCTGGAGTACGCCGCGATAGATGTGGGGATTCATCCGTTGTTTTCGCTGCGGGCCGGCATGCTCTTGTCACCGCTTGGCAAGTTCAATCTCGCCCATGATAGTCCCCGCAACGAGTTCACCGATCGGCCGCTGGTCGCCATTGAGCTAATGGGCGTCGCGCTCTCCGAGCCGGGGCTTGGCGCCTTCGGCCTGATCGGCCTGGGCGGGGCGGCCCGCCTCACCTATGAGGTCTACGCCGTTAACGGCTTCCATGACGGCCTGGTGGTCCGCTCGCCGGCGGGCACCCGCATCCCGCTCGGTCGAGACAATGCGGAAGACAACAACGGGTCCGCCGCCTTCGTGGGCCGGGTGGCCTACAGCCCGCGTGTCGGTTACGAGATCGGGTTGTCCGGACATCGGGGTGCTTGGAACGTCTTCTCCGTGGACGGCAATCAGATTGACGAGCGTCGGAACCTCTCTATCTGGGCGGCGGACGGCGAGGCAACACTGGCAGGTGTGAAACTTCAGGGCGAGGCCGCCTTGGCCCGAATCGCCATGGTTCCGGGATTACGGGGGATCTACGCCGAGCGCCAGCGTGGCCTCTATGTCCAGGCCCTCCGATCCTTCGGGCGCGGGTGGGTGTCCACCATGCCGAGCTCCCAATTCGCCGGCGCGGTGCGGCTCGATCTGGTGGACTTCGATGCCGACATTCCGGGCGACGATGTGCTGCGCGTGAGCCTGGGCCTGAACTTTCGTCCCACGCAGGACACCGCCATCAAGCTCAACTACCTGCGGGGTGCCCGGCGGGACCGGTTCAACAACGTGAGCCAGGAAGCCGGACTGCTGCTCTCCGTGGCCACGTATTTCTAAGAGGGCGTCGCAGCGCTCAGCGCGATGCGAGATGGAGTGCGAACCAGTCCGCCGCCAGCCGACTGACCTCTTCCAGCGCTCCGGGCTCCTCGAACAAATGGGTCGCGCCCGGAATGATCTCGAGCTTCTTGGTGCATCGCAGACGCTTGAGGGCGCCCTCGTTCAACTCGACCACCCCGGTGTCCGCGCCGCCGACGATAAACAGGGTCGGTGCTTCCACGGCCGGCAAATAGTCTCCCGCCAGGTCGGGCCGGCCACCACGGGACACGACGGCCCGGATCATCGCCGGTGACTCGGCCGCCGCCACCAGCGCCGCCGCGGCGCCGGTGCTGGCGCCGAAGTACCCGACCGGCAGACCCGCCAACTCCTCGTCCGTCTCGAGCCATCGCGTGGCCTGGCGCAGTCGGGTGGCCAGCAATCCGATGTCGAATACCAGCACCCGATCGGCCGCCTCGGCGTCGGTGAGTAGATCGAAGAGCAGTGTGGCGCAACCTGTGGCCTGAAGTACGGAGGCCACAAAGCGGTTCCGTGGACTGAATCGGCCGCTTCCGCTTCCGTGGGCGAACAGCACGATCCCGATAGCACGCTCTGGCACCACCAGGTCTCCCCGCAACGTCACCCCGTCCGCCGGGACGATGACCGCCCGCTGGCTCGAGGGGGTCTGTGACGGTCTCATGGCTCCTCCTATCCCTTGACCACTCCCATTGAGCGCAGCCGGGCCACCTTGCGGGCCAAGCCGGCCTGGTGGACGACGTCGACCACGCGCTCCACGTCCTTGTAGGCGTGGGGCGCTTCCTCGGCCAACTCCGCAGTGGACGGGCACCGCACCACGATCCCTTGGGCTTCCAGCTCTCCTGGCACGTCGTGCCCGGGTTTGACGCCTGGCGGCGCCCCGGCTCATGTCGCGGCCCGCACCGTGACACGCGCTTCCGAAGCTGAGCTGGAGCGCCGCGTCAGCGCCGGCCAGCACATAGGAGGCGGTGCCCATGCTTCCCGGGATGAAGACGAGCTGCACCGGCAGGCGCACTTCGCCAGGGTGTTCCAAGAACACATGGGACGGTGGCAGAACGGTCCTCGGGAGGGGCTGAGCG
>DASWGV010000214.1:0-12949 GCA_036393515.1 Gemmatimonadales bacterium | reverse complement strand
GGTGATCGTTCCAGAGAGAGTCCCGCCGTTCGGGTTCGCCCCAAGGGCGATCATGATGCTATCGGTAAAGCCCGCGACCGCTTTCCAGGAATTGTCCTGGGCGGTCACCTGGACGGCTGGCGTGATGGCCATGCCCTCAGTCGTTGGGGTCGGTTGCACGGTGAAGGCGAGCCTGGAAGCAACGGGACTCGCCGGGCTCTGCAACTGGTCGGTTTGACATCCAACGGCCCATGCCAGGCCGGAGAGCAGAAGACAAGTCGCGGCGAGTCCCGTCGCGGCACTGCGGAAGGGCATGTTGAGCTCCTTAGAACGGGCAATTGCCCGGGGCGGGCGCGTCGATGCGCGTGGCACCGCCGGCCGGCACGATGTAAGTGGTGTACCACTCGGCTAGCACGGACCCTTCATTGCGCGCCACGTGTACGTGACTTCCTGACTCCACAAAGACCTGGCCTGCCGTGAAGACCTTGGGCTGGCACAGCGGGTCACCACCGTCGTACAGCGTCAGCGCGCCGGTCTTGATGGCGACGATCGTGATGGCGGGGTGCGTGTGCCATCCGGACGTGCCGCCCGCGGTCATCGTGTTGTTGTTCACCACGATGTCCGTATTGGCGTGCGTCTTGAGTTTGGACACGAACCCGAGGTCGTTGTACGTCGATCCGGCGTCGATCTCTCCCGCGTTGGCTCGAACCAGCGTCAGGTTCGTGACCCCGGCGCTGGCGGTGAACTGGGGGCCGCTCTCGAGCACGGCTGGCGCCGCGGGGATGCCCGAGTCCGTGCAAGCGAGGACGCCGACGGATGCGAGGGCCGTGGCAAGACTGAGGATTGTCCTTCGGTGCATGGTCCACCTCCGGTAGAAACGACTGACTGTTTATGCCTTTACGGCTCGTGACGCCGAGCCACTGATTGCCCGACCCCACCCGCGCCCGTAGAATAGACTTCGACACTCATCCCGGGCTCAGGGCTGGCTCACACGTCCCTCATGCCACCCTCAGGTTTTCGACTGGAGACCTTTGGCGGGCTTACGCTGGCGGGCGGAGCCGCGTCCGGACTCTCTCGCCAGCGGCGCCGGCAGGCGTTCCTGGCTTTGCTCGCGGCTTCGGGCGATCGGGGCCTAACCCGCGATCAACTATTGGGGTACCTGTGGTCCGAGAGTGCCGCTGGTGCCGCCCGGCACTCATTGGAGCAACTGATCCACGTACTGCGCCGGGAGCTGGGCGAGTCGGCGTTCATCGGCACCGATCCGCTGCGGCTGAATGACGCGGTAGTGGCCAGCGATGTGGTGGAATTCGAAAGGGCGCTGGCGAACGGGCGCCCCGCCGAGGCGGTGGCGGTTTACCGAGGACCGTTCCTCAGCGGTTTCTACCTGGACGACGCCCCGGAATTCGAGCGATGGGCGGAGTCGGAGCGCGCACGTTTAGCCGCGCGACACGCAGGCGCGCTCGAGCGGCTCGCGAGCGAGGCGAGTGTGGCGGGCGACCACGCCGGTGCCACACGGTGGTGGCGGCAGCTCGCCGAGGTTGACCCCCTCAGTAGTCGCGCCGCGATGGGGTTCATTCGTGCGCTGGCTGCGTCCGGTGATCTCGGCGCCGCGCTGCAGTATGCGCGGCAGTACGAATCAACCGTCCGGCGTGAGCTGGAGAGCGCGCCGGATCCCGCCGTCACGGTATATGTTGCCCAGCTTCGCGCCGAGGCCGAACCGGGCATTCCGTTCAAGGGTGTGCCGCGCCCGAGCGGGGGACTTTCGCGCCCGCCGCCTTCCCCCCAGGACCAGATTGCGACCCCGGCTCTGTCGCCCGCCGCCACGTTCCGTTACCGCCTTCGGTACCGTCTGGTCGGCTTCGCGGCGGTCGCGGGCGTGGTGCTGGCCGGGACATGGGTGGCCCGTCGCGTCGCCGAGTCCTCGTCCCGCGTGGCGGTGGACCCGAACCGCGTGCTGGTGGTGCCATTCCGCGTCACCAGCGCCGACTCGTCGCTGCTCTACCTGCGGGAGGGGATGGTCGACCTGCTCGCCACCCGGCTGACGGGCGAGGGCGGTCCGGTGGCCGTTGATCCGCGAACGGCGCTCGGCGCGTGGCGGAGGGCCACGGCTGCCGCGGGTGGCGGCGACGTACCTCAGGACGCCCTGGTCAGGATTGCCCGCGGCCTCGGCGCCGGCCAGTTGCTCCTGGGCGAGGTGGTGGTCACACCACCCGACCAGATCATCGTCAGCGCCCGCGTGGTTGCGAGCGCGGACGGCCGTACGGGCGCCAGTGCGTCCGTCACCGGGCGGACCCGCCCGGCGGACAGTTTGCTCGCGCTCATCGATCAGCTTGGTTCAACGCTCCTGGCGCTCCGGGCGGGCGAAGATCAGCGGCGTCTCGCATCACTCACGTCCACCTCGCTGCCGGCTCTCCGCGCCTTCCTCCAGGGACGCACCGAGTCCCGTCTGGGCCACGACGCTTCGGCCCGCAGGTACTTTGCCCGCGCGCTGGATTACGACTCTACCTTCGCGCTGGCCGCCGTCGAGTGGGCACTGGCGAGGGGCTGGCTCTTTCGGTGGACGACGTTCGGGGTAGACTCCATCATCCGGACGCGCGGCATCCAGTTCGGCGGTGGGGCCCCGACGTCGAGCAGCGAGCTGGACCAGTGGGACCGGGCCATGGAGCTCGCCTGGCGCGGACGCAACCGCCTCAATAGGGCCGATCGGGCGCTGCTGCTTGCATTGCGCGGCGAGCGCCATCCTGACCCCAGCTTCGCGCGTGAGATGCTGGCCCACTGGGAGCAGGCGGTGCGGGCCGCGCCCGACCGGCCGGAGGCGCACTACACGCTGGGGTCCGTGCTGCTGAGTCAGGGGCTCGCGATCGGTCTGGCCGACTCCCGCGCGCGGGCGCGTGCGAGCTTCCAGCACGCGCTCGAGCTGGATTCCGCTTTCCTGAGCCCGATCACCGGGCTGGTCGAGATCGCGGCACTCGAGCGCGACACCGCGACGCTACGCCGCTTGCAGGCACGCTATCTGGCGCAAGACTCGCTCGCCGAGGAGGCCGAATATGTCCGATGGCTCGGCGCCGCGGTTCGGCGCGATGAGACCGCGCTGCGCACCATTCGATCGCGGTTCGCTGATCTCGACCTGGGGATACTGGTGCGGATCGCGCGCACCAGCCAGATGCTTGGCATTGCGCTGGAGGATGCGGAGAGGGCGATCTCGGTCGTTCTGGGCCGAACCCATGAGAGGAACCAGCGACAGATTGTGCTCTGGTACGCGGGGTTTCTCGCACTCAACCGCGGGCAACCGGACCGTACGCTCCAGCTCATGCGACTGAAGCGCGAGGTGGACCCCAATTCGGGACTCTTCCACGGATACGCTCTCCGGTATGCGCTCTGGTGGGACGGCGATTCCCTGGCCGGGACGAGTGCGGCGCGCGCGTTCGAGTCCAGTCTCAGCCCATCGGCGAGAGGGAGTCCCCAGGCTCGGGATCTGGGCCTCCTTGCGTATCGCAGTTTTTCGCTCGCGCTGTGGCGACTGTGGCATGGCGACACTACCGGCGCTGCGGAGGCCGTGGAGCTCCATCGGCGCGGGGGCCGGGTCCCACAAGCGGTGTTGCTGGAGGCGCTGCTGGCCGGGACCTTGAAGCGGCCCGAGGCTGTGGCTACACTGGCCAGGCTCGACTCGACGGCGCTGCTCGGCTGCTGTACGCTGCCGCAGTTCATCAACCTCGTGTCCGCCCGTCTGCACGAGCGGGCAGGCGACCTGCCGGGGGCCCTCGCGGCGGTCCGCCGCGGCCGCGGGTTATTCCCCCCGCAATACCTATCCACTTATCTGCGGGAAGAGGGCCGTCTGGCGGCGCTCACCGCAGACACCGTCGGCGCGATCGCCGCCTACCGGCACTATCTTACGCTTCGGTCCAATCCGGAACCCTCCCTCCAGCCGGCCGTGGACAGCGTGCGGACGGAACTCGCGCGGCTGGAACGCCGGCGCTCCTGAGCGACCGCGATGGACGCGCGTCCGCGGTACGTCGCCGCTGTCCCCTCCCGTCGCCGCGTCATGCCCGTGGGATAAGCTCGATTAGGTCTCCGGCCAGCGCGTTGGCTGTTGTTACCCTGCTCATGTGGATCGGAACGGGCTGGAGCCAGCTCAGGGCCCAGGGACTGGCGACCGCCGCCATTAGTGGCGCGGTCACCGGCGCCGACGGCCGTTCGGTCGCGAGCGGTGAGGTACTCGTGGTCCATCGTGCCACGGGGTTCACGGCGCATGGCCCGGTTCGCCACGGCAGGTTCCTGGTCCAGGGACTCGAAGTTGGCGGCCCCTATGCCGTCAAGGCGCGAGCCGCGGGTTTCCAGGAGCAAGTGAGTGACAGCCTCTTCCTCATGCTGGGACAGACCCTCCGGGTGGACTTCCGGCTGACCGCGGCCGCCGTGATGTTGCCGGGCATCACCGTGGCGGCCGAGCGATCTCCCGCCTTCTCCCGCGGCCGGACCGGTATCGCCAGCGTGATCTCGGATTCCACCTTGCGGCGGCTGCCGACCGCGAACCGGGATTTGTATGACTTCCTGCGCCTCAGCCCGCACGTGTCCACCCAACGCGGCCTGTCCGGTGGTGGGGTGAACTTTCGCTTCAATCGGGTGCTGATTGACGGGGCGAGCGCGCAGGCGCTGTTCGGCGCACTGCCGGTGGGAACGGCCGCCGGGGGGAAGCTGATCCCGATTGAGGCGGTGAAGGAGTACCAGGTGCTGCTCTCGCCGCACGACGTGTGGCAGGGGGACTTCGCCGGGGTTTCGGTGAATGCCGTGACCAAAATCGGCACCAATGAATTCCAAGGCAGCGCGTACGGTTTCTTCCGCAACGAGCAACTGGCTCGAGATGTCGCGTTCCTTCGCAGCGCCCCGTATCAGCGGGCCCAATATGGATTCTCGCTCGGGGGGCCAATCGTGCGCGATCGGGCGCACTTCTTTCTCGCGACGGAGCTGCAGCACTACACCCGGCCCGCGAGCGGTCCTTTCGTGGGGCAGGCAGACTCGGCTGGCGCGCCGGTCCCGGTCGACGTGGCGGACATCAACCGGTTCGCCGCGCTGCTGCGCTCCTACGGTCTGGAGCCGGGCTCCGCTGGCGCGGTTAGCAACGGCAATCCCCTGGCCAACCTTTTCGCTCGCCTCGACGTGAGGCTTCCCGGGCGCGGTAGTAGACTGGTGCTCGAGCACATTCATTCCCGTGTGCGCGACGACCGCTTCGAGCGGGTGTCGAGGCCGGGGGTGTTCCCTCTGCCCCAGGGCGTGTTCCCCCTGTCCAGTTACGCCTGGCACAACGGTAGCCGGTCGTACGTAACCGCCGCCCGGTTCTACGCCAGCTTCTCCAACGGCGCAGCAAACGAGCTGATCGCCCGTCACTTCGCCGGTCCGCTCACCTTTGAGCCCAGCGTGGTGCAGCCGCTGGTCCTCGCTAATGCTCCGCTGCTCAGCGGCGCCGGGCCGAGTTCCCTTCTGGCCGGGACCAACGAAAACGTGGGTGGGTCGGTCAGCCAGCACGGCCTGGAGTTCCGGGACAACCTCACGTTGCTGCTGGGGAAAACGCATCGCCTCACGCTCGGCGCCAGGGTGGAGCTTTACCACGTCGAACAGACTGGCGTCTTCAACGCCCTCGGGAAATGGGAGTTCGCCAGCCTCGACTCCCTGGAGCAGGGTGTGGCCTCGAGCTTTACCCTCGCCAGGGACTTCGGCGGCGGCACGGGACGGTTTTCCGGTGCGCTCTACGGGGTGCATGCCACCGACCAGTGGGAGGTGGGTGACCGGATCTCGTTGATCGCCGGCCTTCGAGCGGACCTTCCCGTGATGCACGGCAGGCCTCCGTACGCCGCGACGGTGGACTCTCTGTTTCAGCGGCGCACCGACGTGCTGCCAGCGACCGACGTGCTCTGGTCACCCCGGCTGGGCGTGAACTGGGATGTCACCGGTGACCAGCGTAACCAGGCCCGCGCGGGGGTCGGGCTCTTTGTGGGGCCACCGCCGTGGAACTGGTGGGTGAACGCCTTCAGGAACTACGGGGAGGGCGTCCGGACACTCCAATGCGGTACCAGGCCATCCGACTTTGGCCCGGCCCCCGCGTTTACACCCCTCTACCAGGACGCACCCACCGCTTGCGCCAACGACTCGAGCTTCCAAATGGGTCCGGTCAACCTGTTGGACCGGCGTCTCGCCTTCCCGCGTGCCCTGCGCGTGTCGCTCGGGTACGACCGCCGGCTGCCATGGGAGGTCGTCGCGAGCCTGGAGGGTGTCTACACCCGGATGCTACGCGACGTGCTCTTCATCAATCAAAACCTTAGGGGCCCGGTCGGTACCGATCGTCATGGCCGAGTGCTGTACGGCACATTCGATTCTCTTCGGGGCGGGGCGTTCGCCAACCTTGTCTCCAACCGGTTCCCCCAGGTCATTGACCTGGCCAGCCACTCGCGGAATCACTCCTACGAGCTGGTCGCGCAACTCGAGAAGCGTTTCTCAGATCGGCTCCAGGCGACGCTCGGCTATGCCTACTCGCAGGTGCGGGATGTGCAGACCCCGCTCAACCCCATCGCGATCAACAACTGGCGCGGACGGGCGTTATCCGGCCGTCATGACGCACTCGAGCTCGGGATCTCTGAGTTCGACCAACCCCATCGGGTCGTCATCGCCGGCTCGTACGCCATGCCGTGGTCGCGCTGGAGGACTGATGTCTCTTTCTACTACGTGGGAGGGTCGGGTACACCATTCACCTACACCGCCACCGGGAACCTGAGCGCCGGAGACCTGAACGCCGACGGCACCAATCTGAACGATCCGATCTACGTGCCACGGAACTCAGCGGACACCGCGGAAATCCGCTTCGCCGGTTCACCGGACACCGTCCTCAGTCAACAAGTGGCGTTCGACGCATTCATTGACCAAACGCCTTGCCTGCGCCGCCAGCGGGGCCGGATCGCAGAGCGCAACAGCTGCCGGGCGCCGTGGGTGCACACCACGGCGCTGGCGCTTCGCCAGGCCTTGCCCGCGCCGCGGGGCCACGCGCTCTCGGTGGAGATTCAGGTGTTCAACCTGCTCAACCTGTTGAGCCCGAGTTGGGGCCTGGTTCGCACGCCCGACACCGCACCCCTCAGTCATGTGGGGCAGACGGCGTCAGCGCTCCCGGATGCGCAGCCGATCTTCCGGTTCGATCCCGCCTTCCGGCCATACAACACGGACAGTCCGGAGTCATACTACCAGATCCAACTGGCAGCCCGGTACTCCTTCTAGTCCAGGCGTGGAGCGTACCACCGGAGAGGTAGTCACTCCCCGCCACACCGTGGTTGATCCTCAGTGCGCGACCTGGTGTGACGCGCGATTAGGGAGCGACTACCGGCGCCCGCGTGGTTCGCAGTCCGTCGCTACACACGAGCGTAAGCGGCGTCCCCGCGCTTGGGATCCCACGCGCGGTAGCCCCCGTCGCAGCGCCCAACACGGCGCCGGTCCGTGCATCAAGGAGGAGGGCCGCCCGCGCGGCGGGGCTTGCGCACGACACGCTCACGAGACCTCCCGCTGCACGTTGGACCGGTCGCGCGGCCGGCGCGGCCGCCGCCGCGGCACCGGGCGGCGCAGCGTCAATCTGTGCCGTGCCTGCGGGGCCCACCACCGAGATGGTCGCGAGCGCGGCTTCCATCTCCGCGGTCACCGGAATGGCGAACGTGAAATGCCCGCGCCCAGGTGCGTGATCGATCGTGGATGGTTCGAAGTCGCGGGCGAACAGGACGCGTCCACCAGCGGAGCGTCCTACAAGATGGTAGCGGCCCGTGCGCTCGGGGCGGGCTGCCCGCGCGTGGAGCGTCAAGACGGGGGCAAGCGTGACGCCGCCCCCCTCTATGACCGTGCCGCGCACGATCAGCACGCGCGTGGCGCGCTGTGTCGCCGCGATCGCCAACGACCTCTCACCGCGGAAGGCAGCGATGCGCTGGTACGTGTAGTCGCTGATCCAACTCGGCGAGCAATAGCCCATCACGTCGCCAAGGGTTGGCGCCAGTGCGAGAGCCTGCGTCGTCCGCCCCACGGCCCACGATCGCACGTCATGGCCCGGGACGCCAACGACGCCACCGCTGTACGGATACGACGGGTCGGGGCCCTGGGCTCCGCCACACGGAGAGTGGTACCGGCCGAAGTTGTGCCCCAATTCGTGGGCGACGATGCGGGTGAACTGCGCGTCCGAAAACACGTCGTTGGAAGTGAACACGGCGGTGCGCGTGCCTGGGCCAATGGCCTGCCCTGACAGCGGAATGTATCCCATGCCGTTGGTCCACCAGCGATAATCCGTCGGCGCCTGCACGACGCCGATCACGTACGTCGACGGATCCGGATCGACGAGGCGCGCAAGATCGAGTTGACCAAGAATGGCACCGATGTGATCGCCGTCAAAGTCGACGGGCACAAACGACTCATCGCTCGCGAATGGCGCCCCAACCGCAACGTCGATCGCGCCGAGCGGAAAGATGCTCTCGATCGTCTGCATATAGACGGAGAGCGCGGCGGACGATACGAGACCCGTCACGTTGTCATGCGCGGTCAACACGACGGGCATAAACCGGATCCTCAGCGGCGGCACGGCAATCGTCGCGAGCGCGGCGGTTCCCTGGCGCGGCAGCACGTCATTCGCCGCCGAGTCGTCAGGCGCTAGTCCCGCTGGATCCCGCACCAGTTGCCACCGCATCCCGGGTCCAAGCACGGACGCCGGAAGGCGAAACTGGATATCCGGTGCGAGATAACTCGCTGAATCCACCACGGCCGGCGTCAGCCACACTGCCGTATCGGCACGGACCAGGGTGCCCGCCGCGTTGAAGAGTCTCAGCACGACTCGCGCGGGTCCTTGGGCCGCAGGCGTCGCACGCAGCAGCACGTTGACGACGGCCGCATTCCCGCCCAGAACGATGGGAATCGAATTGTCGTTCGCTTGTACTGCCTGTGTAAACTGCGCATCGACAAAGGCGATGTCCCACGCCGAGGCCGTCACGATGACGACTGCCGAGTCGTGCATCGCATCGATCGTGGCGATCACGGTCGCCCGCCCGGGAACGAGCCCGTAGGCCATGCCGGATGCGGACATGCTCACGATCGAACTGTCCCGGCTCGACCACACGACGGCTCGCCCGCTGACCGGCCTGTGTCGCGAATCGAGCGCGGATGCGGTGAGCTGCGCCATCGCGCCGACAACCACCGTCGCCGATTCGGGCCGGACAACGACGGTGCGCACGAGCGGTGGGAGGGCTGGTTGGATTGGCGACACGCCGTCTCCGCAGGAGGTCACGATCGCGACCAGGACGGCAATGATTGCGCAGCGACGAGCGGCGGCCAGGGCGCCACACAGCGCGCCTCCGTAGGTGGCGCGGTCGCGAAACGACGACAGGAGCGCTGTCACGGTTGCCTCGCGACTCGGACGGGCAGGTTGCTTCCGGCGGTGGATGCATTACCGAGCCGACCGTCATTCGCGCCCCAGCAAAACGCAACCTGGTTTGACGTGAGACCGCAGGTATGCTCACCGCCCGCCGTGATCGAGCCGAACAGCAGCCCGCCCGCGACGGCTCCGGGCGCCGTGCGGCCGGTCGGGGTCCCATCGCCGAGTTGCCCGACGGAGTTCGACCCCCAGCAATAGGCGGCCCCGCCCGACACGAGTCCGCAGCTGTGGTTCAGCGTTACGCCCCCGCCGACCGCGACGGACGTAAAGCTCAGGCCCCCGGAGACCGCGACCGGCGCCAGACGATTGACGGTGGTTTGGTCGCCCAACTGACCGACGTTGTTCTCACCCCAACAGTAGGCGACGCCACCGACCGCGACGCCACAGCTGCTGTTGCCGCCGGCAGACAGCGCGGTGAAGAGCAGGCCACCTGTGACGGCGCGTGCGGTTGGCCCTCCAAGGACGTCGGACCCCGTGCCCAGCTGCCCGTTGTGCTCGTGGCCCCAGCAGTACGCCGCGCCCCCGGGACGCAGGCCGCAGGTGTGCTCGAACCCGGCCACGATCCCGACGTACGGCGTACCGTGGTCTGCTAGTATCGGGACGCTGCTGCAGCCTGGTGTAGCGGGAAAGTCGTTGCACGGGCTCACGTCGGCACCCAGCACGCCTACGTCCCCCCAACCCCAGCAGAATGCCTGCCCCGCCGTCGTGACAGCGCAGGTGTGGTCGTAACCATTAGCGATCGCGACGAAGCTGTGCCCACCGGTCACCGCTACGGGAACCGTACTGCAGAGGCCGATGGAGAAGCCGGGACAGCTGTCGCCGACGAGGAGCGTGCCGTTCCCGAGCTGACCCCAGGTGTTGTCGCCCCAGCAGTACGCCGCGCCAGCCGCGGTGAGACCGCAGGTGTAGTGCTGGCCCGCGGTCAACGACGAAAACCGCAGATCTCCAACGATCCGACGGGGTGTGACGCTTGTGGCCAATGTCCCATTCCCGAGCTGGCCGCCGTTGTTCGCACCCCAGCAGTACGCGACGCCGTTCACGTCGAGCCCGCACGTGTGCGCTCCGCCGGCGCTCACGCTGGCGAAGGTGATCGGACCTTGAGCCACCTCAACGCTCGCGTTCGCTGATTGACGCCCGACCCTGGCGGTAATGGTGGCTGAGCCCGCTGCTGCCGCCTTGACGAGTCCGGTCGGCGAAACCGGGGCCACGGCCGGGTCGCTGCTTGACCACACCACCGTTCGACCGGCCAGCAGGTTACCGGCGGCGTCCCATGCGTCCGCCCTGAGCTGGACCGTGTCGCCTGGTGCGAGCGTCGGAGCGGATGGGGACACCGTTACCGAGGCTACCGGTGTGACGACCGAGATGACCGCGGCGCCGCTCCGCCCCTCGGCCGTCGCGGTGATCGTCGCCGCACCCAACACCCGGGCGGTCACGAGGCCTCCCGTGACTGTGGCGATCGCCGCGTTGCTGGTAGACCAGATCACCGCCCGGCCCGTGAGCGCGTGTCCCTCCGCATCCCGGGGCGTGGCGACCAGGCGCGTCGTGTCGTTTGGAGCGATCGTGACCGAGTCCGGTGTCACCGCCACGAAAGCCACCGGCGAGGCCGGCGCGAGCGGGCCGGGGTCGCGGCACGCGGCTGCGGCCAGGACGAGCACGCCCGCCAACAGGGTTCTGCAGATCCATGATGCCTTCATCTGACACCTCATCTCCGCGTTACGATCGCAACGCAACTCGTGGCAATGTCGGGCTCGACTCCGCCCCAGTGCGCGACGGCCGGAGGAACCGCGGCCACGCACTTCATGAACCAGGTCCGCCGCATACCGATGTGCGCAGCACCAAGCCGAGTCATTGGCCCCTCCGGTTACGGCTCTGGCCAGAACGTCGGCGAGCTCTCGTAGACCCGCGGGCCGGCTGTTAGCCGCGTCATGGCGCCGGTGCCGGCGTCCATCAAGTAGATGCTCCAGGTGTAATCCCGCCGCGTTCAAGGTCCGAATCCCAGTGCCGCGTCGCGAGGAGCGCGATCCGGCCGTCCGCCGAGTAGCCGCCCGCCTGCCATTGCAGGTCGCCGCTGGTCAGCCGGACCGGATCCGAGCCGTCGCTGTTCATGACGTAGACCTGGCCGCCCCGGTCGGCGGCCGTCAGCCGCGTGAAGGCAATCCTGCCGCCGTCACGCGACCACACCGGGCCGGTGCTGTAAGAGTCGGTCAGGGGCGCGAGCCCGCTTCCGTCCGTGTTGACGATCCAGATGCGGGTTGTTTCCGGCACGCCAGGAGTGCGATCCACCCTGGTGAAGGCGATTCGGCTTCCGTCAGGGGACCAGGACGGGGAGGCGTCCCCCGGGGTGTTGGTCAACTCGATGCTGGTGGTGTCCGCCGGGGCGATGCGGATCCCAGGGGCACCGGCGAACGCGATCCTCGTTCCGTCCGGCGACCAGGCGGGATCGCCATTACTGCCACCGGTGGTCAGACGCCTGATTGCCGACCCGTCCGCGTTCATCACGTAGATGTCCCGCCCGTCGCGGTACGCAAAGTCGCCTTCGAACGGGTCGTAATACGTGACGAGCGGGGCGTCCCGATCGCTGACAAAGGCGATTCGACTGCGATCGGGCGACATGGCGGGGCTATGGTTCTCGAATTCGTCGCTGGTGAGCTGGGACGGCGCTGTCCCATCCGCGTTCACGGCGTAGACTTGCGTATTGAGGCCAGCTTGAGCGAACAGGAGTCGGGCAGGGGCTGTCCCGGGCCGTGGCATGCACGTCAGCGTGAATCTCACGGACGCCTCGGCGTCGGCCACGATGGTCGCGAGTTGCTGGGTGCCTTCCCCAACGGAGCAGTTGGCTGCGACATCCATCAGGTCCACGCGCAGGTCGCCGGGCGCGAGAGCGTAGAGGTGGCGCGTGGCGTTGAGGTCGATGGCCGCCCCTTTGGCGTTCAGATCGACCGACCCGGCGATGTCCCTGCTCACCCGGATGAGGTACCCGTCGGCGTCGAACTCTCCACCCGCGGTCACGGTGGTTACCGACAGCCGGCCCTGCGTCGGGGGTGGGGCTGAGAGGAAGTCCAGTGGGTCCTGACACCCCGCGGCCGCCAGGACGGCGCCCAGGATGACCAGCCGCCCGGAAGTGTGCCGGGTCCGTCTCGCTGCCGACATGCGCCACCGCCTTCCACGAAGTGTGCGTCTCGGGTCGCGCCCGACCTCGTTGGGCCGGAACGCGCATGCACACTAACGGCGGGGCCTCATGTGGCCCTCAGGCGGGGCTCAGCGGCGGCTCATGTTCCGGTGGTGGAGACTGGGACAGACCCTCCGGGTGGACTTCCAGCTGGCGGCCGCCGCCGTGGTACTGCCAGGCATCACCGTGGCGGCCGAGCGATCTCCCGCCTTCTCGCGGTTCCGGACGGGCGTGACCAACGTGATCTCGGATTCCACCTTGCGGCGGCTGCCGACCGCGAACCGGGACTTGTATGACTTCCTGCGACTGAGCCCGCACGTGTCCACCCAACGCGGCCTGTCGGGGGGTGGGGTGAACTTCCG
>DASWGV010000213.1:0-7057 GCA_036393515.1 Gemmatimonadales bacterium | reverse complement strand
CCGAGGACAAAGCCTCCAATGACAAACGGCGCCGGGTGAGGGCACGGGTCGTCAAAGTGGCAGAGTCCCAGGCCCGTGATCGCTCCTAGAAAACCGAACGCGGCGCCGCCAATCACGGCGCCTTCCAGCTGGTGCGTCCGCTGGCCATCTCTCGTGAGCCAGTCGGGCGAACTTGTTAATTGAGCCGGTGCTCACGAAAGCACTCCCACATCTGGCCCGTGGTGTCAATACTGCGGCTACCAGCGCCGGGTGACATCCGTCGCCACCGCCGCATCGGACGATTTCAGCGGTCCATTACCGGGAGATACGCGCGCCAGGGACCGACCGCCTGACGGTACTGCTTCGCCATGACGCGGGCCGTCTGTGCCACGTGCCCCAAGTCGTGCGCCACCCAGGTGGCCAGCAATTGACGCAGTGTGACCGGTCCGAACTCAGGATGCTCCCCCTCAAGGGCGAGCTGAGCATCAGTCGGGCGCCATCCACCGAGGATGGCCAGGTTCTCGGTCCGCAGGCGCGCGAACTCGTCGAGTAATTGGGCGAGGGACTTACCCTGGCTCTCGCGCAACTGAGCGAAGCGGTCGTAGGGCGTGAAGCGGCGCTGTGGGCCTTGGGCGAGGATGAGCTGCGCACGCGGGATCCAGTCGGTGCGCTCGCCGTGGATCAGATGGCCCACGATGACGTATGGGCTCCACGTCTCCGGGCCTTCGGTCGCGTCGGTCCACGTGGGCGGGAGCCCCGCGAGCATCGCACGCAGGGTGCGCGGCGTGCGTTCAAGGACTGCCATGCCGGTCGTCAGGTCGAAGTCCATGGTGCTTCCCTGGTGCAGGCGGGCCGGCTACCTGGCCGGCGGCCGGGGCTTCCCCGGCGCGATCGGATAGACGAGCTGCTTCACGTAGCCGTCGGGAACAGGGCTGCCTTCGATGCCGTACACGTCCGGCCAATCGTCCCCCGGGAGATGGAACGTCCCGAACACCTGGTCGATAACCGGGAGGTGCACGGCGAAGTTCTTGTTGTAGAGCGCGGCGCTATGATGCCAGTGGTGGAACTGGGGCGTCGCGATCAAATAGCGCAGGGGGCCGAACTTGAAGCGAACGTTCGCGTGGATGAAGATCGCCTGGAACGAGGCCCAAGTGAGGTACGCGTAGATCGCCGTGCTCGAGAACCCCAGGATGTAGAGTGGGAGAAAGCCGAAGGCCCGGGTGAGGACGATGTCCACCACGTGGAGCCGCGAGGCGGCCAGCCAGTCGAGTAGCTCACTCGAGTGGTGGATTTGATGAAACCTCCAGAGGAACGGGATCTCGTGAAACAACCGGTGGGCGACGTAGGCGAAGAGGTCTGCCACGAATAGGGTCTCGATGAACTGGAGCCAAGGCGGCTGCGATGCAACAGCGGCCTGGAACCGGTCGCTGATCGCCCAGTGGAAGAAGAACGCCGCCGGGAGCATGGTCAGAAACACCGTGACCTGGACCAGCAGATGGCTCACGCCGAAATGTGCCAAGTCCGTGCGCCATCCCTTGCGGAACACTCGCTGCCTGACGCGCGCGAACAGCCGTTCCAGCGGGACGAACACCAGCGCCAACAAGAAGATCGAAAGCAGGAACCAGTCGAGGGCCACGTAGGGCGTCGTGGGGATTGGCCCTTCGATGGGAACGCGCGAGCCACCCAGCACGGTCGCGAGCGCGGCAAGGCTCAGGCCTAGCAAGCCGCGCGATTTCGCCTGACTCAGCGCCAGGCTCACGATAGCGAGTCCGAACGCCGCGAACAGTACGATGTCGATCAGGAGACGGATGATCCCCATGGGGTAAACCGACCGCATGCTCGGGGTGCTGAAGAATTCAGGGAAGTGGAGCGCGACCACGGCACCCAGTCCCAACCAGCCAAGGAACACGGCGAGGACGCCGCTAATCTTGCCCTCGCCGAGACGGAATTCGGGTCTGGCAAGCTTGAGGGTCTGGTCGGCCCGATGTCGGCTGGTCTTCTGCGGCACAGGAACTAGCGGGACGGCGGTTCCATCCTCCAGAACGCAATCCCGCTGGCCTGCTGCCCGACATTCACCGACGCCACGCGGGTGAGTGCCCGGAGATCATACACGTCTACCTTCCCGGGGGCGGCGCCCACGGCTTCGTTGCTCACGAAGGCGTAGCGGGAATCCGGGGAGATGGCGACGCCGTGCGTAACGGTGGTGGAGCTCTTGGTCTGCAGCATGCTCGTGCCCGCTGCCAGATCGAACACCTGGACGGAGCCGCCTTGCTTGAGGGTGGCAAACAAGAGCCGGCCGTCGGGCGTGACCGCGAGATTGTAGGGACCGCGCCCCGTCGGGAAGCGCCGCGTGATGGTCCAGGACACCTGGGCGATCTCGACGATCTCGTCCGCCTTGTTGCACGCCACATAGACCTGCTTCCCGTCGGCGGACGGTTGGGCCCAGGTGGGCGAGCAGGTTGCCGCGGCCAGGGCGCTCGCGTGGTGCGCGTGATCCCCCTCCGCCATGGGCGTGACCGCGATGGGCCCCTCGCGGCCCTTGCCCAGCCCGAAGCGCCGGGAGACGTCGAAGGTCCGGGTGTCGATCTCGACCAGCTGATCATCCATCATGCACGCGGAGTACTGGTGCAGGCCGTCCGCCGTGATCCGGCTGCCGTGGGGCATGGTGCAGGTCTCGGTTCGGGCGACCTCGGTGTTGGTCGGGGTGTACACCACCGAGACCGACGACGGCACCATCTCGCCGTGCAGATTGAAATTCACCACGAAAGCGTACAGCCCGTCCGGGGTCACATCGAGCGAGGCGGGGAAGTAGCTGAGGAAGATGCCGGGACCCGCCAGCGTGTCCGGTCCCAGCGCGTACCTCCAGTATTTGCCGTCGGGCGACCCATGGCCGGTGGTCAGGTGGAGGTACTTGCCGTCGGGTGAGATCTGGAGGCCGTGCGGACCCTCCATCTCGACCGGGGATTCGCCCACCGGAATGGTCTTCTCCACCACCGCCCCCTCCGGCCCGAAGCGGACCCGGTGGATGAGATCGGCCGACTCAGCGCCGACGTAGATCCAGTAATTGTGCGTGGCCGGGGCGGGGGCTTGCTGCGCCTGGAGCGGCAGGAGCGGCAGGAGCGGCAGGAGCCGAGCGGCGATCCGCTTGCCAGAAAACCAACCTGAGGCGATCATGAGGCCATCCTGTCGCAAACGTCTTCCACGGAGTTCTTGAGCATGAACGTAACGCGTCTGTCGCGGCTCGTCACCACCGCTGCCGTTGTCATCACCGCGGCCACGGCGGCCGAGATGCTCGCCGCCCAGCAATCGGATTCCCCGACCATCGCCCGGCTCGTCGCCCGGCCCGCGAGCATAACGGTTCAGGCCGGACAGGCGGTGAAGCTCGAGGTCACGGCATACGATGCCGCCGGCCGGGTCATCCCGAACGCGCCGATCCGGGTGAGCGGACCGCGCATGGCGGTGCGGGTCACCGACGGGCAAGTGTTCGGGATGATCGCAGGTTCGTACGAGGTGGTGGCTTCGGGCGCGCGCAGCGCCTTCGCGGACGGGGTCACGCTGGCTATCCCCGTGACGGTGACCTGGCCGCCGGTGGCGAGGGTTGACCTCGCGGCCGAGCCCGGGCGCCTGTATACCGGGGTGACGCTGGCTCATCGCGCCACGCCGCGGCATGCCGACGGCAGTCCGCGTCCCGATGCGGCGATTACCTGGCGGACGTCGGACCCGACCGTCGCGACCGTGGACCGGTTCGGCAACGTGACAGCGCTCCGCCCCGGACCGGTGACCGTCGTGGCGGAGGCCGAGGGGATGCGCGGCGAGCTGCGGCACACCGCGGTGGCGAGCCCGGTGCGGAGCGTGAGCGTCGGCATCAGCGAGACCTCGGTGCGCACGGGCGACGTGGTCCCGTTGAAGGCCCTGGCGCAGCGGGCCGATGGTGGCGGGGTGCCGGACGCGCCCATCACGTGGAGCTACACCTACGTGCCCGACGACACGATTGCCGCGCCGGGCGCGACCGGCGTGATTGACCGCGGCTTGTTTGCCGCGGAGGTACCCGGGCGCTACACCCTGCTCGCCATGGCCGGCAACGCCGTGGCGCGCCACGTGATCGAGGTCAAGCCGCGCGACGTGCGGCGGCGCATTACGGTCACGGGCAGGGGGTCCATCAATCACGTGCATACGTCGGACCTCTGGCCCTGGACGGGGAAGGATGGACGCGACTATTCGCTGGTGGGCACCTGGGGTGGTGACGGCTGGGCCTACGTGTTCGACATCACCGACCTGACCAGCATCGCGAAGACGGACTCGGTCAAGGTGGATGCGCGAACCATCAACGACGTCACCGTCTCGCCGGATGGCCGCTACGGTGTGCTCTCGCGCGAGGGCGCGTCTAATCGGGTGAACGGCGTGGTGATCCTCGACCTGGCGACACCGGCTCACCCCAGGATTGCGTCCACCTTCGATCAGGAGCTGACGGGAGGGGTCCACAACACCTTCGCGACCAACGACTATCTGTTCGCCATCTCCGGCGGCGACAAGTACGTCATCATCGACGTCCGGGACATCTACCAGCCGAAGTACGCGGGCGAGTACAACCACCCTAACTCCCGGGTGCACGACGTGTGGGTGCACGACGGGATCGCCTACTCGTCTGAATGGGGGACCGGTGTGGTGGCGGTGGATGTCGGCAATGGGAAGTACGGCGGCTCGGTGGCGTCACCCAAGTTGATCAACACCTATCCCACCACCAGCGGTGCGACGCACGAAATCTTCCCGTATTTCCAGCGGGCGACCGGGAAGGTGTACCTGTTCCTGGGCGACGAGATCATGAACCGGGAAGGCCGGGTGTGGGAGGGGACCAACTACGGCCGGAGCATGACCACGCCTGGCGGAATCGCGCAGACCTCGGCGGGGTATACTCACATCATTGATTTCACGGACCCCATGAAGCCGGTGAACATCGCCAAGTACCATCAGGAGGAATTCGGGTCGCACGACATCATCGTCGAGGACGACATCATGTACCAGGCGTACTATGACGGTGGCCTGCGGGTGGTGGACGTGTCGGGCGAGCTGGTGGGCAACCTGGCCGAGCAGCGCCGGGAGATCGCGGTGTTCAAGGCCTTCGATCCGGAAGGGTTCACGGCCAACGCCTCGTTCGCCATGAACGCCATGCCGTGGAAGGGGCACATTCTGTTCACGGACTTCAACAGTGGATTGTGGTCGGCCAAGCTCGAGCCTAAAGCGGCGCTGGTGCCTTAAGGGACGGACAGGGACGGGCAAGACGGGCCGGGGGGCGGGCAGGGAAACCCGTCCCGCATTCTCACAACTGGGTGACGTATGACGCTCAACGCGTTGTTTCTCATTGCGCTCACGCAGAGCCAACAGGCGGTGCCACCATTGGTGTCTGCCGCCTGGCTGGCCGAGCACTTGAACGACCCCTCCGTGGTCGTGATTCATGTGGACAGCCGGCCGGAACGCTACGCCGAGGGGCATATCCCCGGAGCGCGCTTCGTTCGGTACGACGCTATCGCGAACGATGGCGGGGGTCTGGGAGCGGAGATTCCGGACCTGGCCGCGTTGGAGAACGTGCTGGAAGCCGCCGGCGTGAACGACGATTCACACGTGGTGATCTACAGCGTGACGCGCGTGCTCCAGGCCACACGCCTCTGGTTCACGCTCGACTACTTGGGTCACGGAGGTCGGACATCCATGCTGGACGGCGGCATGGCGCAATGGCGCGCGGAGGGCCGGCCGGTGACCAACCAGGCGGCGGTGGCGCGACGGGGCTCCTTCACGCCCAGGCCCAGGCCGGAGGTTCTGGTCACTGCCGACTGGATCCACCAGCGCCTCGAGGACCCGAAGCTGGTGCTGATTGATGCCAGGCCAGACGACGAGTACACCGGCGCCGACGGTGGCATGGGAGGAGCCGTGCACCCGGGACACATCCCCGGGGCCTACCAGCTCTATTGGGAGAAGCTGGTCGAGTCGGCTGACCGGCCGACGTTCCTGCCGCTGCCGGAGTTGCGGCGCCAGTTCGAAGCGGGCGGGGCGGGGGAGGACAAGACCGTGGTCACCTACTGCATGATCGGGATGCGCGCCAGCCTCACCTACTTCGTGGGTCGCCTGCTGGGCTACGATATGAAGTTCTACGACGGGTCGTGGCACGAGTGGGGGGCGCGGGACCTGCCTCATGTGACGGGGACGGCGCCGCGATAGAAGGGACGGACCGACGGCAGGCGACGGAGTCGTGTCCGTCTCAATCTGTTTCTCCCCTCACTCGCCTGATTCGCGCCATGAATTCTGCGGTAAAGGGTTCCAGCGCGTCGCGCTCACGAGCCAGCTGCTCGCGCATCAGCGCCAGCTGTTTCTCCGCCGCGCGGGCCGCGGGCGTCCCGGGGAAGCGCTGGCAGACCCGGGTCAGCTCAGGAATCGCCTTCCGCGGTGTGCGCATCACGTCAAAATAGAGATCGATGACTTCCTGGATCACATACAGTTCTTGACCCGGTCCCAGGGTTGCGTCCGAGCGGGCCCGCCGGAACCAGGTCAGCGCTTCCTCGGGCTGCTTCAGGTGATCGCGGTACAGCCGCGCGAGCTGGAAATACGGCTCGGGGTCCTCGGGCGCCTCCACCGCGTGCAGCTCGTAGGCGATCGCCGCCTCGGCGTAACGTCCGCGCGCCACCAATGACGCCGCCCGGGAGTACTCCGGTTTCCGTGGCGTGGAGGCGCCCGACGGGTGGTAGATGGTGCCGGCGGCCGCCCCCGCGCGTTTCACCGTGAACTGGGCAATGACGTAAATGAGCCCCGTCACGGTGGGGATGCCGATAACAATACCGATCAACGGATTGGCGCCCTGAAGCTCAGCGATGCCGCCGCCGGCCGCCCCGCCCAGGAACAGCCCCACCACCGCGGCCCACGTCAGGATCTGGAGACGGAAGGCGCGTTCAGCGGCGTCGACCGACTTGGGAGCTTCAGCCATCCGTCCGGTCGTTGACGTCCGTCCGCTCGTCCGCCTGGTCCGTCTCTGTCCGACCTGTCCTCACCGAATGTTCCACCCGTTCACCGGCCCGCCGTGGAAGAACTG
>DASWGV010000212.1:0-20551 GCA_036393515.1 Gemmatimonadales bacterium | reverse complement strand
TGCCTGAGGCGGTCCAGCAGGTACGCGCGGCATCGGTCTTCACCACGCATACCCCGGTGCCCGCGGGCCACGATGTGTTCTCGCGTGATCAGGTCCAGGCGTGCGCCGGCCCCGTCTGGGAAACCATGGGGATCACCCGGGAGCAGTTCTTTCAGCTTGGTCATCATCCCGAGCTCGACCAGGGGCGGTTCCACATGACCGCGGCCGCGATCCGCCTTTCGTCACGGGTCAACGGTGTCTCCTCGCTGCACGGGGAGGAAACCCGCCGCATCTGGCAAGCGCTCTGGCCCGGCCGCGACGTGTCGGCCATCCCTATTCGCCACGTCACCAACGGCGTGCACCTGGCGACCTGGATGGCCAATCCCATCATGGACCTGCTCGACGCGCACCTCGGCGCCGACTGGGGAGCCCGGCTGGACGATCCGGCTTTATGGGACCGAGTGCTCTCGCTGGATCCGGGGGCGCTGTGGCAGGTCCACACCGGCCTCAAGGCCAAGCTCTTTGAGCATGTCCGGGAAGACGCTCGCCGGCGGTGGCACACGGAATGGAAGGAGCCCGGACAGTTGGTCGGTGCGGGTCTCCTACTCAGCACCGACGCGCTGACCATAGGGTTCGCCCGACGGTTCGCCAGCTACAAGCGCGCCGATCTCATCTTCCGTGATCCTGAGCGGATGCGGAAGATCCTGGTGAATCCGCGGCGTCCAGTCCAGGTCATTTTCGCGGGCAAGGCCCATCCGGCAGACGATCACGGCAAGCGCGTGCTCCAGCGGGTGTACGGGTACGCCCGCGACGCCGGCTTCGAGGGCCGAGTGACGTTTCTCGAGGACTACGAGATGCACCTGGCGCACCGGCTGGTTCAGAGCGTCGACCTGTGGCTCAACCTGCCGCGCGTTCCCATGGAGGCCTGTGGGACCAGCGGGATGAAGGCCGCGCTGAACGGCGTACCCCAGCTTGCCACCCTGGATGGTTGGTGGGCGGAAGGATTCACCGGCTGGAACGGTTGGGCCATTCCCCGCGCCCCGCACGACCGCGCCGACGAGCTGGACGCGAGCCACGTGTACACGCTGCTGGAAGATGAGATCGTGCCCCTGTTTTTCGACCGCGATGCGGGGGGGGTGCCGCAGGGGTGGGTGGAACGGATGCGCCAGGGCATGCGCGAGGCGGGGCAGCGGTTCACAGCCCGCGCCATGGTGCAGCGTTACGTGCGGGAGCATTATCTCCCCATCATGCGGGGCGACGCCACTCCAGGGGATCCGCCGGACGGATGAAGCGCGCCGCACGCTCCCGGCGTCGGGCGACCCATCGCCGCGCGCTCGAACCGCTGCCCGGCGGCGCCGGAATCGTGCATCTCACGGCCGAGTACCTGCCCTTTGCCCGCACCGGCGGCTTGGCCGAGGCGGTCCGCGGACTGGCGGAATACCAGGCGACCGCCGGGTTGCCGGTGGCCGTCGTTCTGCCGCTGCACCGCCAGGTGCGCGAGCACGGCACCCCGCTGGAACCGGTGGGTGCGCCCTTCACCATTGACGTGGCCGGGCGACCCGAGACGGCGCGGCTGTTCCGGGCCGGCGGACCAGAGACCTGCTGCACCGTGTACTTCGTGGACCATCCCGACTACTTCGACCGGCCCGGCATCTACGGCGAGGGCGGTGATTACCCCGACAGCGCGCGGCGCTTCGCGTTTTTCTGCCGTGCGGCCCTGGAAATCCTGCCCTCGATCGCGCCGAACGCGGGGATAGTGCACGCTCACGACTGGCACACCGCCCTGGCCATCGTCTACCTGCGGCAAACGCTGAATGGGCACCCGTTCTACGATCGTCTCGGCACCGTGCTGACGGTCCACAACGGGGCGTTTCAGGGCCACTTCCCGCCGGAGGTGCTGGGCGACATCGGACTGCCCCCCGAGTTGTACACCCTCGACCACATGGAATGGTATGGGCGGGCGAACATCCTCAAGGGCGGCCTGCGATTCTGCGACGCGGCGACGACCGTGAGCCCCACCCACGCCGCCGAGTTGCGCACCGCGGTGGGCGGGTTTGGGCTGCACGATTCCTTTGCCGGCCTGGGAGATCGTTTCGTGGGCATCCGCAACGGCATAGACGACGTGGCGTGGGATCCCTCCCACGACGCCCATCTCCCGGCGCCGTTCCACTCCACGGACGTCGGCCCCAAAGCCCGTTGCAAGGCCGTCGTGCTGGAGGAATTCGGCCTGCCCAGGGAACCGGCGCTGCCGCTCATGGCCATGAGCGCCCGCCTGGTGGAACAGAAAGGCCTGGACCTCATTCTCGAGGACGACTTCCTGCTCCACACCCCGGCGCGGTTCATCTTCCTGGGGCGCGGAGAGGCGCGCTATGAAGACGCCCTGGTGGCAGTGGCTGGCCGCGCGCCCGACCGGATCGCGGTGCCGCTCCATTTCTCCGACCACGCCGAGCACCATTTGCTTGGTGGAGCCGACCTGCTGCTGATGCCTTGCCTGTATGAGCCCTGCGGCCTCACGCAGATGCGTGCCCAGATGTACGGCACGTTGCCCATCGTACGCCGGGTGGGCGGCTTGGCGGACACGGTAGACGACCGCCTGACCGGCTTTGTGTTCGACGCCTATGAGCCGAGGGCGTTGGCCGACGCGGCGGGGCGAGCCCTCGTCACCTATGCCAAACCCAGGTCCTGGAAGGCCATGATGCGCCGGGCCATGATCCGGGACTTCAGTTGGGGCCCGTCAGCGGTGGAATACCACCGGCTGTATCGCCTGGCGCGGGCGCGCCGTAGCGCGAGCTAGCATGGATTTCGTTCTCACCCTTCACAGCCACCTTCCCTACGTTCTGAACCACGGCCGCTGGCCGCACGGAAGCGACTGGTTGTGCGAGGCGGGTTTCGATTGTTACCTGCCCCTGCTGGAAGCGCTCCAGGGGCTGGAGCGCGACGAGGTGGCGGCACCCGCCACGCTGGGGATCACCCCCATCCTGGCCAACCAGCTGGCTCACCCCACGTTCCGCTCCGAGATGGACGAGTTCCTCCGGCAGCGGCTCGAGGCGTGCGATCAGGGCATCACCGAGCTGGGAGCGTCGAACCAACAGCACCTGGTGCCCGTCGCCAAGTTCTGGCGGGAGCGATTGGTGCGCCTCGGCGCCCTGTTCCAAAACATCGAAGGAAACCTGGTCGCCGCGTTCGCCGGACTGGCGGGCCGCGGACGGCTCCAACTGATCAGTTCCGGGGCGACCCACGGCTACCTGCCCCTGCTGGGCCGGGATGAAAGCGTGCGGCTACAACTGTTGGTGGGCCGGCATGAGCACCAGCGGCTGTTCGGCGAGCCGCCACTGGGCTGCTGGCTGCCGGAGTGCGCGTATCGCAGCCGCGGGGCGTGGACCCATCGCCCCGGTCATCCGGCCGCCGACCGCCCGGGCATTGAGGAGCAGGTGGCCGGCGCCGGGTTCACCCATTTCTTCGTGGATGCACACCTGGCGGCTGCCGGCACGCCGCTCGGCTCCTATCACGATGTCCCGCTCGGCGCCGAGCGCTTCGATGCCGAGCGCCATGACGTGGATGTGCCGGGCCGGCAGCGGGTGGAGCGCTCGCCCTATCAGGCGTACGTGGTCTCGTCGCCGCCGACGCCCTTGGTGACCGCGTTCGTGCGGGATCCGCGATCGTCCATGCAGGTGTGGAGCCGCCACCAGGGATACCCCGGCGACGAGCGGTATCTCGAATTCCACAAAATCCGCTGGCCCGGCGGGTTGAAGCTGTGGCGGGTCACCGGACCCGACACCGACCTCGGCGCCAAACAGCCCTGGGACCCGCGCGACGCCTTTGATCGCGCCGCCCTGCACGCCGACCATTTCGGGGGCCTGCTTGAGTCCATCGCGCGGGAGGAGCGCGCCGCGGGACACGTCATCGTGGCGCCGTTCGATACCGAGTTGTTCGGTCACTGGTGGTTCGAAGGGGTCCACTTTCTCGGCAGCCTCTTCCGGCGGCTCGCGGCGACGGGCACGGACGGCACGGCCACCATGGTGCGCCCCACCACGGCCGCCGCGCACCTGGACCGTGGCCCGGCCGGTCGCCGGGTGCGGCTGGCGGAGGGCTCGTGGGGCGCGGGTGGCGACCACAGCATGTGGCTGAACGACCGCACGCGGTGGACCTGGGAACGGCTGTGGCCGCTGGAAGACGCTTTCTGGGCCGCGGCGCCACACGCCCTGCGCGACCCGGCATCCCACCCGATCCTGGCCGCCGCCGCCCGCCAGCTGTTGCTGGCGCAAAGCTCGGATTGGCAATTCATTATCTCCACCGGGCTGGTCACCGACTATGCCGAACGCCGGTTCGATCTCCACGCGTCCGACGCGTCGCGCTTGATCGCCGGCATGCTTCCGGAAGCGCCCGGCCAGGACCGCGACGCGGCGGCCGCGCTGGCGCCGGCGGTCAATCGCCGGGACGACGTGTTCCCCGACGTGATCGCCGCCCTCGCCGAGACTCTGGCGAGGGGAGGGCCGACGCCGCAGCGGTCGCGCAGGCCGTGACCGACCCCGAACGCTCCGTGGTCATCCACGGGCACTTTTACCAGCCGCCCCGTGAGGACCCCTGGCTGGAGGAGGTGCCCCGCGAGCCTGGGGCCGCGCCGTATCACGACTGGAATCAACGGATCGAGCGTGAGTGTTACCGCGCCGTGGTCGCGGCGCGGGTCGCCGGCGCGGATGGGCGCATCGCGCGGATCGTGAACGCGCTGGAGCACATCAGCTTCAATTTCGGCTCGACCCTCCTGTGGTGGCTGGAGCGCGCGGCGCCGGAGACGTATCACGCCGTGCTTGCGGCCGACCGCGCCAGCGCCGCGCGCCTGGGCGGCCACGGCAACGCTCTCGCCATGCCCGCCCACCACATGATCCTGCCGCTGGCCTCCCGGCGGGACGCCGAAACGGACGTGCGCTGGGGCATCGCGGACTTCCGGCATCACTTTGGGCGCGCTCCGGAGGGGATGTGGCTGCCGGAAACGGCGGTGGACGATCAAACGCTGGACATCCTGGCCGCCGAGGGGATCCGGTTCACGGTCCTGGCGCCACACCAGGTCCGCGGAGCCCCGGCGGACGGACTGCCCTGCCTCTACCGGACGTCGGGCGGCCGCACCATTGCCCTGTTCGTCTACGACGCCGGCGTCTCGCACGACGTCGCGTTCGGTCCCCTGCTGTCCAACGCCCGCGACTGGGCCGATCGGATGACCGCCGACGCACGGCAACGCGCCGCGGTGGTCGCCGTGGATGGAGAGACCTTCGGGCACCACCATCGGTTTGGGGAGATGGCGCTGGCTGCGGTCCTGGAGTCGCTGGCCGCTCGGCCCGGAACCCGGGTCGAGAACTTCGCCTCCATCCTGGCGCGACACCCGCCAACCCAGCCGGTGGCCCTGGTGGCTCCGAGCAGCTGGAGCTGCCCCCACGGTGTGGAACGGTGGCGAGCCGACTGTGGGTGTCGCGTGCACCCCGAGCGGCCCACCCGCCAGGGCTGGCGGGCGGTCCTGCGCCAAGCGCTCGACTGGCTTTCCCTCGAGCTTCATCAGATCTACCAGCAAGAAGGTGGGTCACTGTTCCGGAGTCCGTGGACGGTGCGGGACGCGTACGGGCTGGTGGCGCGGGGACATCCGGACGCGACCCTGGCGTTTGCGCGGGAGCACACCAGCGTCTCACCGGAGCAAACCCGGCGCGCCGCTGAGCTGCTGGAGATGGAGCGCAACGCGCTCCGGATGTTCGTCTCGTGCGGCTGGTTCTTTGACGACATCGGGGGCGTGGAGAGCGCCCTGATCTTGCGGTACGCCGCCCGCGCCATCGAGTTGGCGGGTCGCCGCTCCGGTGATCTGGAGCGCGGACTTCTGGAGCGACTGGATCACGCCACCAGCAATGACCCCGCGGTCGGCAGCGGACGGCAGGTGTTCCTGCGGCAGGCCCGTCCCGGCATTCCGGCGCCCGCGCGTGTGGCGGCGGCGCTGGCGGCGTCCCATGCCCTCGGCCGGAGCGGGGCCGACGTCGTGCCCCGCGCCTGGGCCGCCGAGGCGGGGGACAGTGAGATCACCGTGTGCCACCGCCGGACCGGGAGCGCCACCACCCTCCGGTGCGTGGTTCGACGCCCCTCGCCCGGACGCGTCACCGTGGTGGTGACCAGCCCCGACGGCGCCATGGATCGTGAGGTTGGATTGACGGACTTGCCGGAGAGCGCGCAGGAGCGGCTGCGGCCCCGGCTGCGGACCATCCTGGCGGACGCCTGGCTGAGCGCCGAAGAGCGTCGCGCCATCGCGGAAGGCGCGCCCTTTGCCCCGGCGGTGGAGCAGGCCCTGGAGCACGCCATCGCGGATCTGGTAGCGGACCACGCCGCCGTCGCCGAGCGGGTCCATGCCCTGGCGGACTTGCTCGAGCTGATCGGCCACCCTGTGCCGTTCGACGCGCAGACCACGTTTTGTCGGGTCCGCGCGAGTTTGCCCGCCGAACGCGCTCGCTCGCTCGACGCCCTCGGACACCGCTTGGGATTCGCCTGAGCGTGTCGTCGGTCCGCTTCCTGTTCGGTATCCACGTCCACCAGCCGGTGGGCAACTTCGATCATGTGTTCGCCGAGCACGTGGACCAGGTGTACCTCCCGTTTCTGAAGGCCCTTGCCGAGCGGGGAGCGCTCCCCATCACGCTGCACATTTCCGGTCCGTTGCTGGAATGGATGGAGGCGCACGACCGGCGCTACCTGGATCTGGTGGGGCGGCTGGCGGCCCAGGGCCAACTGGAATTGTTGCTGTCCGGCCTGGACGAACCCATTCTCGCAGCGCTGCCCCGCCCGGACCGCCTGGAGCAGATCGCCTGGATGCGCGAGGCGCTGCGCCGGCTCTTTGGGGTCGAGGCCTCCACCCTTTGGTTGACCGAGCGGGTGTGGGAGCCCCAGTTGACGGCGGACTTGGCTGAGGCAGGTGTGGCCGCTGCCCTGGTGGACGATCGACATCTCCTCATCTGCGGGCTGGAGCGCGACGAGCTGCATCGGCCGTATCACACCGAGCACGATGGCACGAGCGTGGCCCTGCTGCCGATTGACGAGCGGCTACGCTATCTGGTGCCGTTCAAACCACCTGCCGATCTGGCCGCCTACTTCAGGAGCCTGGCCACGCACCACGCGCCGCTGGCCGTGTTGGCCGACGACGGCGAGAAATTCGGGGGCTGGCCCGGCACGCACGCCTGGATCTACCAGCGCGGTTGGCTGAAGGATTTTCTCGACACGCTGCTCGACCTGGTGGCGCGAAATGAGGTCCGGCTGGTGACCGCGGCGCAGGCGCTCACGGAAGTGGAGACCGGCGGGTTGGTGTATCTCCCCACGGCCTCCTACCGGGAGATGGAGGGATGGTCGCTCCGTCCCGCGGCGGCTGTGCGCCTGGCGCGCCTGGAGCGCGAGTTGGGCGAGGAACGGCTGGCCGGCCCCGACGGACCGCTGGTGCGGGGCGCGCATTGGCGGAACTTCTTGTCGCGCTACCCCGAGGCGAACCGCATGCACAAGACCATGTGCCGCCTCTCCGCCCTGTCGCGCCAGCGGGGCGATCCCCGCGACGCGCGTCGCGCGATTGGGCGGGCCCAGTGCAACGACGCCTACTGGCACGGCGTATTCGGGGGGCTCTACCTGCCGCACCTGCGGGCCGCACTGTGGCGCGAGTTGGCCCACGCGGAGCGCGTCCTGCGCGTGGGCGAGCCCCTGGCGGTGGAGGTGCTCGACTTTGAGAGCGATGGCCACCATGAGCTGTGGATTCACTCCGACCGTTTCTCGGCGCTGGTGAGCCCGCGGCGCGGCGGTGCCATCGAGGTGTATACCGTGTTCGCCGCCGGGGTCAACTACGCGGACGTGCTGACCCGCCGGCGCGAGGCGTACCACCAGACGACCCCGGCGGCCGCGCACGCCGATGGCGGGCACGGCACGGCCCCCAGCATTCATGACCTGGAGAAGGGGCTGGCGATGGCCGAGCTGCCACCCTTTGATCGGGACCTCCGGGCGCTTTTCGTGGATCGCGTGCTGGCGCCGGATGTGGCCGCCGGCGTGTTCGTGGCGGGCCAGGCCGGGGCCGTCGTCTCCTGGGCCGGCGCGGCGTTCGCCGTGGAGTGGCGCCACCACGGTCCCGACCTCCTGGTGTCGTTACGCCCCCAGGTGCATCGTGGGCTCGACTTGAAAACCCTGCGCTTCGCGCCCGCCGGGCTCGTCGCCGTGGAGTATCACTGGCAACCGGATGCCTTCCCGGCGGAATCGTGGTTCACCACCGAGGTGTCGCTCGCCTCGGCCCTAGACCTCACTACGGAACCGCAGGCCTCCACCTGGACCTACCCCGTGGCGACCCGCGCCAAATCCGAGCGGGGGTTCGACGACACCGTGCAGGGGCAGGCCACCGTGGTGCGGTGGCCGATTGGGGCGGGACGAGGAAGAATCACCCTGGGTGGGCCCGGACCGTAGTTCTCGGTCGGCCGCTACGGCGCCCCCAGCGTCTTCCCACCTCGGAGAATCGGCCGCCCGGCCATCGCCCCGGTGGACTTGCCGTCCCGCACCGCGAAGGTCCCGTTCACCAGCACGTGCACCGTACCTTCGGAGTACTGGTGCGGGTTCTGATACGTCGCCTTGTCCCGGATGCGCGCAACGTCAAACACCGCCAGGTCCGCATAGAACCCCGGGCGGATCAGGCCGCGGTCGGGCACCCCGAGAAAGGTCCAGGCCAAAGATGTCATGCCGCGCACGGCGAACGGCAGGCTGATCACCGAGTCATCCAGGGCCAACCAGCGGAGCTTCTTGGTAAACGCGCCATATGGCCTGGGGTGAACGATCTCGGCGCCGGGCGGCGGCGCCCGTCCGTCGGTACACGTCATCATCCAGTCCTTTTGGGCCAGATAGCGCGTGTTGGCGTCGTCGTACAGCTCGAGATTCATGACGGAGGCATTCCCGTTCGCCAGAATGCGGCGCACCGCCTGCGGCACCGGCAACCCCCAGCCCGCCGCCACCTGCGCCAGAGTCTTGCCGTTCAACTCGGGCCGCTGGTCCACGAACAGGATCTTTTCGGCCCCGCCCCGAATCGCCAGCATCTCCACGGTTTCCCCATCGAGTCGCCGGGTCATCGCGGTATCCTGGAAACGCCGCAGCATCCCTTGCTGCCCCCCGACGGAGGCCCACCGCGGAATAGTGTAGGCGCTGAGACTGCTCTGCGTGGCGTTGTAGGTGTGCTGCGCCGCCATCACATTCACCCCCCGGGCGCGCGCTTCCTCGATCAGCCGGGCGCCCTCCGCCGCCCGTCCATAGTTGTGCCGTCCCTGGGGATTGAAGTGACTGAAAATGACCGGCGTACCGGCCCGCTCGCCGATCTCAATGCCTTCGCGGGTGGAATTGAGATAGCCGATACCGCGGTACGCCGCGCCAAGATCGCGATCATGGGTGTCGTAGATGCCGCCGTACTCCGCCGCAACCCGGTTCAACTCCACCACTTCGTCCGTGGACGCGAAAAACCCCGGTGAATAGAACAGGCCGGTGGAAAGCCCCAGCGCTCCTTCTTCCATGCCGCGCCGGACGAAGGCCTTCATCGCCTCCATCTCCCCGGGCGTCGGCGCCCGGTCCGCCGCCCCCATGGCCGCGCCGCGCGCCGCGCCCTGCCCCACGTAATGCAGCGCGTTGAGCCCGATACCGGCCCGGAGGTACCCGTCGAACTCTTCGCGGACGTTGCTGGTCCCTCCGCCATCCACGCCCAGCACGGCGGTCGTGATCCCTTGATACAGGAATGCCAGCGCCGCCCGACCGTGCGGCGTCTCCAGGTCGGCGTGGCTATGCATGTCCACGAAGCCCGGCGTGATCAGCAGGCCGGACGCATCCACCGTGTCCCGCGCGCTCACCCGCGCGTCCCGAGCATGGCCCACGAACGTGATGCGCAGGCCGCGAACCCCCACGTCCTGACGCACCCAGGGATTTCCCGCACCGTCCAACACGTGACCGCCGAGCAGCAACACGTCCATGGGAGGGTCCTGCGCGGGAAGCGACACGGCGGAGACGCCGGCGCAGAGGCAAATCAGCAACAAGCGATGCATGGGAAAACCCGCATGGATGGGCGTGTGCCAAGCATACTCCGCCAGAAACCGAGCGGCTAGCCGAGCAGCCAAGACTTCTCTAGCGGGGGCGCGATCGGGGCGGTATCTCTAGCCCCCGCTCCACGGGATCCCGGCGGCCAGCGACCACACGTGTAGCCCTGTCGCTATAGACGCCGCCGGCCACGCGCCGGGTATTGTCAGTGCAAGCCGTTATTCGACAATGACTTGCGGACGGAGTGCCCGTGAAGTGGGTGGCGTAGGGATTGCGCATCCCTGCGCCTGGGACGTTGACCGCGTTCCGCCAAGCGGACGCACAACCGCAAACCACACACCAGGGCAACAAGAGAGGGAGGGTATCACATGTTTCGTGTGCACGGGCTCAGGAACCCCCTGACCGCTGCCGGGCTCATCGCGCTCATGGGCGTTTCCACGAGCCGCGCGGCGGCGCAGACCACGGCCTCAGCGTCCATTGATGCCACCGCATTGGTCCTTGGGATCGCGCCGCTCACGGCCGTCGGCGTGAATGACCTGGACTTCGGCTCGGTCGCGGCCGGAAGCGTTGGCACGCCCGCCAGCGCCGCCGTCAACGCCGGCCGCTGGGACGTCACCGGCGAACCGTCGGCGCCGGTGTCGGTCAGCTTCGCGTTGCCCACGGTGTTGACGGGACCGGCCTTGGCGACCATTCCCATCTCGTTCAACGCCACGGACGGTCTGTTGTGGGATCCGTATCCGGGGACCTTCACCACGTTCAATCCCAACGCGTTGTCGGCCACAGCGCTGACGTTAGGGGGCACGCTCACGGTCGGGATTTCCGGCAGCGTGGCGCCGCCCACGGGAACGGTCACCGGGACGTACACCGGCACCATCACGCTGACGGTGTCGTACCTCTAAGGGCGCGTTGTCCGGTCGAGCGGCGTAACGCCGCCGGCGAACCGGCGGCCGCCTCCGGGTGGTCGCCGGTTCGCGCCGGTAGGCCCAAGGTCGGAGACCTCGGATGGGGACCAAGCTGGCGGTAGTGGCCCTGGTCGCGGCGCTCACCCCAACCCGCGCGGGGTCCGCCTTGGCCCAGTCAGGTCTCGCGGTTCCGGACCCTCCACTAGTGGTGCTCGCCAAACGTGATCTCCGGTTCGGCACCGTGTTCCCCGGCGTTCCCAGCTCGGTGGCCACCAATAACCCGCGGCTCGCAGGTGAGTTTCAGGTGCAAGGTGCGGCGGGTCTCACGGTGCGCGTGGAGCTGCTGCTGCCCTCGGCGCTCAGCTCACCGGGGGGCGCAACGCTGCCCATCACCTTTGTCGCCGGGGACGGAAGTCACGACTTCCCTCACGGTCTCCCTCACCGCACGCTGTTCGACCCGCACGCGCCCGTCGTTGCGGCGCTGGGCCCGAACGGCAAGCTCAATGTGTGGCTGGGAGGGACGGTAATGCCGGCCTTGCTCCAGACGGGCGGCGCCTACGCGGCAGCAATCTCCATCACCATCTTCAATCTGGGGATCTGAGCATGGCCGCTCGCGGCATCCGGAAGTGGGTACCCGTGGCGGTGGGGGTTGGACTCGCGCTGGCGCCTGCCGTCATCAACGCCATCTGGGTGTCCCCTACGGCAGTGTTCATGGACCACGCTTCGCCGTCCGCACAAATCACCCTCGGCAACTCCGGGGAAACGGCGGAGGAAGCGCAGGTGGACCTCCAGTTCGGCTTTGTGGACGCGGACTCCACCGGGACACCCTTCATCAGGTTTATCGACGATCCCGGTCCGCCCTTCCCGTCGGCGGCGTCATGGATCCGGCCGTTCCCGCGTCGCGTGCGGCTCGAACCCGGCGACCGGCAGGTGGTGCGCCTGCTCGCCTCACCACCCGCCGACCTGCCGGACGGGGAGTACTGGTCCCGGCTGATCATTACGTCGCGGGGCGCACCCACCCTGGTGGCCGGCTCGGACACCGCCGTGCGCGCCGGCGTGACCCTCGAGCTGCGGCTCGTTACGTCGGTCACGTACCGGAAAGGCCAGGTCGCCACCGGCGTGAAGGTGAGCGACCTCGCGGCCGAGCAGGACGGAGACTCGGTGGTGGCCTGGGCCCGGTTCACCCGAGAGGGCAACGGGGCCTACCTCGGCACCGCAACCTTCGAGGTGGTGGACGCGAGTGGCCGCACGTTGCATTCCTGGCCCACGGTCATGGCGGTGTACTACAGCATGCTGCGCCGCTTCTCGGTCCCCATTGCTTCGATCGGATCAGGGGACTACCGATTGCGGCTCACCCTCACGTCGGACCGCTCCGACCTCCAGCGGGGGCAGGCGCTACCCGCTCCCACGGTCACCGATTCGGTGGCTTTCAGGATCCCGTGACCGCATGGCCATGAGGCACGCCCGCACCATCCTGCTGATCGCGGGGCTCTTGGCTTCGGCTCGCCCCGGGTTGGCTGTCGCCCAGGAAGACACGGTGCTCATTGACGCGGTCATTCGGTTGGACATCCAGCACGGGCCCTCGGAGGTGGTGTCGGCCCTGGCGTACAACTCCACCCTGCTGCTCCCGCTCCGAAAATTCATCACCATGGCTGAGGTGCGGCTCGCCGCCTACGCTCGGGAGGATTCGCTGGTGGCGGTCCTGGAACCGGGCAACATCCGCCTGGAGTTTCACCCCGGCCGGGGGCGCCTGATCCGCGGGGATACGCTCATCCCGCTCGGACCCCGCGACGCAGTCTGGTGGGACGATGATCTCTTTGTGGCCACCGCTACCCTGGACCGTGTCTTCGGCACCGCCACGCGGGTGGAGTGGGCGGACCTGTCCGCCCTCGTGGGGCAGACCGCCAGCCTTCCCGTGGCGCGGCGGGCGCGCCGCGAGCGCCGGCACGCACTCCTGGTGGTTTCCCCGCCGGAGCCGGACGCGCTCGAACTGCATCCCCCCGAACGGTTCGCCGATGGGGCCGTGGTGTCGTGGGCGTTCTACACCTCGACCGACGCGCCGGCCAGCGACTACTCCCTCGATCTCGGCCTTGGCGGGAAGCTGTTCGGCGGCAGCGCCGAGATTCGCCCGCGGCTGGTCAGCGTGCAGGGAACAGGCGCCTCACGATTCGAAGCGTCCTGGGGCCGCGCGTGGACCGACCGCCCCTGGCTCCGCCAGGTTCGCCTGGGCGACGTCCAGTCCAGCGGCCGCCGCTCCCGCCTCATCGAAGGATTCGCCGTCACCAACGCCCCGTTTATTCGGTCTTCCGAGTTCGAGGTGGAGCAGGTCGCCGGCACTGTTCCACCGGGTTGGGAGGTAGAGTTGTACGAGCGCGGGCGCCTGATGGCCTACCGGGAGGTGAACGGTCCGGGGCCGTTTCAGCTACCGCTTAAGCTGCGCTACGGCCAGAACCCGTTCGAGCTGGTCCTGTACGGGCCCGCGGGCGAGGTGGTCCGGCAGCAGCGCACGGTACGAGTGCCGTTCAGCCGCCTGCCCTCTCGGCGCTTCGAGTACGCCGTGGCGGGCGGTCGCTGCCGCCACGATCCCTGTGACGGCCTGATCAGCGCCGACGCGCGTTACGGCTTCTCCAGCCGCCTCACAGCGCAGGGCGGGTGGGACGCGTTCTTCCGCGGTGACCGGAATGACGTGTGGCAGCCGTACGCCATCGTGTCCGGGGCACCGCTGCCAGCCCTCGCCCTCACCGGAGAGGCGGTGGCGCACGGACACCTCCGAGCGACACTCGCCTTCGAACCCACCCAGGATCTCCGGGTCAATGGCGGGCACACCGCGTACGCCGAGGCGGGACAGGACTTCGCGGGGACGTTCCTGGAGCGACGGCGGACCGAGGCCTCCGTATTCTGGCGCCCCGCCCGGGTCCTTCAGGGCTCGTTCTACGTCCAGGCGGGCGGGGTGCGCTCCAGCGCCACCGGCAGCCTCCGGGCGGCCGAGCAGGCGACCGCCACGGCTCGCCTGGGTCAGATTCGGTATTCGATCGGCATGCGGCATGACGCGTTCCGCCGGGAGGGCACGGGCACCGCCGACGTGAGCCGATTTACCGTTGACCTGGGCGGCGACGCGGTGCTCTCCGGACCGTGGCCCTGGCTGCGCGCCACCACGGCACGCGGCCTGCTCAGCATTGAGCCGAGCCACGGACTCAGCCAGATCATGCTCAATGCCGGCCGGCGGTTGCGGGGCGTCCGGGCGGATGTTGGGCTAGGATGGAGTCGCATAGGCGGCGTGACCCTGGACATTGGGCTCACCAGCGCCCTGCGGGGCCCACGGGTGGGGACCCGGAACCGCTTCACTACCGGGGCGGGCAGCGACGGCGTCATGTTCATGAACGGGTCCGCGGTGTGGGATCCCGAGGCGGGGCTGGTGCGTTGGAGTGACGGAGGCGATCTGGGACGCGCCGGCATCACCGGCGTGGTGTACCTGGATGAGAACGGCAACGGCGCGCGCGACCCGGCTGAGCCTGGCCTCGTGGGTATTCCGGTACACGTGGGGGGCTGGCTGGATGAGACCAATGCGGACGGGCGGTTCAGCGCCTGGGACCTGTACCCCTACGAAGCTGTGGATATTGATGTGGACTCGCTGGCCTTCCGGGACCCCCGCTACGTCCTCCCGGCGCGCGTGATCCGGGTGCGGCCCACGCCCAACAGCTTCGTGTCGGTCGAAGTGCCGGTGGTGGTGGGCGCGGAGCTGGGAGGCAATGTAGTGTTTGACGAGCAGGGCGTGGGCGGCGTCCCCATCATTTTCCGCGAGCTGAATACGGGCCTGGAAATGCGGTCCGTCACCTACGCGGACGGCGGCTTCTATCGGGCCGGCGTGCCCCCGGGCGAGTGGGAAGTCACCCTGCCCGACGACGTCGTCGAGCACTTGAACGTCACCGTGCCGCCCCTGCACATTTTCGTACCGCCCGGATCGGGCGAGAAGCGTTTCGAAGACCTGATCCTCCAGCTCGAACCCAGATAATGGTGGCGGCGGCCGTGGTGTCAACGTGGTAGCCATTCAGGGCAAACTGGAAGAGGCGTCGCTGCCCGACGTGCTCCAGCTACTGGCGCTGGGGAAGAAGTCCGGCTGCCTGTCGCTCACCGATCAGTCGCTCCAGGGCCACATCTACCTCGACGCCGGCCGGATCACGTACGCCGCGGTGGCCAATCGCCGTGACCGCCTGGGGGACATGTTAGTGCGCGGCGGACGGATCACCCGCGAGCAGTTGGCCCAGGCGGTCGAGCGCCAGTCGTCCGACCAGGCCAAGAACCTGGGCCAGATCCTGGTGGAGTCCGGCCAGATCGAGCGCGCCGAGCTGGAGCGGTTCTCCCACGTCCAGATCGAAGAGGCCGTGTATTTCCTGTTCACCTGGCGGAAGGGGACTTTCACGTTCGAGAGCAGCGTCCAGCCGCCGACGCCGGATTTTCTGGTCTCGATCAATCCGGAAGGGCTGCTCCTGGAGGGAGCGCGCCGGGTGGACGAGTGGAGCCTGATCGAAAAGAAGATCCCCTCGTTCGACATGATCTTCAAGCTCGACAAGACCCGCCTGGCTGGATCCGACGTGACGCTCACGCCCGAGCAACGCCGCCTCCTGCCCTTTCTGGACGGGTCGCACGACGTCACGGGGCTCGTCGAGGCGACCGCGATGGCGGAGTTTGACGTGGGCAAAGCGCTCTACGGGTTGGTCTCGGCCGGTTTTGCGCCGCTACTGGATCGCCGCGCAAGTATCCGCCACCTGGACTACCGGGAGCTGCTCGCCTACCTGGTGCACGAGGCCGAGTTCGCCGATCCGGAGCGGCGCAAGGAAGCCAGCCGGCACATTGTGGACTGTCAGCTGTGCGCGCCGCGACTCAAGGAGATTCACGTCCGGCGCACGCGCGAGACCGGTGCCGCACAGCTTCCGGCCGTCCCGGACGCCCCCGTCGCCGCGCCGGCCTCGGCGACACCGCTGGTCGTGGCGCCGTCCAGCCCCGCGCCCCCGGCCCCCCCGCCCCCACCACAGCGCCGCAGCGGCGACCGCCGGCAAGCCCGCCCCCGGGAAACCATCAGCGCGGCCGATCGGCGCTACACTGAGCGGCGTCAGGGTGAGCGCCGTCGCGTGGCCCTCGCGGCACTGCCGGCGGGACGGCCGGATCGGCGCGCGGGCGCCGAGCGACGGCGGAACGAGCGACGACTGAAGGACCGCCTTGGGCTGGCCCTGGCCCGGGCCACTAGTGGCGGGGCCGGCGCTCAAAGCGGAGGCCGCCCGCGCCGCAATACGGGGCCCCGGCGGCTAACCACGGTATCTGACCGGACCGGGACGCATTCGCCGTCTCGCTCTCGGCCACCGGCCAAACCGGCTCCCGCGGCACCACCCGCCGCCGCTGCGCCGACCGCCGCCACCACCACGCCAACACCGGTGGCGAAAGACGCCGAGTCCGCCAGACCAGTCTCGCCGCCCGCGCCTCCGGCCCCGGCGGGCCCCGGGCGCGCGCGCGCCCGCTCCAAGGAGATCGAGTGGCTGATCACGCCTGAGGAATCAGGCGTGCATCCCGTGGCCAAACTTCCACCACCAATACCGGCGCCGCCCCCCGCGCCCCGCCGGCCCGCCGAGGCGCCGACCACAGCAGCGCGACCGGTTGGCAGCCAGGCACCAGCCGCCACGGGGTCGCCCACCTTGGACGCAGCCGAGGCCGCCACGGTTCCACAGATTCGCGTGGTGCAGGCCATAGCTCCGGCCGCCGATGCGGCCGCCCGCCCGGCATTGTCTCCGCTCGCCACCCCTTCCCGCCGTTGGCTCGCCATCGCCGCCACCGCGGTCGCCTTCGCCGGCATCGGGGGCGCAGCCAGCCTCATGCTCCGCCCCCGGGTGAGCAATGGAACGGACTCCCGCCCCACCAGCCCCACGGTGGCGGTCGGTGGCCAGGCGGGCGGCATCGCCGCGGTGGAATCGGCGGAACAGGCCCCCCCGACGGCAGGGGCAGAGACCCCGCCGACGGTCAATCGCGCTCCGGGACGGGAACCAGAGCCCCCGCCGGCCAGAACGCCGCGCAGTGTTGAACGGCCCGCGGTCGTCGCGCCTCCGGTCGCTATGGTCACGCCGGACTCGCAGGCAGCCCGGCCACCCGCCGTGACACCTGTGCGGGCGGAGCCGGTTCAAGAGCGTCGCGTGGTGGCCGCGCCGGCGGTAACACCGGCGGCGCCGCAGCCGGCCGCCGTACCAGACCCGGTGCCGGCACCGGCCGCCGCGGGCCTTACCGGGTTCGTACGCCATGCCGGCACGGGTGCGGCGATCGCGGGCGCCCGGCTCCGCATCGCGGGCACCGCCCTTACCGCCACCACCGCCGCGGACGGCCGGTACGCGTTCGCCGACCCACCGGCGGGACTCACCTCCGTGGTGGCGGCCGCGGAAGGGTACGCCCCGCAAGGCGGTGACGTGGCGGTGGAGGCCGGGGTCCCGGTTTCGCTCGATCTGGTGATGCTACCACCCCCCCCGGCATCCAAGCCGGATGAGGAGCTGGTGCCGGCCCGGTGGGAACGCATTGCAGCGGAGGACGCCGAGAAGCTGCTGGGGCAGCCGGTGGCGGTCATCGCCGGCCTTTGGGTCGAAAGCATCGCCAAACCGCCCGGTGCCACGCGCCCGCGGGTCCGCGTGGCGCAGCTCACGCCCTCCGGCGAGCGGGTGTCCCTGGTCGAGACCCGTTCGGGCGCCGCGGTCCGGGCCGACCGACCTCGCCTCACCGCGCTTCGCCTCATGCCGCCCTCGGAGGTCTACCCTGTCACCACCGGCACGGGGAGCTTCGGGAACCTGCTGGTGACGGCCACCACGGTTCTGCCGCCGGATTCGGTCCGCGCTCTCCTGGGGCGGTTGATCGAGCTGCCGCGATAGCGCCAACCTTCCAGCCCTTCGCCCTGTCAAACCGGTCGCACCTTACCGTAGAGACCAGCATGCGACGCTTTCTGAAGCCCCTGACTGCCTTCATCCTGCTGGGAGTCTCCGCCCGCCTCACTGCCCAGGAGCGGTACGAGGTGACCGGCGGACTCGTCGCGATCTACAATCTGGCGGGCGAGGTTTCGCTGGAACCGGGCCGCGGGCAGAGCGTGACCGTCCAGGTCACGCGTGGCGGCTCCGACGCCGCGAGGCTGACCATTGAGCGCGGCGCCCTTCGCGGACGCGAAACGCTGCGCGTCATCTACCCCAGCGACAACATCCGCTACAACCCCCAGCGCGGGAGCTTCAACACCGAACTGCGCGTACGAGACGACGGCACTTTCGGCGACAGCGACGGCGACGACTGGCGCCGCCGCGACGGCCGGCGCGTCCGGGTTTCCAGCCGCGGGGACCTGGAAGCCTGGGCCGATGTCCAGATCTTGGTGCCCCAGGGCCAGCGGATCGAAGTGTACCTGGCCGCCGGCCGGCTGGCCACGGCGAACGTAAACGGGACCCTGCGCCTGGACGGCGCGTCGGCCAACGTCGTGGCAAGTGGTGTGACGGGCGCCCTCACGGTGGACGTGGGCTCCGGCAACGTGACCGTGCGCGACGTCACCGGCGATCTGGACGTGGATACGGGATCGGGCAACGTGGACGTGACCGGCGTCCGCGGCGATTTCCTGCGGATTGACACGGGGTCCGGCAACGCCACCGCCGGCGCCGTGACCGCCCGCCTCATCGAGATTGACACCGGCTCAGGCGACGTGGACCTGACCGCGGCCTCGGCCCGGGACGTGGCGCTCGACACCGGCAGCGGCGCCGTCCGGTGCACCTTCACCACCAGTCCGGAAACGCTCGATGTGGATACAGGGTCGGGAAGCGTGACTTTGACCCTCCCGGCAACCTACTCTGCCGTAGTGGACATTGAGGCAAACTCGGGTGGGGTGGACCTGGATTTCCCCGTCCAGACGCGGCGCATGGGCCGGGACCATCTGTCGGGCACCATCGGCAACGGGAGCGGCACGCTCAGGGTGGATACCGGGTCCGGACGGGTGCGGGTCCTCCGAGGCCAATAGGCCCCTCGAGTAACGGCGAGCGCTGATCACCCAGAAAAGGGCCCGGATGCCAGCGGAGGCTCCCAACGGAGCCCCGCGGGCGCTTCCGCTTCCCCCTCCCGGTTCCCTCCCGTAACGTCTGTTTCTCCTCAGTCCGGTCGGTGTTCCCATGATGCTCGGTCGTCGGAGTGCGATTGCGGTCGCCACGCTCTTGCTCGTCGGTTGTGCCCGCTCCGCCGGGCCGGCGCAGGCGCCCGCCCCCACGCCCACCCCGGTCCCAGCCTCTCTGCCGGCAACGGCCGGCGCGCAGTTCGCGGCCATGGCGACCGGCTCGGCCGGCTGGGTCAAAGAGTTCGGCACCATGTGGACCTTCGATACGCCGCCGCTCGACTACTGGCGGGCCGCCTACGACTTCCGGCCCGACGCCGGGTGGCTCGAGCACGTACGGCTCTCATCGGCCCGCATTCCGGGATGCTCGGCATCCTTCGTGTCCGCCAGCGGCCTGCTCATGACCAATCATCACTGCGCCCGCACCTGTATCACCTCGGCGTCCCCGCCGGACTCCAATTACCAGGAGACCGGTTTCGTGGCGAGGTCGCGGGAAGAGGAAAAGGCCTGCCCGGGCATGTACGCCGACCAGCTCCAGGCCATTGAGGACGTGACCGCCCGGGTCCGGTCCGCCGTGACCGCCTCCAGTCCGGAGCGCCAGGCCGCCCAGCGCGACTCCGTGCTCGCCGCGCTACAGGGCGGTTGCGGTCCCGAGCTTACCTGTCAG
Organism: Gemmatimonadales bacterium; assembly: GCA_036393515.1. Classification (GTDB taxonomy): domain Bacteria; phylum Gemmatimonadota; class Gemmatimonadetes; order Gemmatimonadales; family GWC2-71-9; genus JACQHC01. The sequence goes on along the minus strand of DASWGV010000212.1, from coordinate 843 downwards.
GTGGTCACGCTGTACCAGGGAGGGCTGTACTCACTCTACCGGTTTCGGCGGTTTGTGGATGTGCGGCTGGTGATGGCGCCCGAAGGCCAGGCGGCGTTCTTCGGCGGCGATCCCGACAACTTCACCTACCCGCGCTACGATCTGGATGTGACGTTCTTCCGAGTGTACCAGAACGGAGCACCGCGGGCGACGGATCACCACTTCCGGTGGAGCGCGTCCGGCGCCGCCGAAGGTGACCTCGTCTTCGTCATCGGCAACCCCGGCTCCACCGGTCGACTGCTCACCATGTCCCAGATGGCCTACCTGCGTGACGTCGTCTACCCGGCTCAGCTGGCAGGCTACGAGCGCAACCTCGGCGTCCTGCGGCACCTCGCGGCACGGAGCGACGCCGACCGGCGGCGCCTGGAGAATCAGGTTTTCTCCTTCGAGAACTCACACAAGGCCGTCAGCGGATACCTCCGGGGCCTGCTGGATTCGGCCATCATGGGGAAAAAGGCGGCCTTCGAACGAGACTTCCGGAACCGGATCGAGGCGAACCCGGAACATCGGGCCCGGTTCGCCGGCGCCTGGGATGACATCGCACGCACCCAATCCGAGCTCGCGTCCTTTGCGGTGCAGTCCCGGTGGTATGGGTTCGGAGGGTCGCAACTGCTCAATCTGGCAGGCGGCATTGTCAGGGTCCACGAGCAAGGAGCACTGCCGGACGCCGAGCGGCTGGCCCAGTACAGAGGCCAGGGGCTGGGACGGGTCCGGACGCTCCTGTTGCAGGAAACGCCGATCGACACTGAAGCCGAGCGCCTGACGTTGACGGCGCACCTTGAGGCGGCACGCCGAGAGCTGCCA
>DASWGV010000211.1:0-3354 GCA_036393515.1 Gemmatimonadales bacterium | reverse complement strand
CTCGCCGCCGCTTCTACCTGCTCCCAGCTCGCGATGCCCCCGTGGCCTCCCACCACACGGTCCACGGTGATGCCCAGTCGGCGCACGGCCGCGACCACCTCGGCGGCACTCGCCCGTGGCAACGTGGGCCCCGGGGTCAGCACGTCACTCAGAAAGAGAATGCGGGCGGACGGCACATAGGCGCCCAGCAGGCCCTCCACGTGGGCCGTCGGGATGCGATAGATGACCATCCTGCCGTTGCCGCTGCCGACCGACACGCTGTCCTCGACGGTCCGCACTTCCGGCGGCCGGGTGCCCCGCGACAGGGCGTCCGGCGCCACGGTTTTCTGGGTTGCGGCGATGCCGCGGATGAACGCCGCGTTCCGAGCATGAGTCAGCACCGGCACGCCGGCCGCGAGATAACCGCGGACTCCGCCCGCGTGATCCCAATGATGGTGCGTGTTCACCAGCAGCCGCACGGGTTTGCTGGGGAACCGGGAGCGCAACGTGTCCAGCACGACTTGCGACCGCCGGCTGGTCTGCGGGCCTTCCACTACGATAAGCTCCTGCGCCTGCTCCACCACGAGGGAGTGGTGTGACCCGCCCTCCGCGCGCCACAGACCCGGCGCCAGCTCCGCCAGCTGAGCCACCACAGGCGGGGGCGAAGCGGGCGGTCGCTGTGCCCTGGAGCGAATGGAGTCCGGAAAGGCGAACGCCGCCTCGTCCAGCGCGCCGTTCACGCCGGCCGAGGTGTAGATGGTGTGGCTCTGAAGCCGGCCGTTGACCGTGACGTCCACCTGCCGGGGGAGTTGAATCCCGCCCGCGCCCTGCCACCGGGTGAACCATTGCACCGTGTGACGGTCTCCCAGAATGCCGTCGTCGGTGATGAGCTCCAGCGCCAAAGGCAGGCCGGACCGGCGGTCGAAATAGAGATCCAGCGTGTCGGGCCCGCGAGCATACCGGACGCCGGGGCTCGGGTCGCCTCGGAGCTCCTTGGGTGGGAGCGGGGAGAGCGCGCCGGGATTGTCCAGGGCGGCGAGATACAGCCGCTCCCGCGCCCGGCGCAAGTCGCCCTCGGCGGCCGCCACGGCCCCCGGCGCATCTGGAGCCTGTCGGCCGTCGGTTTCCACCAAGCCGATGCCTCCCGCGGTCACTCGGCGCTGTCGGGTCACCGTGCCGTTCAACTGGCGGACCTCCTGGGACAGCACCCGTCGCGGCCCCCGCCAGTCGGTCGTGAGATTCCCGTGCGCCACTGTCGCGCGGGCCGGCGACTCCGGCGTCTCTTCCTGGCCGACGCCGAACGTCATGGTGTAGAAGTCCATGGTACTCGCTGTAACGCCACGGAGTGCCTGCTCGCCACCCATCGCGGCAACTGCACGGGCCACGACCTCGCGCGGGCTCTGAGCCGTTGCGGGTGAAGCGCCCAGGATCCCCATTGTCCCGATACATAGCGCCGTGATCGTACTGTCCCCGTACTCGCGATGCCTCATGAGATCCTCCCAGGTGGTCGTGGTTCCGTCCGCCCGTACGTCTTGTACGTCTCTGTACGTCCGGCCCCGTCTTACGACTCGATCCCTAACAACCGTGCCGCATTCCCGCCGAGAATCGCCGCCCGGGGCCCGTCCGGCAAGTCGAGCGCGGCAATGCTCTCTTTCATCTTGGGCAGGCTGCCGATCATGTGGGGATAATCGCTCCCCGCAAGGATGCGCTCCGGACCAGCGAAGGCGATGGCCAGCCGCAACGCAGCCGGATCGAAGTTCACCGTGTCGTAGTAGAATTCGCGCAGGTAGGCGCTCGGCGGCCTGGGGATATGCTCCCGGCACTCCGCGAACGCTTGGTATCCGCGATCCAACCGTTCGGCCAGATAGGGAACGGCCCCGCCCAGGTGGGTGAGCACCCAGGTGATCCCCGGGAACCGTTCCACCACCCCGCTGAACACCAGCTTGGCGGCGGCCAGGGTGGTGTCGAACAGGAAGCCCACGAGCGGCATCAGCCAGTACTCCGTCATGGCTTCCACGCCCACCGGATGAATCGGATGGATGTACAGGACCGCGCGATGCTCGGCGGCGCGCTCGTACAGAGGCCAGTAGCGTGGATCCGCCAGGGCCACGCCGTTCACGTTGCTGAACAGCATGGCGCCGGGGAGCCCCAACTGGGTGACGGCGCGGTCGAACTCAACCACAGACGCCTGAGGATCGTTGAGGGGCAGGGTCGCGAGCGCGCTGAAATGCGCCGACCGGTCGCGTACTGCGTCGGCGAAGGCGTCGTTCACCAGGCGCGCCAGCCGCACGGCCAGGGCCGGTTCCTCGTAATGCGTCCCCGGCGATGTAAACGTCAGGACCTGACGGTTGATCTCTTCGGCGGCGAGCACCTGTTCCCGGAACGCGATGTCCCGATGACCTGGAACCACCACATTGTAGTCCCCCGGGTAGTGCAGGACGGGATTGCCTTCGGCGTCGGTGGTCACGCGCACCCGGCTCCCGGCGCGCAGGGCGTCGAGGTATGCCGGTGGGTAATAATGGTTATGAAAGTCGATGATCCGCATCGAGGCTCGGTCAGGATGAGGTGGCAGCCGGGCCGCGCCGGCGCCGGTACCGCGTCCACGCACCGTACACCGGCAGGCCGGCCGCCACCAGTCCCAGCCCGAACGCGCTCTCACCAGGTGATGTGAGGACCTGATTCACTACGATCGCGGCGGACGACAAGGCAAAGATCAGCGGGACTACGGGGTATCCCCAGACTTGATAGCGCGGCGCGTAGGTCCCGCGACGCCGCAGAGCCATCAGGCCCAGCGCCATGAGCCCGAAAAAGATCCACTCGGTGTACACCACGCGCGTGAACAAGGCGCGGAACGTGCCGGTCGCGACCAGCACCGACGCCCAGAGACCCTGGAGCACGATGGCGATGTGCGGCGTCTGGAAACGCGGGTGCACCCGGCCGATCCAGTCGAACACCAGTCCGTCCCGCGCCATGGCGTAGTACACCCGTGGACCGGTGAGCACAATGCCGCTCACCGCGCCGAAGGTCGAGAACATTACCAGACCGGCCATGACCGTGCCGCCCCCGCGCCCCAACAGCGCGTCGGCGGCGTCGGCGGCGACTCGGGTGGACTGGGCGACCCGGTCCAGCGGGAGGATGTAGAGGTACGCCGCATTCAGGGCGATGTAGGCCGCCGTGACGACCAGCGTGCCTACCAGCAGCGCCCGGGGGATGGTGCGTTCGGGGTCCACCGTTTCTTCGGCGGTGTACGTCACCATGTGCCACCCGCCAAAGGCGAACAGGCCCGCGACCAGGGCCAGGAGCATATCCCGGAGGGGGATGTCGGAGAGCGGTGTCCCGCCGCCCACGAAGTGCTGGGGAACCCGAGCGCCCAGG
>DASWGV010000210.1:0-28091 GCA_036393515.1 Gemmatimonadales bacterium | reverse complement strand
GTGGTGGTGGGCGTCAACCGGTTCGCCGAGGAGGGCGGCACGCCCTCGGTGGGGGCGCCGGACTATTCGGCGCTCGCCGAGGCCCAGCGCGCCCGGGTGACGGCGGCCCGGACGGCGCGTGACGCTCGGCGCTGGGCTGCTACGCTGGCCGACTTGGAGGCCGCCGCGCACCAGCCCCGCGCGAGCCTCATGCCGGCCATCGTGGAGGCCGTGCGAGCTCGGGCTACGGTGGGCGAGATCAGTGACCGGTTACGAGCCGCGTGGGGGACGTACCAGCCCGCCGCGCAGGCACTTTCAGGCGTTTCGTGAATGAGAGAGCTGCCGTGCGCCTTGACCGCCCCGCAGTAGCGTCATAAGCTTAACTGCTTCAACGGATTACGGCTTCCAACCCCATGCCGACGTACCGCTACCGTTGCCTGTCCCACGGGCACGAGTTCGACCGATTCCACAAGATGAGCGTCACCGCGCGGCCCAAATGTCCCGAGTGCGGCTCGCGGACCGAGCGGCTCATTTCGGGCGGGGCCGGTCTGGTCTTCAAGGGTTCGGGCTTCTACATCACCGACTACAAGCGGGCCGGCGAAGCGAAGGGCGGCGAGGAGTCTTTAGGCAAGCCCGAGAAGACCGACAAAGCTGCGCCGGCCGAAAAGGCCGCCCAAGCTGACCGCGACGTCAAGGACCGGGCGCCGGACAAACCGGCCAAGCCGACCAAGTCGGCAAAGTCCCCCGGAGCCGAAACCTGATACCGGCGGGAGCCGAGCGGCTCCGCGAAGCGCTCCACCGGGCCGCCACCGCGCTCGGCAGTCCCGAGGCGGAGATCACGCTGGAACGCCCGCGTGACTCGGGGCATGGCGATCTCGCCACGAATCTGGCGCTGAAGCTTGCGGGTCCCCGTCGGCAGAAACCGCGCGACGTGGCCCGCGACATCGTGGCCCAACTCGACCTCCCTTCTTCGGTCGTGACCAAGACGGAGATCGCCGGGCCCGGCTTTATCAATTTCTGGCTGGCGGCGGCGGAACTCTCGGCTGTGCTGGAGAGCGTTCTTGCCGCCGGCCGGGATTTCGGCAAGAGCACCACGGGGGCGGACAGGCCGGTGAACGTCGAGTTCGTATCGGCCAACCCCACCGGCCCTCTGCACGTGGGGCACGGCCGCCAGGCGGCATTGGGCGATGCCATTGCGCGGTTGCTCGAGTGGACCGGCTGGCGCGTGACGCGCGAGTTCTACTACAACGATGCGGGGACCCAGATTGTCAACTTGGGGCTCTCGGTTCAGGCGCGCATCCAGCAGCTCCGTGGCCGCGACGTGCCCATTCCAGAGGGCGGGTATCACGGCGGGTATGTTCGCGAATTGGCGCAGGGTTACGTCGCTGAACATCCCGGCGATCCGGAGGGTGCCGACGGCGAAGCGGTCCGGCACTTCGCGGTTCACGCGCTGCGTCAGGAGCAGGACCGGGACCTCAAAGCGCTCGGCATCGCGTTTGACGTCTACTTCCTGGAGTCGTCGCTGTACTCCACCGGGAAGGTCGAGGACGCGGTGCGGCGCCTGACGGCCGCCGGCCACACCTACGAACGAGAGGGCGCGCTCTGGCTCAGGACCACCGACTTCGGCGACGACAAGGACCGGGTCATGCGGAAGCGGGCTGAGAAGGGTGGCGACTTCACCTACTTCCTGCCGGACGTGGCGTACCACCTCACCAAGTGGGAACGAGGCTTCACCCGGGCAATCAACGTGCAGGGCGCCGATCATCACGGCACGGTGAAACGCGTGCGCATCGGTCTCCAGGCCCTGGAGATGGACATCCCCGAGGGGTACCCCGAGTACGTGCTGCATCAGATGGTGACGGTCATGCGGCAGGGCGAAGAGGTGAAGATCTCCAAGCGCGCCGGGAGCTACGTGACCGTCCGGGACCTGGTGGACGAGGTAGGCGCCGACGCGGTCCGGTACTTCTTCCTCATGCGCAGGGGCGATTCGCACTTCGTCTTTGACCTCGATCTGGCCGCCAAGCAGACGGAGGAGAACCCGGTCTATTACGTGCAGTACGCCCACACCCGGATGGCGGGGATCTTCCGCACCGCCGGCATCCCGCCCGCAGAGGTGAGCGCGCAGCACGCCGACCTGACCGTGCTCTCGGAAGACGACGAGCAGGAACTGCTGAAACACCTGGCCGAATTTCCCACCGTGGTATCGCTGGCCGCGGAGCTGTTGGAGCCCCACCGCATCGTGGCCTATCTGGATTCGCTGGCGCGCCTCACCAACGGCTGGTACCATCGCCACCGCGTCATCGGCGTGGAGCGGGACCTGGAGCGCGCCCGGCTGGTGCTGGTCCGCGCCGCGCAGATCGCGCTCGCCAATGGGCTGAATCTGCTGGGCGTGAGTGCCCCGGAGCGAATGTGATCCCATGAGCCTGCTGGTGGTCGGGAGTATCGCCCTCGATTCCGTCGAAACCCCCTTCGGCTCCACCGCGGACGCGCTGGGCGGCTCGGCCGTATTTTTTTCCTGCGCCGCGTGTTTGTTACAGCCGGTGCAAATGGTGGGCGTGGTGGGACAAGACTATCCGTTCGACGCCCTGCAACGATTGGCCGAGCGCGGCGTGGACCTCACCGGGGTGGAACGCCGCCCGGGGGAGAGCTTCCGATGGAAGGGCAAGTACTCCTACGATCTGCAAAACCGCGAGACGCTGGATACCCGCCTGGGTGTCTTCGCGGAGTTCGTCCCGCGCATTCCGGAGGCGTTTCGCGAAGCGCGCTACGTGTTTCTGGGCAACATTGATCCGGAGCTCCAGCTCGGCGTCCTGGATCAGGTGCGCCAGGCGTCCTTCGTGGCGTGTGACACCATGAACTATTGGATCAATGGCAAGCGCGACGTGCTGCTGGAGCTCTTGCGGCACATTGACCTGCTCATGGTGAACGACGCCGAGGCCCGCGAGCTGTCCGGCGACTGGAACGTGTACCGCGCGGCCCGGTGGATTCTGGAGCGCGGTCCCCGCATGGTGGTCATCAAGCAAGGGGTCTACGGGGCGGTCCTGGTAAACGACGGGCGGGTGTTTTACGTGCCGGCCTTTCCCCTGGAGGAGGTCTTTGACCCCACCGGTGCGGGCGACGCGTTCGCGGGCGGCTTCATGGGGCATCTCGCGCGCACCGACGACCAGTCACCGGCCAACCTGCGCCGGGCCATGGTGTACGGCGCCGCGATGGGCTCCTTTGCGGTCGAGCGGTTCTCTACCCAACGGTTCGACGAGATCGGCGCCGCTGAAGTCACGGCGCGAGTGCGGGAATTCGGCGACCTGGTCCAGTTCGACATCGGTCCGGGTCACGAGCGGTGACCGATCGCTATCGGGCCGCCGGCGTGGACCTCGACGCCGCCGAGCGCGTCAAGGAACGCATCGGCGAGGCAGTAGCCACCACCCGCACGCCGTTGGCGCGGGGCCGGGTGGGCGCGTTTGGCGGCATGGTGCGCCTGCCCGGCGGCGTGAGCGACCCCACGCTGGTGCTGAGCACCGACGGCGTCGGCACCAAGGTGCTGGTGGCCGTCCGGGCGGGCCGGCACGACACCGTGGGGGAGGACCTCGTCAACCATTGCGTGGATGACATCCTGGTCCATGGGGCCACTCCGATCGCGTTCCTGGATTACATCGCCGGGTCAGGCGTGGATGACGCCACCATTCTCGCGGTGGTGGAGGGCGTGGCCCGCGGATGCCGCGCCCACACGGTGACGCTGGCAGGGGGCGAGACCGCGCAAATGCCGGACGTGTATCAGCCCGGCCACTATGATCTCGCGGGCACCATCATTGGCGTGGTGGCCGAAGCCGATGCCCTTCACGGGGACCAGGTGAAGCTGGGTGACCTCCTGATCGGATACGCCTCGAGCGGGCTGCACACCAACGGCTACACGTTGGCGCGACGCATTCTGTTCGGCGACCTGGGACTCGAGGTGGATGCTCTGATCCCGGACCTTGGCCGGACCGTGGCCGACGTGTTGCTGGCGGTGCATCGGAGCTACTGGAAGGCCATCCATCCGGTCCTGAAGCATATCCATGCCTTGGCGCACATCACCGGCGGCGGCATCCCTGGCAACCTTGGACGTTCCCTCCACCCTGGCTGCCAGGCCGCGGTGGAGCGGGGTGCGTGGCCCGTGCCGGCGCTGTTCGCGGTCCTGCGCGAGGCCGGCCACGTGGACGAGGACGAGATGTACCGGGTGTTCAATATGGGGATCGGCATGATCGCCGTGGTGCCTCCGGCGCGCGAAGCCAACGTGCGAGAGACGGCCACACGCGCGGGCGTGGACACCTGGATGGTGGGGGAGATCGTGGCCGGTGAGGGCGTGGTGCTCCGCTGAGCGGCGGGATGACCGAACAGGAAGCGATGCTGCGGGCACTGGCCCTGGCCGAACAAGGGTGGGGTCGGGTGGCGCCCAATCCACTGGTCGGCACCGTCCTCCTCCGGGATGGTGAAGTGATCGGCGCGGGCTTTCATGCCGAATTCGGGGGGGTGCACGCGGAAGCCGCGGCGCTCGCGGCGTGCGACGACCCCGCCGGAGCCACTTGCGTGGTGAACCTGGAGCCCTGCGCTCATCAAGGAAAGACGCCGCCCTGCGTCTCGGCGCTGATTGCGGCGGGAGTCCGTCGCGTGGTGGCGGCGCTCCCGGATCCCAACCCCACGGCCCGGGGGGGCGCCGCGGTACTCCGGGGGGCCGGCGTGGAGGTCGAGTTTGGAACGGGAGCCCAGGAAGCAGCGGCGCTCAACGCTCCGTTCCTTTGGACCCTCCGGCGTCCGGGCCGGCCCTTCGTGGCCCTGAAAGTGGCCACCTCCCTGGATGGTTTCCTGGCGGATGCCCACGGCCGCTCGCAATGGATCTCGGGAGCGGAGGCCCGCGACTTCGCCCACTGGCTACGGGCGGGGTTCGACGCCATCGCCGTGGGGCATGAGACCGCGGTGCGCGACGATCCCGAGTTGACCGTCCGCGGCTCCGTGACTCCCCGAGTTCCCCCCTGGCGGGTGGTGTTTGCCCGCCGGCGCGTTGAACCAGGGCTCAAGATGTTCGGCGATGAGGGGGCCGGTCGGACGGTCGTCCTGGTGGCCCCGGAAGCCCGTGACCCCACGGAAACGGTTCTGGCCGGGACCGGCGTGCGGGTGATCGCGGCCGACGGGCTCCAGGCCGGTGTCGAGGCGCTTGGGTCGCTGGGGATCCGGTCCCTCCTGGTCGAGGGCGGGGGTCGTCTGGCGACCGCATTCCTGGCGGCGGGCCTGGCCGATCGTGTCTACTGGGTCCAGGCGCCGGTGTGGCTTGGCGCGGGAGTGCCCGCCTTCGGGTCGCGGGACCCGGTGACCTTGGATGGCGCCCGGGCGTGGTCGGTCGTGGAGCGCCGGGGGCTGGGTCGGGATAGCTTACTGGTGGTGGACCGAGAACTGTGTTTGCCGGCATCGTGACCGCCTGTGGGCGCGTCTGTGCGGTGGATCGGGCGGATCCCGCGCATACGCTGTCCATCGAGTCGCCCTATGGGGATCTCGCGGTGGGCGAGAGCGTGGCGGTGAACGGGGCATGCCTCACGGTCGTGGCGGTCCACGGGACGCAGTTTACTGCGGACGTCATGGGACCCACGCGGGAACGCACTCGGTTGGCCGATCTGGCGGTGGGAGACCGAGTGAACCTGGAGCGCGCGCTCGCCGTGGGTGATCGCATCGGGGGTCATTTTATGCAAGGCCACGTGGACGGCGTGGGCCGGGTGACGGGCCTGCGGGACGAGGCTGACGCGTGGCTGGTGGACATCGCGGTCCCGCCGGAGGTGGCGCAGGTGACCGTGCTCCACGGGTCCATCGCCGTGGATGGTGTGAGCCTCACGGTGAACGGGGTGCCCCGGCCCGGTGAAGTGCAAGTGGGACTGATCCCGCACACCCGCGCCGCAACGACGTTGGGGGGACTGCAGGTCGGGGACCAGGTTCACGTGGAAGGAGACCTGATGGGCAAGCTGGTACGACAGCTCATGCAGCCGTGGCTGGTGGCCGCGCCGGAGAGGCGGTAAGCCCGCCATGCCGTTCGCCACCATCGAGCAGGCGGTCGAGGATGTCCGCGGCGGGCGGCTGATCGTGGTCGCGGACGACGAGGATCGCGAGAGCGAGGGCGACCTGGTGTGCGCCGCGGAGAAGATCACCCCCGAGATGATCAACTTCATGGTGCGGCACGGGCGGGGCCTCGTGTGCCTGACGCTCACGCCGGACCGGTGCCGGCAGCTCGCGCTGCCGCAAATGGCGGACGACAATACCGACGCCTACGGCACGGCCTTCACCGTCAGCATTGACGCGGCGCAGCGATTCGGGGTCACGACCGGGATCTCGGCCGCGGACCGGGCGCGCACCGTTCAAGTGGCGATCGCGCCGGAAACTCAGCCCGGCGACCTCCGGCGGCCGGGCCACGTGTTCCCGCTGCGCGCCCGCGGCGGCGGCGTCCTGCAGCGCGTGGGTCACACGGAGGCCAGCGTGGATCTTGCCCGCATGGCCGGCGGCGAGCCTGCGGGCGTGATCTGCGAAATCCTCTCCGAGGACGGCGCCATGATGCGCCGCCCCCAGTTGGAAGCCTTCGCGACGGAACACGGACTCACGCTGATCACGGTGGCGCAGCTCGTGGCCCACCGGTTGAAGACCGAGCGGCTGGTGCATCGAGTGGCGGAGGCGGAGCTGCCCACCCCATACGGGCCATTTCGGATCATTGGGTACGGCAACGACGTGGACGCGCGCGAGCACGTGGCGCTGGTGTATGGGGAGGTCGGCAGCCGGCCCAGCGTGTTGGTGCGGATGCACTCCAAGTGCCTCACCGGCGACGTGTTCGGGTCGCGGCGATGCGACTGCGGCTGGCAGCTCCAGAGCGCCATGCGGATGATCGCCGATGAAGGCGCCGGCGTCGTGGTGTACCTGGATCAGGAGGGGCGCGGGATCGGCCTGCTCAACAAGCTCAAGGCCTACGAGCTGCAAGACGCCGGTCACGACACCGTGGAGGCCAACCAGCGATTGGGGTTCGCGCCGGACCTCCGCGACTACGGCATCGGCGCCCAGATTTTGGTGGACCTTGGGCTGCGTGCCATCCGAGTGTTGACCAACAACCCCCGCAAGCTCGTGGGCCTGGATGGCTACGGACTGGAGCTCGCGGGACGGGTGCCCATTGTGCCTGATCCCCACGATCAGAACCGCGCCTATCTGGAGGTGAAGCGGGACAAGCTCGGTCACCTGCTGTCCCACTGAAATGGCGCGCCGCGGTCGGAACGGACCTCCCCGCGTGGTCGTGGTGGTGAGCCGGTTCAACGACGCAGTGACCCGGCGGCTGTTGGACGGCGCCCGCGCGACGCTGCGGACGGCCGGCTGGACGGCGGGTGCGGTGGACGTGGTGTGGGTGCCGGGCGCGTTCGAGTTGCCGCTGGCGGTGGACCGGGCGCTGGCTACCGGGCGCTACGGCTTGGCGGTTGCCCTGGGCGCGGTGATCCGCGGGGACACGGCACATTTTGAGTACGTGGCCGGTGCGGCGGCGACCGGACTAGAAGCGGCCGCGCGGCTGCGGGGCGTCCCGGTGGGTTTCGGCGTGCTCACGTGTGATACCGAAGAGCAGGCGCTGGCACGGGCCGGGGGCAGCGAAGGCAACAAGGGAGCGGACGCGGCGGCGGCGGCCCTCGAGATGCGCCGTGTGCTCGACGGGCTGGAGGACGGTGCTTCGGCCTGAAACGCGGGCGCGGGCACGAGCGCTTCAGTTGCTGTACGCGTGGGAGCTCCAGGGACGGCCGGACCTCGGGCCGGTGGCGAACGCCCTGGGCTCGGGAGGGCCCGGCGCGGACCAGCGGGCGGTCGCGCTGGCTCGCGCGGTGGCAGCGGACGCGGCGCGGCTCGACGCCGAGATCGCCGTCGCGGTCGAACACTGGCGCATGGAGCGGATCGGGGTGGTGGAGCGCGTCATCCTGCGCCTCGGCGTGCGCGAGTTGATGGACGGGGCCGTTCCCGCACCCGTGGCGATTAGCGAGGCGGTTCGCCTGGCGCATTGGTTTGCCGGACCGCGCGCGCCGGCTTTTATCAACGGCGTGCTGGATGCCATCGCGCGGCGGCTGGGGCGCCTGTGAGGATCCTGGCGGTCAACTGGCAGGATCGGGAGAACCCACAGGCTGGCGGCGCCGAGCTTCATTTCTTTGAAATCTTCCGACGCCTGGTCACACGGGGCCACACGGTGACGTTGGTGACTTCGGGCTTCGCCGGCGCGCTCCCCCGGGCCACGCTCGACGGCATCGCCGTGCGGCGCACTGCCGGGCGACACTCCTTCGCGCTCCACGGGCGGCGAGCCGTTCGCCGAGCTCTGGGTGAGGATGCCTGGGACCTGGTGGTGGAGGACATCAACAAGCTGCCGCTCTACCTGCCGACCCTCACCGGGCTTCCCGTGTACGTGATCGTTCCCCATCTGTTCGGCTTGACCGCCTTCCGGGAGGCGGCCTGGCCGATCGCGGCGGCAGTGTGGCTGGCAGAGCGGCCCATCCCTCGCTGGTATGGCCGGGCCGCCTTTCACGCCATTTCGCGGAGCACGCGGGATGATCTGGTGCGGCGGGGCGTGCCGGCGACGAGCATCCGGGTGATTTATCCCGGGGTCGACGCCACCTGGTTTACCCCTGATCCCGGGGTGGCGCGGGCGGTGGTGCCCACATTTCTGTACGTTGGCCGTCTCAAGCGTTATAAAGGAGTGGACGTCGCCATCCAGGCCGTGGCGCTGGCGCGGGAACGCGGCCAGGTGCTTCGACTCGACATCGCCGGGACCGGGGATGACCGTGCCCGGCTGGAACGCCACGTGCGGCGGGCCGGGCTGGAGGATCGGGTACGCTTCCTGGGATTCCTGGACGAGGCCGACAAGCGCGATGTGATGCGGCGGGCGTGGGCGGTGGTGTTCCCCTCGGCCAAGGAAGGCTGGGGCATCTCAAACGTCGAAGCCGCAGCGTGCGGCACGCCCGCGGTGGTTTCCGATTCCCCCGGCTTGAAGGAATCCGTGCGGCACGGCGAGACCGGGCTGCTGGTGCCGCACGGGGACCGCGACGCACTGGCGGACGCTCTGCTCCGCTTGGCCGGCGACCGAGCGCGGGTGGACCAATTGGGCCGCGGCGCTCGGCGCTTCGCCGAGGGTCTCACCTGGGACGCGGCGGCCGACGCCACGGAGGCGCATCTCAGCGACACGGTCAACGCCGCCTTGCGCGGCGAAAGGAGTCCCTCCTGAATGCAGACCACGATCACGGCGCGACACCGAGGCGAAGTGCCGGAGGACCTGCGAGCCCTGGCGCGGGATATTCTGGGTCGCTTGACCCGCGTCGGGTCACGCCCCCAGCGCGCGCAGGTCGTCTTCGACGCGGAGCACCATCGGAAGATCGTGGAGGTGCAGGTGTCGCTCCCGCGCGGGCAGGTGTGCGTGGCCTCCGCTGAAGCCGGCGACTTCCGGACCGCGCTGGACCGGGCCGCCGCCAAGCTCCGCCGCCAGTTGCGGAAATCCGCTGATCGCCGGCAGGATCGGAAAGCGCGGTAGCGCCGTGGCCCGCCTGAAGGTGAAGGATCTCATCGCCCAGAAGGGAGAGTCCCTCCAGCTCACCGTGCTGACAGGGGAGGTGGGGCTGGGCCGCGCGCTGACGGCGCCGGAGGCGTCCAGTCCCGGCCTGGTGCTGGCGGGATTCACCTCTCGCTTCATGGCCAAGCGGGTGCACGTGCTGGGGGAGACGGAAATCGCCTATCTCAAGTCCCTGGCGCCGAAGGCGCGGCGCACGGCCCTGCAACAGTTCTTTTCCTACGAGCTGCCGTGTGTGTTCGTGACCAAGGGTCAGACCCCTCCCCGGGCATTGTTGGCCCTGGCGCGGGAGCGTGGGATCGCGGTGATCCGCTCCGCCCTGAAGACGGCGGAGTTCTACCGCCGCATCACACCGTACCTCATGGAGGTCTTCGCGCCCGCCACCACGGTGCATGGATCGCTGGCGGACGTCTACGGGGTCGGCCTGCTGTTCGTGGGACGCTCAGGGATCGGCAAGAGTGAGTGCGTTCTGGACCTGGTCGAGCGGGGTCACCGCCTGGTGGCGGACGACGTGGTGCACATCACGCGGCGTGGGGCGGACGTGCTGATTGGCCGAGCCAATGAGCTGTCTTACCGCTACATGGAGATCCGCGGGATCGGGCTGGTGGACATTTCGGCGCTCTTTGGGATCCGGGCGGTCCGCCAGCAGAAGCGCATCGAGGTGGTGGTGGAACTGGCGGACTGGGACTCCGCTCGTGAGGTCGAGCGGACCGGCCTGGATGGCCGGCAGAAGACCATCCTCGGGGTGGGGCTGACCCACGTGATTGTGCCCTTGAATCCCGGGAAAAACATCACGGTGATCTCGGAGGTGGTGGCCATGAACCACCTCCAGCGCTTCAGCGGGGTCGACGCCGCGCAGGTGTTCAACGCGCGGCTGTTGCGGCGCATGGCGGAGCAGCGGGAACTGCGGGAGTACCTGACGGAAGACTATGAGTGAGCCGCTGCGCGGGATCATCGTCTCGCACGCGGCGGTGGCGCAGGCGCTGGTTGAGGCGGTGGGGCAAATCACGGGCGAACGGGATGCCCTGATCGCGGTCAGCAACGACGGATGCAGCCTGGGCATGCTGGGCGAGCAGGTGGGCAAGGCGGTGGGCACCGCGCCGGCCGTGGTGTTCGTGGATCTTCCCGGGGGCAGCTGCCTGCAGGCCACGGCGCAGTACATGCGCACCCATGCCAACGTCGCCGTGGTCACGGGTGTCAACCTGGCCATGTTGCTGGATTTCGTCTACCACCGTGATCTCGGGCCGGACGCGGCGGCGCGTCGCGCGGCCGAGAGCGGCATCCGTGCCACCCGGGTGTTCGGCCCATGACCCTGGTACTGGTGCGGGTGGACGACCGGTACGTGCACGGCCAGGTGGTGGTGGGATGGGGCCGGGCGCTGCGCGTGCAGCGGATCCTGTTGGTGGACGACGCCGTACGCGCCGGCACCTGGGAGCAGGATCTCTATCGCATCGGCGTACCGCCGGACGTCGAGCTCGAATTCGCCTCGGTCGCGGAAGCCGGGGCGCGCTTGGGGGCGCTGGACCAGTCGCCAGAGCGGGTGCTCGTGCTGATGGGCGACGTGGAGACGCTGGTCCGCGTGTGCGCCTACGCCCCGCCCATCACCCAGGTGACTATCGGTGGCTTGCATCAAACGCCGGGCCGCCGGGAGCGACTCACCTACGTGTTCCTCTCGGATGTCGAGGCAGCCAAGCTGCACGGCTTGAGCCGCGCCGGGATCAGCGTCACGGCCCAGGACGTTCCCACCGCGCGGCCGGTGCCGCTCGCGGAGTTCGGGTGATGGATCCGGCCGTGGGATGGCTGCTGCTCTGGGGCACCCTGGTCGGGCTCGATCTGATCACTTGGCCCCAGGCGATGATCGCGCGGCCCCTGGTGGCGGGAACGGTCGCGGGCTGGATCCTGGGTGACGTCGCCTCCGGCGCCGCGGTCGGCGTGATTCTGGAACTGTTCGCCCTGGATCTGTTGCCGGTCGGCGCGGCCCGGTACCCGGATTACGGGGTGGGGGCGGTGGGCGCGGCCTATGCCGCCACCGGCGCGCCGGACACGTTGAGTTGGGGCCTCGCCACGTTGCTCGGTCTTGGCATGGCCTACGCGGGCCAGACGGGCATACACCTGGTGCGGCGGCGCACGGCGGCCGATGTCCGTGACCTCGCGGAAGCGCTGGATGCCGGAGACCCGAACACGATTCGTGGGGTGCACGTGCGGGGGATAGCGCGGGATGCGGCGCGGGCGCTGGGCGTCACGGTCCTCGGGCTGGTCCTCGCGTCCGCCATTCGGGCCGGGCCGCTGATGACCTTGCAAGGCACGGCGTTGCTGCAAATGGCGACGCTGGGGGCGGCCCTCGGCGTCGGGGTCCTGGGCGCGGTGCGGCTGGCCGGCCGGGGTCCCGGCCGCGTGTGGCTGGGCGTCGGTCTGGTCGCCGGCGTCACCTGGGTGCTCCTCACGTGATCCGCCCACTCACCCAGGCCTGGCTCCGCTCGTTCTCGGTGCAGGGCTCGTTCAACTACGACCGGATGGTGGGCCTGGGGCTGGCGTACGTGATGGAGCCGTTGGTGCGCGACCTGCCCGGGGAGGACGCGCGTGGCGTCCGCTACCGCCGCGCACTGGCGCGGGCAGCCGCCTTCTTCAATGCGCACCCCTATTTCGTGCCGCTGGGCGCGGCCGCGCTGGCGCGCGCCGAGCGCGAGGCCGTGCCGGAGGCACAGGTCGAGCGCCTCAAGAACGCGCTGATTGCCTCACTCGGATCGATAGGCGACCGGCTGGTGTGGACCGGTTGGCTGCCGGCATGCTCCGCCGGTGGTCTCCTGGTGAGCGTCGCGGTTTCACCCCTGGCGGGCATTGCCGCTTTTCTCATCGCCTACAACGTCCTGCACCTGCTCCTCCGGTGGTGGGGCCTGCGCGCCGGGTGGCGGGACGGGGTGCACGTGGCGACCGCGCTGTCCGGTCCGGTCATGCGGCTGGCCCTGCGGGTGGTGGGCCGAGCGGCACCGTTGGCGGTGGGCGTCGCCATCCCGGTCGCCGCGGAATGGCTGGCGCGAGGTGCCCCACCCGCCGCGCTCCCGGGTGTCGCGGTCGCGGGGGTCAGCGCCGTGGTCCTGGGACGGTGGCTGGCGCCGGCGCTCGGCGGGGTCCGGATCGGCCTGGCGTTAGTGGGCACCGCCTTCCTGGTGGGCCTCTTATGGCCGTAGTCGAGCGGAGGGTCCGGATCGTGAACGAGCTGGGGCTTCATGCCCGGCCCGCCGCGGAATTCGTCAAGGTGGCATCGCGGTTTCAGGCGGAGATTGCCCTGGGCCGTGACGAGATGGTGGTGAACGGCAAGAGCGTGCTCGGCGTCATGACCCTCGCGGCCGAATGCGGAGCGGAACTCGTCCTACGCGCCGAGGGGAAGGATGCCGAAGCGGCGATCGGCGCCCTCGAGGCCCTGGTGCGCAACCGATTCCACGAATGAGCGCCTCCGGGCGGATCCTGACCGGCATCGGCGTGTCGCCCGGGGTGGTCATTGGCCCCGCACTCGTGTTGGAGTGGAACATCCCGGACGTGCCGAATCGGGTCGTGGCGCGGGACCAGGTGGAGGGGGAGGTGGCGCGGCTCCACGCGGCGGTGGCGGAGGTGCGCGGCCACCTGGACGGCCTCCGGCACCGGGCCGAGCGCCGGATCGGCGCGGAGGAGGCCAAGATCTTCGACGCCCAGATCCTCATGCTTGAGGACCAGGAGTTCCTGGCGGGCGTGATCCGGCTCATCCGCGACAACCAACTCTCGGCGGAACGGGCGTTCGAGTTCAAGGCCCTGGAAATGCGGGCGCTGTGGGCCCGATCGACCAGCGTGCGGCTGCGCGAACGCGTGGTGGACCTGACCGCGGTGCAGTTGCGGGTGCTGAACTACCTCCTGGGCAAGCCCATGGCGCTGGACGTGGCGCGGGAGGGCCCGGACCCGGTCGTGGTATTCATGCGCGAGCTGACCCCGGGTCTCACGGTGCAGTTTGACCGCGACACCATTGCCGGGTTCGTGAGCGAGGAGGGGACCCGAACATCGCACGCCGCCATTCTGGCCCACAGCCTCGGCATCCCATGCGTCATGGGGCTGGTCGGCGCGTTGCCCCGGGTCCGATCCGGTACGCGCGTGATCCTGGACGGGTCCACCGGACGCGTGATCCTGGATCCCAGGCCAGAGGAGATCAGCGGCACGCAGGCGGGCGAGCGCCGGCGGCAAGCGTTCGAGCACGAAATCGAGCGGGGCATCGCGCAGCCGGCCGTCACGCGCGATGGCGTGCGCGTCGAACTGCTGGGGAACGTGGACCTTCCCGAGGAGCTCGAGGCCGCGGCCATTCATGGTGCCGAGGGCGTGGGTCTGCTGCGCACGGAGTTTCTGGTCCTGGGCCGCAGTGAGATGCCCAGTGAGGACGAACAGGCGGCGTACTTCACGCGAGTGGGAGCCCGGTTCCCGGGGCGCCCCGTGATGATCCGCTCCTACGATCTGGGGGGCGACAAGTTCCCGGGGCCCCTGCGGCCGCCGCCCGAGGCCAATCCATTTCTGGGCTGGCGAGCGTTGCGCGTGTGTCTGGATCGTCCGGACATCTTCCGGGGCCAGATCCGGGCCATTCTGCGGGCGCGGGCCACCGCCGATGTGCGGTTGCTGCTGCCCCTGGTGACCCAACTCGAGGAAGTGCGACAAACCAAGGAGCTGGTGGCGGAGGCCCTGGCTGATCTGATCCGGGAAGGGCGGCCCGCGGCGCGGGAGTTGCCGCTGGGCGTGATGATTGAAACGCCCGCCGCCGTGGTCTTGGTGGACGCACTCGCCGCCGAGTGCGATTTCCTCAGTGTCGGATCCAACGATCTCACGCAATACACGCTGGTGGTGGATCGCGGGAATGCGCGGCTCGCGAGCCGCTTCAATGCGATACATCCGGCTGTGGTACGCATGCTCCAGACCATTGCCGAAGCCGGCCGCCGGGCGGGCAAACCGACCAGCGTGTGCGGCGAGATGGCATCGGACCCGCTCGCGGCATTCCTCTTGCTGGGGCTGGGCTACCGCGTCCTCAGCGCCTCGCCTACCAGTCTGCCGCTAATGCGGTGGCTGATCCGGCGCCTCGATGCCACAGGGGCGGCCGCTGCGGCCGCTGCGGCCGTGCAGGGCACCACGGAGCGTGCCGTGCGTGAGGCGCTGGAGCAGGGCATTGCGACATATGTGGACCTGCGGTCGCTGGAGGGTGAGCGGTTGCCGCCCGGGTTGCGCGAAACTAGCTTCACCGCTTGAACCGGGAGGCCGCATCTCACACAACTACATTCTGTCGTCCGAGTCCGTGACCGAGGGTCATCCGGACAAAATCGCGGATCAGATCTCGGACGCGGTGCTGGACGGCATTCTGGCTCAGGACCCGCGGGCGCGCGTCGCCTGCGAGACCCTGGTGACCACGGGCCTGGCCATGGTGGCCGGCGAGATCACCACGACCGCCTACGTGAGCGTGTCGGAGATCGTACGCGGCACGGTGGAGTCCATTGGCTACACCAATGCCGAGTACGGGCTGGATGCGCGCACCTGCGCCGTCATTACATCCATTGATCCGCAGTCACCGGACATCGCGCAGGGCGTGGACACCGGCGGCGCGGGAGACCAGGGCATGATGTTCGGCTACGCCACGGATGAGACGCCGGAGCTGATGCCCGTGCCCATCATGCTCGCCCACCGACTGACCCGCCGTCTGGCGGAGGCGCGTCACGCGGGCGAGCTGCCGTGGCTGCGACCGGACGGCAAGAGCCAGGTCACGGTGGAATACGTGGACCACCGCCCGGTCGCCGTCCGGGCCGTGGTGGTCTCGACGCAACACGATCCTCGCGTGGGGCAACAGGAGCTGGAAGGGGCCGTCAAGGAGCACGTCATCCGGCGCGTCATGCGCACCGCGAACCTGGACGTGGATCGTGCGCAGTACTTTATCAATCCCACCGGCCGGTTCGTGGTCGGTGGGCCGCAGGGCGATGCCGGCCTGACGGGTCGCAAGATCATCGTGGACACGTACGGCGGTGCCGCCCGGCATGGAGGTGGAGCGTTCAGCGGAAAAGACCCGTCCAAGGTGGATCGGTCCGCCGCCTACGCGGCTCGCTGGGTGGCCAAGCACGTGGTGGCCGCCGGACTTGCCCGCCGGTGCGAAGTCCAGCTGGCCTATGCCATCGGCGTGGCGGAGCCCGTCTCGATCATGGTGGAGACCTTCGGTACGGGGCAATCGGCCGAGCATGAGCTGGAGCGGGCCATCCGGACCACGTTCGATCTCACGCCGCGCGGCATTATCGAAGCCCTGGATTTGCGCCAGCCCATCTACCGGTCCACTGCCGCCTACGGCCATTTCGGGCGCTTGCCCGAGACCGCCGACGTGCACGGCAAGACCGTGCGCCTCTTTACCTGGGAAGAAACGCCCCGGGTCGCCGCCCTGCGCGACGCGGTGCGCCACGCGGCCTGACCCCCTGAGAACCTATCCATGACGTCGATCAAAACTGAACCGAACGCTTCCGACGTGCGTGATCTCCAGCTGGCCGACGAGGGCCGGCGCCGGACCGAATGGGCCGAACGGTTCATGCCGGTATTGCGACAAATCCACGAGCGGTTCGTCGCTGAGCAGCCCCTGCGGGGCCACAAGGTCGCGGCCTGTCTCCACGTCACGACAGAGACGGCCAACCTCGCCGTCACGTTGCGAGCCGGCGGGGCGGATGTCGTACTGTGCGCCTCCAACCCGCTCTCCACGCAGGACGATGTAGCGGCGCATCTCGCTCGAGACTGCGGGGTCAAGGTCTTCGCCATCAAGGGCGAAGATCACGAGAGCTATTACCGGCACATCCAGCAGGCGCTGGCGCACGGGCCGGACATCACCATGGATGATGGGGCCGATCTGGTCGGCGCCCTCCATATGATCGCGTTGGACCGTCTGGACGATCTGGCGCCTCCGGTGCGCCGGTGGGTGGAGCGGCTGTCCAAGAGCGAGCGGCGGGACGTGGTCGGACGGGTGATCGGCTCAACGGAGGAGACCACCACGGGTGTCGTCCGACTCCGAGCCATGGCGCAGGATGGCGTGCTCCAGTTCCCGGTGATCGCGGTGAACGATTCGCAGACCAAGCACCTGTTCGACAACCGCTACGGAACCGGCCAATCCACCATCGACGGCGTGCTCCGCGCCACCAACATTCTGCTCGCTGGCAGCACCGTGGTGGTGGCGGGCTACGGTTGGTGCGGCCGCGGGGTGGCCATGCGCGCCCGCGGCGCCGGCTCTGATGTGATCGTGACCGAGGTGGATGCCCTGCGCGCGTTGGAAGCCCGGATGGACGGCTTCCGCGTCATGCCCATGCGCGAGGCTGCCCGGGTGGGAGACGTGTTCATCACGCTCACCGGCAACGCGCACGTCGTTGGGGTGGAGCACATGCGCCTGATGAAAGACGGCGCCATCATCGCCAATTCCGGCCACTTCAACGTGGAGATTGACCTCGACGGCCTGAAAGCGGCGGCGCAGGGCCCCCGGTCGGTGCGCCAATACGTGGACGAATGGCGGCTGGACGGCAAGCGGGTGCACATCCTGGGTGAGGGCCGCCTGATCAACCTTGCGGCAGCCGAGGGTCATCCGGCCAGCGTGATGGACCTGTCGTTCGCCAACCAAGCGTTGGCGGCCGAGCACCTGGCGCGGCATGGGGCGGAGCTGTCCAAGGCGGTCCACCGCGTCCCTGAGGACATTGATCGGCGGGTGGCTGAGCTGAAGCTGGCCGCCATGGACGTGCGGATTGACCAGCTCACGGCCGAGCAGGTGAAATACTTGGCCTCCTGGGATGCCGGCACCTGACGGCGGGTCGATGGTGGAGGTGCGAGTGGTGCACCTGGGGATGGACCCAACGACGAACTCGCCGGTGGTGATCCTGCAGGAGACCGGTGGCGAACGGGTGCTGCCCATCTGGATCGGACCGGCCGAAGCGAGCGCCATCGCGCTGGAGTTGCAGGGTGTCAAGTATGTGCGCCCCCTGACGCACGACCTGGTCAAACAGATCATCGTGGGGCTCGGCGCCAACCTCCGCCGGGTTCTTATCACCCAGGTCAAAGACAACACCTACTACGCCGAGCTGCACATCTACCGCGACAATGACGTGGTCCAGATTGACGCGCGGCCCTCCGACAGCATCGCCGTCGCCCTGCGGCTCAAGGCGCCCATCTTCACCAGCGAAGACCTTCTGGAGCTCAAGTCGGTGGAAACGGTGGAGCCCGACCCCAGCGCCGGTGGCGAGGACCCCGAGTGGCTCAAGGACCTGCGGAAGCTCAATCCTGAAGACTTCGGGAAATTCCGGCCGTAACCTCCTGGTAGGGTTGGCCATCGCCCTGGGTCTGCCCGGTGCCGCGGGTGCCCAGGGCGTTCGTGTGACCGGACGGGTGGTGCGGGTAACCGGCCCGGATTCGTTGCCGCTGGCCGGCGCGTGGGTCACGCTGCACCGCGTGACCGCGCGAGAAGGCGGGCTGGTGGACTCGGCGCGGTCGGATCCACGAGGCCGGTACGCGGTGCGCGCCGCTGCGCCGGACACCACGGCCTTGTACGTGGTGAGCGTCATGCATCACGGCATCGCTTACTTCACGCGCCCGGTGCACAGCTTGGGGCGTCGGGTGGACACCGCCGACGTGCTGACGGTGTTCGATACCTCGTCCGTGGCCCCTCCGGTCACCACGGCCCAGCGCCACATTGTGGTACGCCAGGCCTCGGCGGACGGCTCGCGCCGGGTGGTGGAGCTGATCGTCCTGTCCAACGCCGGTTACTTGACCCGCATCGCCCAGGACACCAGCCGGCCCGTGTGGCAGGGCGCGTTGCCGCGAGGCGCCTTTCAGCTGGAGGTAGGCGAGAGTGACGTCAGCAGCGAAGCGATCACCGTGCGTGACGGCAGGCTGGCCGTCAGCGCGCCCATCCCGCCCGGCGAGAAGCAGGTCGTGGTGAGCTACCTCTTGCCGGGCGCGGTCTCGGAGGTGGACCTGGTGGCGGACGAGCCGGTGCCGCGGCTCAACGTTCTGGTCGAAGACAGCGCGGCCACGGTCGTCTCCGGTCAGCTCATGCCGCTCGGGTTCGAGCAAATGGAGGGTGTGAGTTTCGCCCGCTTCGACGGGGCCGTGACCGAGCCCGGGGCGCGGATTCGGGTGAGCTTCGCCCGGCGGGGCGTCTCGCCTGGGAGTCTGTGGTGGCTGATCGTCGTGCTGACGGGCGTGGCCTTCGTGGTCGCGTTCGTCCTCCGGGCTCAGCGCCCGGCGACTCAGAGGGAGCTGACGGATTCCGTGGCGCTGGCGGCCCAACTGGACGCGGTGAACGCGGCGCTCGCGGCGGACCCGCCGCTTCCCGAAGCCGAGCGGGCGGCCTACCAGCGGCACCGCGCCATGCTGGAACAGCGCCTGGCGGGAGGGCGCGATCAGCTCCAGGCTTGACGCCCGCGCACCACGGCCTCTATCCTAGCCTGGCAGCACAAAACCCGTAGAATCGCGGACGCGGAGCACGGAAGCCGGTGTGAATCCGGCGCGGCCCCGCCACTGTATCGGGCTCAAGCAGGCCGGCTTGGCTCCCACCGGGAAAACCGGGAAGGAGAGCCGGCGCCCGAAGCCAGGAGACGATCCCGTTCGCGCCACCGAGCAGGTCCCTCGCGGGAGGGATGGTGGGGCGCGCTCACGCCTTTCATGCCTCTCGCGGAAAGGAGTGAGCGTTGTTGTTTTCGGGGCGCCGGTTGGCCGTGGTCGTCGTCGCCGTCGCGGCGTGCCGCGGGGGAGAGCGCTCCTCCGCGCTGCCGGTGGATGACGAAGGGGCGGGGTTGGCGCTCCAGGCCCCCGCCAGCGCAGTGGTATCACTCTCTCCGGCTTTCACCGAACTTCTGTTTGCCATCGGCGCCGGCGACCGGCTGGTCGGGCGCACTCGGTGGTGTGACTACCCGCCAGGGGTAGAGCGGGTGCCCAGCGTCGGGGACGGCCTGCCGCCGGTGGTCGAAGTCGTTCTTGCCCGCCGACCCGACCTGGTGCTCTTCTACACGTCCGCCAGTAACGCCGCGGCACTCGACCAAGTGCGTCGCGCGGGGATCACCGCGGCGAGCTTCCGGATGGATCGCCTCGACGATGTCCCCCGGCTGGCCCGCCTGCTCGGCTGGCTCACCGGCGCGGCAGACAGCGCCGAATGGGTCGCCCAGGGATTCGAGCGCGCGCTGGACTCCGCTCGCGCCGTGGCGCCGGCCGCCCGGCGCCGCGTGGCCGTGGTGGTGTGGGACAATCCGCCCATTGTCATCGGCGCGGGGAGCTTCCTGTCGGAGCTGCTGCGCTTGGCAGGGGCGGCGAACGCCTTCGACGACATCGCGGCTCCCTCCGCCCAGACCAGCATCGAGACAATAGCGGCCAGGAATCCGGATGCGCTGCTGGTGCTTGAAGGCGACGCGTCGCCAGCCTTTGCGCGGCGACCCGAGTGGCAGCTGGTGCGCGCCGTCCGCGAGCGACGGTTTGTCAGCGTCCACGGCAGCGAGTTTCACCGGCCGAGCCCCCGCGCGGTGGAAGCGGTGAGGGTTCTGAAACGAGCGCTGGACACCGGGGGCCACTGACGTGCGCTGGGTCGGTCTCGCCCTCTTGGCGGCCGCGGCGCTCATCCTCGCCGTGGTCGTCGGACCGGTGGCGCTCCCCCTGCGCGACGTGCTCGCCGCGCTGGGAGGGGAGGGCGACGGCACGGTGGGCGCGATCGTGCGCGAGCTGCGCGTTCCGCGGGCGCTGCTGGCATTTGTGGTCGGCGGCAGCCTGGCCGTCACCGGTGCCGCCCTCCAGGCCCTGGTTCGCAATGCCCTGGCCGATCCGTATCTCCTCGGCCTGTCGGGCGGCGCCGGGCTCGGCGCCGTCGCCGCGATTGCCTTGGGGCTCGGCGGAGCCTGGGCCGTTCCCGCCGCGGCGTTCGCCGGGGCGCTGGTGGCGGTGGCGCTGGTGTACCGGCTGGCCCTGGTGGCCGGCGGCGTCCTCGAGCCGCGCGTGCTCATCCTCGCCGGTGTTGTGGTGGGCGCGTTTGCCGCGGCGATCATGGGTGCGCTCATGGCCGTCTCCCCGGCCCCGCAGCTCCGGAGCGCCTTGTTGTGGTTGCTTGGCGGGTTTCAGGCGGCCTCCTGGCGCACGGTGCTGGTCTTCGTCGCGTACGCCGTGATTCCCCTAGCTGTGGTGGGCGTATCGCACCGGTCGCTGGACCTGCTCACGTTGGGTGAGGAGCCGGCGCAGTTCCTGGGCGCCGATGTCGGCGCGGTCAAACGACGAGTGTATGTGGCCGCGTCCCTCCTCACGGCGGCCGCCGTCGCCGTGTCCGGGATCATCGGGTTCGTAGGCCTCGTGGTACCGCACGCTATCCGCATGGTGTGGGGCCACCTCCACGCTGCCGTCCTCCCCGCGGCGTTTCTCCTGGGGGGCACACTGCTGGTGCTGGCGGACGCGCTTGCCCGTACCGTGGTCGCGCCGGTGGAGCTCCCGGTAGGCGTCGTGACCGCGATCCTGGGCGTGCCGGTGTTCGCGCTGCTCCTCAGGCGATGGACCAGCTGATCCTCTCCGCCCGCGGCGCCACCCACCGGTACGCCGGTGCCGGGGAAGACGCGCTGCGCGACGTGGACGTGGACGTGTGCGCCGGGGAGCTGGTGGCCCTCATCGGGCCGAATGGGAGCGGGAAGACGACGCTCGTCCGGCTGCTGCTGGGTACCCTGGCGCCCCGCGCCGGCGCCGTCTCCGTGCTGGGCCGCCCCTCCCACGCGTGGTCCCGGCCCGCCATGGCCCGCGTGGTGGGGGTGGTGGTGCAGCGCGAAGAGCCCGCGTTTCCCATCACCGTCCGGCAAACCGTGGCGCTGGGCCGATACCCCCGGCGCGGCGCGTGGGAGCCGCTCGGTGAGGCGGACCGCACGGCCGTGGATCGCGCCCTCGGCCTCTGCGACGTGGCGCGCCTGGGGGACCGCTGGGTGAGCACCTTGTCCGGGGGAGAATGGCAGCGGGTCCGGTTGGCCCGGGCCCTGGCCCAGGAGCCCCAGGCGCTGGTGCTGGACGAGCCCACCGCCAATCTCGATCTCGGCCACGAGATGGAAGTGTTCGAGTTATTGGCGGACCTGGTGCGCCGCGAACGACTGGCGGGTCTGGTCATCACCCATCACGTCAACTTGGCGGCACGCTACGCCGATCGCCTCGTGGTCTTGCACCGCGGGCGCGTCCGTTCCTCTGGTCCGCCGGCAACCGCGCTCACCCGGGAGGTTCTGCAGGACGTGTTTGCCTGGCCCGTGGAAGTCAGCCGGTGGCGTGATGCGCCGCAATTCATACCGCTGAAGCGGGTGGAGGCGGACGGAGGCGGACGGACAGAGACAGACAAGACGCCGCCCCCGCCTTTTCACCAATACCCTGAGGAATAACCGCATGCCCTCTGCGTCGCTGACCACCATCGCCGCCCTCGCGCTCGTCTTCACCGTGGCTCCCTCCCCGGCCGGTGCGCAGGACGTGCGCGATACGTTCCGCCTGGAAGAGGTCGTGGTGACACCCACCCGCATTCCCACCCCACGCGCCGCTATTCCGGCCTCCGTCACCGTGCTCTCCGGCGACGATCTCCGCGCCCGCGGCATACACCAGGTGCTCGATGCGCTGCGTGACGTGATGGGGGCAGCGGTGGTCCAGGTGGGGGGCTTCGGCGGTCTCACCTCGTTGTTCGTTCGCGGCGGCGAGAGCGATTACGTGGCCGTGCTCCTGGATGGCGTGCCCCTCAATCAACCGGGCGGGGCGGTGGACCTGGCGAATCTCACCACCGAGAATCTCGAGCGGATCGAGATTGTGCGGGGCCCCGCGAGCGTGCTGTACGGATCCGACGCGATGACCGGCGTGGTGCATCTGATCACCGCCTCCGGGCGGGGGTCGCCCACGGTCGAGGCCGGCGTGCGGGTCGGCGCCTTCGAGGCGGCCCTCCCGCTTTCCGCGTCCGGTACCGGCCCAGTCCCTACCAACGGCGCGGTGGTGGTGAGCGGACGGGTCGCCGGGGGACAGGAGGTGAGCTACGGACTGTCCATAGTCCACGCCGCGTCTGACGGGCTGTACACCTGGGACGGCGCCACCGCCTTTGACAACGGTTATGGCAGCACCGCCGTGTCCGGTCAGGTGATCCTCGCGCCGGATTCGGTCACGGATGCCAGGCTCGCGTTTCGCTACGGGGACCACCGTTATCAGTACCCCACCGACGGGGCGGGCCGGTTGGTGGACCACAATGCTGTGAGTCGCAACCGGGGGACGGCGCTGGCCCTGGACGCCGGGCGGTTCTTCCACTCCCGGTTGGAGGGGCGGGTATTGCTTACCAGTCACGTCACGCGCCTGGGAGTGGACGACCAGCCGGACGGGCCGGCGGACACGCTGGGCGTCTTCGCATCCGAGAGTCAAACCGATACGGAACGCCGGAGGGCGGAGGTCCGCGGGAACCTGTATCTACGGGGCAGCTCAGTGATCACGCTGGGCGTTCAGGTCGAGCAGGAATCCGAACGCGGGTTCTCGTCGTTTAGCAGTGCCTTCGGCGCTTCCGCCTCGGACACGGACCTGGAGCGCTCCAGCGGCGCGTACTACGCCCAGGTTCAGCACAGCGGCGATCGCGGGGGGGTCAACGCGGGGGCGCGCCTGGAGGACAACTCGGCGTTTGGACGGTTCGCGACCTATCGGGCCGGTGTCACCTACCGGTTCCCATGGGGCCTGCGGCTGCGCGCCGCCGCCGGGTCGGGATTCAAGGAGCCCACGTTTTTCGAGAACTTCGCCACCGGCTTCGTGCGGGGAAATCCCGATCTCGAGCCGGAGCGGTCCCTCAGCGGCGAGGTGGGTGCCGAGTTCTCCACGCCGCGGGGCCGAGCCTCCTTTGGGGGTACCGCATTCACCCAGCGATTCCGCGACCTGATTGACTTCACTTTCAGCCCGCCGTCGCCCGCCGATCCCAATTACTTCAACATCGTGGGCGCCAACGCGTCGGGCGTCGAGCTGGAGGGCCGCGCCACTCTTTCGAATGCCTGGACGGTGAGCGCGGGGTATACCTATCTCCGCGCCATGGTCACCCAGGGCGGTTTCGACCAGGGCCCCGGGTCGCAGTTCGCGCCTGGAGCTCGGCTGCTGCGGCGCCCCGCCCATGCCGCCGTCGTCGCCATTGGGGGGCGCGTGTCACGCCTGGCGCGCCTGCATGGCCAAGTGCGCTACGTCGGTGCTCGAGAGGACCGCGACTTCGCCGTGTTCCCCTCGCCCGCCGTGGAGTTGGCTCGGTACACCGTGCTGGATACCGGCGCCGAGGCGAGCGTGGCACGCTGGGGAGGTTCCGCCCTGACGGCGTCCTTCAGGATCGAGAATGCGTTCGGGGCGCGGGTTCAGGATAGCTACAACTTTCCGTCGCGGGGGCGGACGGTGTGGGTGGGAATGAAGGTTGGCAACTGACACTATCTTTCGTCCGTGCCCCCCATTGCCACGCCGGCGGTTGTGATCCACGCGTTCCCGTACGGCGAGACGTCAAAGATCGTCCGCCTTGCCACGCCGGGGTACGGGGTGGTGAGCGCCATTGCAAAGGGCGCGATGCGAGCCCGGAGCCCGTTCGCCGCGCGGTTACAGGTGCTGAGTCAGGGGACCGCCCAGGTGTATCTCAAGCCGACGCGCGACCTCCAGACCCTGGCGGCGTTCGACTTGGTGGCTGAGCGGCCGGCGATGGCGCACGATCTGCGCCGCTTTGCCGGGGCCTCGGTGTTGGCCGAGCTGGTGCTGCGGTGCTCACCGGCCGAGCCGCAGCCCGCGGTGTTCGAGGTGTTGTCCCGTGGGCTTGACCAGATAGCGGCCGCATCTGAGGACGGGGTAAGTGCCGCGAGTCTCGCCTCGGTGTGGTGGATGGTCTCGACGCTCGGGTTCGCGCCCGCTCTGAGCGCTTGTGCGCTGGACGGTCGCCCAGTCGGAACAGGGCCCGCGCCGTTCTCCGTGGCGGAAGGGGGGCTGCTGTGCCAGGCGTGTGCGCGCGGCGCCCGCACGCGGGTGCCGGCGGATGACCATCGCGCGCTGAAAGGTTTCATTCGCGGCGACCCGACCACCGACCCTCCGCTCACGCGGCGGCGCGCGCGGGCCCACCGGCGGCTGGTGGCCCGGTTTATTCGGCACCATCTGGCCGAAGGGCGGGAACTCACGGCCCTCACATTTTGGGAGGCCTCGCCTTGGACCGGCACGTCGTAATCGGCACTGCCGGTCATGTGGACCACGGGAAGACGGCGCTGGTCAAGGCGCTGACGGGGATCGACACGGACCGTTGGGCGGAGGAGAAGCGCCGAGGGATCACCATTGACCTTGGCTTTGCCGCCATGGAATTGGAGCCCGGGCTGCGCGCCAGCATCGTGGACGTGCCCGGACACGAAGACTTTGTACGGAACATGGTGGCGGGCGCCACCGGCGTGGATGTGGCGCTTCTGGTGGTGGCGGCCGACGAGGGCGTGATGCCGCAAACCACCGAGCACCTGGCCATTCTGGAGTTTCTCACCGTGGCGTCCGGTGTGGTCGCGGTCACCAAGGCGGACCTGGTGGATCCCGAGTGGCTCGAGCTGGTTACGGCGGACATCCGCGAGCGCCTGGCGGGCTCGGCCATCCGGTGGGAGATCCCAATCGCCGTCTCGGCGGTCACCGGAGCGGGTGTGAACCATCTGCGGCCCGCTCTCGCCGCCGCCGCCCGCCGGGCGCGCACCAGGTCAGCGGACGACCTGTTTCGCATGCCGGTGGATCGCGTATTTGCGGTCGCCGGGGCCGGGACGGTCGTGACCGGTACCACGTGGAGCGGGAGTGTGGGCGTCGGGGCGGAGGTAACCGTGCTTCCGGCCGGCGCCAGGGCCCGCGTGCGCGGCGTGGAGGTGCACGGAGAGGCCCGCGAGCTGGCAGAACCGGGCCGCCGCACGGCGCTCGCCCTGGCGGGACTGGACCGGGCCAGCGCCATGCGGGGGAGCGTGGTGGTGGCGGATGCCTCGTGGCGCTCCTGCATGAACCTGGACGTCCTGGTCACTCTCCTGCCCGGTGCCCGGCCGGTCACGCAACGGTCTCCGCTACGGCTCCACCTCGGCACCGCCGAGGTAATGGCGCGCGTCACCCCCCTGGCCGCGTCCATCAGGTCCGGCGAGCCGGGCCCCGCTCGTCTCAGACTGGCGGAACCGGTGGTGGGCCGTTGGGGCGACCGCGGGGTGCTCCGCTCGGCCTCTCCGGTGACCACGGTTGGCGGGTGTGTCGTGGTGGACCCCTGGCCGGCTGCGCGGCCCCGCCGTCCCACCATGGCGGTGGAGCGTGGGACCACCGATCTCGCATCCCGGATTCGCGCGTTTGTTGAGGCAAGTGACGGGAAGGCGCCGGGCCTGCCGGTGGCTGACCTGCCGGTTCGCCTGGGTGTTCACCCGGCGGAGATCAGCCGGGCCACGGAGGCGGTGACGCCGGCAGGCGTCCTGCGGGTAGGGGAGACCCTGGTGTCTCAGCGCACCAGCCTGGGGCGCCGGCAGGCCGCCCGTCTGGCTCTCGTGGCATTTCACCAGGCGCACCCTATGGAGCCGGGCATGCCCCTGGAGCTATGGAGAAAGGAGCTGGGTGCAGCGGACCTGGCGCAAACCATCGAAGCGGATCTGGTGTCAGAAGGGATAGCCGTTACCGAGGGGACGTTCGCTCGCCTGTCAGAGTTCACGCCTCGAGTGCCGGAGGCTCTGGCCGGCGTGGCCGGGAAGCTTCGATCCGCCCTCGCCGCCGCCGGTAAGGAGGGCCGCACCCCGGATGAGCTTGCATCTCCGGCTCTCGCGGCAGAGCGGGCCCAGCACTTGCTTGAGCACTTTGTGAGGGAGGGCACCGCAACCCGAATTGGCCGGGACCGATACTACGACCGGACGGAGTTGGAGGCCCTTCGCGACCGGGCCCTGTCAGAAATCGGCCGGCGCGGACAGGCCACCCCCAGCGAGCTTCGGGAGGTGCTGGGCCTCACGCGGAAGTACCTGATTCCGCTCTTGGAATGGATGGACAGCGCCGGGTTCACGGTTCGAGTGGGGGACAAGCGACGCCTGGGTCCGGCGGCGCATCTTCCAAGAGAGGGTCGGCTTGACGTGCCTCGGGGCGGGGCCTAACTTCGTTCCACAGGTCGAGATACGTCCCATTTACTTTAAGGAGTCACCGTTTCGAACCCTTTTGTGTCGGAATAGGAGCTGAAAAATGAAGTGTCTTGCCTGGGCGGTAGTGGGGCTCGGGCTCGTCGTGGCGGCACCGGAACGGGTCGCGGCGCAGACATCACAACAGGGCGCCGACGTGTCGCTGGGCAGAAACTACCCGAACCCGTTCAATCCCGAGACGTGGATTCCGTTTCAAGTTCCTGAATCCATGTTTGCGGATGGGCGTCGGCCGGTGGTGAGCATTCGGATCTACAATGTGCTTGCTCAGCTGGTTGCCGTGCCAATGCTCCAGGGGTCCGGACAGTTGCTGGAGAACCTGGCCCTCGACTGGAACGGAACCGGGAGTTACGTCGCCTACTGGGACGGGAAGTACCGGGGTACTGACCGGGAGGCCGCGTCGGGTGTGTATGTCTACCAGCTTGAGGTAGACGGGCAGCGACGAACCGAGAAGATGACGGTCATCAAATGACCCGCTGAACGCAGACGGGCGACCGGAGGGGCGCGCTGAGTAACCCAGCGCGCCCCTGTCGTTTCGGCAGGCACCGATTGCCACGGAGGCATTTTTGTGCGGCCCGCGGATTGCCCACACAGGATGCGCGGATTGATCGCCGAAGCCCCCTACACCGGACATCGTCTTTCCCATGATTCGTCCTGAACGTCTCACTCTCAAAGCCACCGAAGCCCTTCAGGCCGCCTCGCACCTCGCCACGGCCCGCGGCAATCCAGTCGTCAACGACGCGCACCTCTTTCTGGCCTTGCTGGAGCAGGACGAGAGCATCGTCATCCCGGTGCTCCAGAAGGTTGGCGTGAACGTGACGGAGCTCCGGAACGAGGTGGAGCGAGAGATGGAACGGCTGCCTACCCAGTCGGGACCGGCTGGTGCCCAGCCGGTCATGGCTCGGGAGCTCGGGGCCGCGCTGGATCGGGCGGACGCGTTGGCCAAGGAGCTGGGGGACGCTTACGTCTCAACCGAGCATCTGCTGGTGGCGCTGGTCGACACCAAGGGCACCACGGCCCGGGGCGTCCTGAGCCAACGAGGGATCGATCGGGACGCCCTGCTTCAATCTCTTGCGGCCGTTCGCGGCAGCCATCGGGTCACGGATGTGGAGCCGGAGGGGAAGTACCAGGCGTTGGAGCGCTTCACCCGCGACCTGACCCAGTTGGCCCGGCAGGGCAAGCTGGATCCGGTGATCGGGCGGGACGAGGAGATTCGACGGGTCATCCAGGTGCTGTCGCGGCGCACCAAGAACAACCCGGTCTTGATCGGCGAGCCGGGCGTGGGCAAAACGGCGATCGCGGAAGGCTTGGCACAGCGGATCGTCAACGGGGACGTACCGGAGTCTCTGCGGGGCAAACAACTGGTGGTGCTGGAC
>DASWGV010000209.1:0-3345 GCA_036393515.1 Gemmatimonadales bacterium | reverse complement strand
GTTCGTCCCCGCATTCGTCAGCGGTTCGTCGGCTATGACACCACCCGGGCGGACACGGACATCCTGGCCTTTCGCCAGGGCGAGGATCAGCTGGAGCTGGTGCTGCGGGACAATCCGTTCTATGCCGAGTCCGGCGGGCAGGTGAGCGACACGGGCGTGGTACGAGGAGGCGGCTGGGAGCTGCCGGTGCAGGACGTGCGCAAGGTGGACGGAAACCAGGTGGTGGTGGGGCCGTGGAGCGGGCCGTTCGAGCCCACGCCGGTGGACGCCACCGTGGCAGAGGAGCGGCGGCGCAACATCGAGCGGAACCACTCGGCCACCCACCTGGTACACGCGGCCCTGCGTGCCGTGCTGGGCGACCACGTGCGGCAGGCCGGCTCGGTGGTGGCGCCCGACCGGCTGCGGTTTGATTTCTCGCATCACCAGCCGGTGGGCGACGCGGACCTCCGCACCATCGAAGAGCGGGTCAACCAGGGCATCTGGGCCAACGTGGACGTCACCACGCGCCAGATGTCGTACGCTCAGGCCATCGCCGCCGGTGCCATGGCGTTGTTCGGCGAGAAGTACGGCGACCGCGTGCGGGTGGTGGACATGCCGGGGATCTCCATGGAACTCTGCGGCGGCACCCACGTCCGCACCACGGGCCAGATCGGCTTGTTCCATTTCACCGGCGAGTCCGGCGTGGCGGCGGGCGTGCGGCGGATCGAAGCGGTCACGGGACCCGGCGCGTATGCGGTGATCCAGGAGCTGGACCGCCGGTTGAGCGCCGCGGCGGATGCGCTGCGCACCAGCCCGGCGCATGTGGCGGGTCGGGTAGAGGCGCTGGTGGCGGAGCGGAAGCGGCTGGAGAAGCAGATCGAGGATCTGCTGCGGTCGGGGCGAGCGGAGGCGGCGGAGGGGACCGGGGAGCGCCATGCGTTCGGCGACGCGGTGGTGCTGGTGGACGACGCGCCGGTGTCCGACCGGGACCAGATCGGCCTGCTGATGGACGCGTTCCGCCGGCGCCAGCACGGCGCGGTGCAGGTGCTGTTCGTCCGGGGGGAGCGTGCCGGGGTGCACGTGGGAGTCACCGATGATCTGGTTTCCAAGGGCGTGAAGGCCGGCGACCTGGCCAATCAGATCGCGGCCGTGAGCGGGGGTCGGGGCGGGGGCCGGCCGCACTTCGCGTCGGCTGGCGTGGGAGATCCCGCGCGGTTCGATGAGATGCGGCGCCGAGCGCCTGAGATTGTCGGGGCGGCGTTGCGGGGCGCCTCCTGAAGGCCCGGCGGTGCGATATTGTTGTGCGGCAACCATTTGAAGCGTGGCCGCGACACCTGTTGAGACCCGGGTCACACTGGGGCATGTTGCCACGGGACCATTGGGCCGGCAAACTATTGAAGCACAGTCGGTTAGCCGCGCTGAAGTCACGGTTCCCTGGGAATGGAACCTGCAGACTGGAACGGACAGATGTCTGAGCCTCGGGTGCTCGTAGCGGGCGAGCCAAAGAAACCGGCCCGGCCCCGCAGGCCCTTGGAACCAGGGGATGGGTGGAAATGGATCGGGTGGTTCAGCCTGATCCTCGTCGTCGTGGGACTCGGGGACTTCTTGTTGACCTGGTACCCCACGGCGTTCGGTAACCCGGAATGGGAGTTCGGCACCGTGGTGGCGAGCTTCTCTGGCCTGCCGTTGGTGACCATGGGATTCGCTGGGTTGTTGGGGTCGGCCGTGGCGCGGGGTATTCGGTGGCAGGTTCAGGTAGTGGGTTGGACGCTGGTGGTATTTGGTGGCGGGCTGGTGCTGGCGTATCTGACTTTCTTGCTGGACGTTCCTGTGGCGTTGCGCGTGGGCGGAACTGACGCCCCGGTCCAGCTCGGGTTGAAGAAGGCGATTGTGAAAACGTCACTACTTGCGGTTGCGTTCGCGGGTTCCTATATCGGCTTCGGGGTCGCTGCCCTGCGCCACATCACTGGCAAGAGAGAACGGGAAAGGGATGTGACATGATCGAGCGCTCGTTGAATTTCAAGCGCGTCGCCTGGATGGCCGCCGGGGCAGCGGCGTTGTCGGCGGTGCCGGCCCGGGCTGACTTCAAGTCGTTCGACAGCTACTGCACCTCCGCCGGCTTCGTTGTCTGCGCCAGTGTTCACCTGACAACGTACCAAGACGGTTCGCAGTGGAAGTTACAAATGGACGTGTGGAACCTGAACGGCGTGCTGGGGGATCCCCATCGGATAACCGCCCTGGCGCTTTACCATCTGGGTGAGCCGGCATGGTCCGGGTCGTATTCGCTCGAATCGGTGACCTACAATTCAGATCCGATCGAGAGCTACTGGAACACTAAGGGTGGGGCCGGGATCAACGGGGCCGGAATCCAGCTCGAAATCAAGTCGTCGACCGAGCAGCAGGGAGACGGGATCATCGGCTGCACGGATCCGTCTAGTGGGGGCACGCATTGGTCCACCTGCGCGCCCAACGGACCGGTGGTGTTCACCTTCAATACCAGCACTGAGTTCCAACTGAGCAACGCGCAAGTGCGCTGGCACTCTCAGTCCATTGGCCCGAACGGCGACCAGTCCCTCAAGTGCGACACGGGCCTCCCGAACGGGAATCTGGAAGATGACGGGACGTACGATAGCTTCCCGCCGTGCTCCGTTGTTCCCGAGCCGGTGACGATGACCCTGCTCGCGACCGGTCTTGCGGGCATGGGCGGCGTCGGGGTCCTGCGCCGGCGGCGAAAGAAGGGCTCGGATATTGAGACCGCGTAAATAGCAGCAGGCTCCTCCCTGAGCACGGGCCCGGCGACCCCAGCGCCGGGTCCGTGCTATTTTGTGCCCCCCACGTAAATTGGCTGGCCGACAGTGAACGACCCAGGGAGCGAATGGCTGGCGGACCGCCTGCGCGACGCGCCGGGCGAATTGCGGGCCCGGATGCTCGCCGCCCTGGGCGAGGTGCCGGGCGGGCTGCCGGAAGAGGCGCGGACAGTCCGGAGCCTGGTGGGGCCACTGCGCGCGGCGGCGGATCGGTTGCTGGGGCAGGCGGTGCGGGGACCGGCTTCGCCGGAGACGGGCGAGGTGCTGCTGGCGGCCGACGGACTGGCGACGCTGGCGTGCGAGGCCTTGGCCGAGTCCGCGCCGGATGTGATGCGCGAGGTGCCGTGAGCTCTGGCGCCGTGGACGGCCGGCCGAGCGACTCCGTGGCTCCCTCCGGCGCTCGCCGGTGGACGGACCGTCGAGCGACTCAGTGGCTCCCTCCGGGCGCTCGCCGGTGGACGGACGGTCGAGCGGACTCCGTGGCTCCCTCCGCGCGCTGTGGTCCTCAGGCGTGGGAGGCTTGCGGGTGAGGCAGGGTACCAACGCGCGCTCCGGGAGC
>DASWGV010000208.1:0-10024 GCA_036393515.1 Gemmatimonadales bacterium | reverse complement strand
GCGCGAGGTGGAAAGGTTCTTGCGCCTCCCTGATGCGGCCTACGCGCCATGGTGCTTCGCCGGTCTGTGGGGTGCTCAAACCGGGAACGCGGCCGGGGTGCAGCAGGTACTGGGCCGCCTGGACCAGTTGGTGCGGAACGGCGCTCATCCCATCTGTCCGTTACTCCTGCGGACTATGCTGGACGCGCAGCGGGGGAACGCATCGCCCGCGACGCTCGACGCGCTGGACTCCTTGATGAACGTTGACACACCCGGGAATAGCGGCATCCCGCTGGTGGCGAGCCTGGTCATTGCTCGGCTGCGTGAACATCAGGGGGACCTGGAGGCAGCCCTGCGAGCCATCCGCAGGCGGGGGGCCGGGAGCGGCGACGTAGGCCCGCAGTTGGTGTACCCGGCGCTACTCAAAGAGGAGGGCCGCCTCGCCGCGCTGGCGAGCGACACGGCAGGCGCCATGCGCGCCTACCAGCATTTCCTCACCCTGCGCACCAATCCGGATTCCAGCGTGCGGCCGGAGGTGGACGAGGTGAAAGCGGCGCTGGCGCGACTCTCGGGTGAACGCACGCGTCCGTAGCGCTCGAGGCCGGCGCGGGGAATCAGCGCTGTTCCGCAAGGCCCGTCATTTCAGGCGATGGAACTCCATCTGATCAGCCTGGGTGACGCGCCTGGAGGCGTCCAGGATTTCCAGCGAGACCAGGTCGCCCCGTTCGTCGAAGTCCAGAATGATTCCCGGGCGCGGCTCGTCACTCTCCGCTACGGGCGTGCCGACCTTCAGGACCAAACTCAGCGTATCCGTGCGCGAATCGTAGGATGCCTTCATGGGCCCGCCCGCCAGTATTTGGCGACCTTGCTGGTTCGGTACGCGGTGACGACTTCGGCTGGAAAGCGGTCCGTATCCACCACGACACGTACAAGGTACTGCCGGGGTGGAGTGCCGAGGGAGTAGCGAGACTGCGCCACCACGCGGCCGGGGGTCACGGTTAGCTGTTGTTCAGGTGTGGTGACAGTTCGGTTCACTACGTCAATGTCGAGGCCGCGGCGCTCGATCTCCCACCGTGCGTGCGGCGTGATGATATAAGGCCCAATGGGCGGCGGCGCTGACACGGGGACAGTATCGGGGCCGCCACCCGCGATGGCCGTACCCAATCATTCGTGCTCTGATCAAATCATTGCGGTCGCGTTGCGTAAGTCGGGAGCCAGGGAAGGGCGGCGCTGAGCGACAGGAGCGCCGCCCGTAATCAGAGGTGAGTGCACATCCCTACATCCGCAGCAGCCGCTCCACCACCACCGACATGATCCGGCTGCGGTTGGTGCCGATGCTGATCACCATCTCACGCCCATCGGGAGAGAAGGCTTCCAGGGATTCGTCGCTGCTCGGTGTTTGCGTCAGCGGCCGCCAGGCGCCCTGGGACCAGGTGACTTCCATCAGGTCAACGGTGTTGTTGGTGAAGTCGCTGGCCGCCACCACCACGCGCGCGCCGTCTGGTTCCCAGCGAGCGAGGAAGTGGTACACCTGTGAAGTGTCCGTGGTGAGCCGGCGGGGCGTGCCGCCCCCCGTCGCGAGCACTTCGAGGAACCCCCATCCGCGCTCGAAGGACACGTAGGCCCACCGCGATCCGTCGGGCGAGAGGTCACCGCCCCCAATCGCGGCGCTGGCGCCAAGCGCCTGCGGGCGCCCTCCGGTCAGGGGAACGCGGTACAGGTCACGCGCGCCGGTGGCCGTGCCGGCGACATAGTAGATGCTCCGTCCGTCGGGACTCCACCGGAGGCTGCTCGCCGTTCCGTTGAGTCTGGTCAGGCGCCTGGGTTCCCCACCGGACCCGGGCATCATCCAGACGTCCCGCTGGGATCCCGCGGTGGCTTCATGATCGGACGTGAAAGCGATCCAGCGCCCGTCCGAAGACCACCGCGGTCCGGCTTCAGCGGACGGCCATTCGGTGAGCCGCCTGGCATCCCCGCCCGCCGCCGGCATGATCCAGAGATCGACTGATCCCCCACGCTCGGAGGCGAACACCACGCTGGTCCCGTCCGGTGAGAACTGCGCGTCAAAGTCACCCAGCGGACTGGCGGCAAACGGCGCAGGCTCGCCACCCTGGAACGAGACCGACCAGATGTCGTTGTTGCCAGCCCGGTTGGAGGTGAACAGCACGGTGCGGCCGTCCGGCGAAACCCTGGCGTCGAACGCCTGGTATCCTGACCACGCCACCAGTTCACGGCCCGGCCCGCCCGCCGCGGGCATGACCTGGAGGCCCCGTGACGCCTCCACTACCGAGTAGAACAGCGTCCGCCCATCCGGCGACCACTGCGGGTTGTTCTCGACCGCCAAGTCGTTGGTGACCCGCAGGGCCTGACCGCCAGCCGACGGCACGATCCAGATGTCCCATTGCCCGCCGCGGTCCGACCGGAAGGCGATCCAGCGCCCGTCCGGGGACCAGCGATGCCCCTGGTCATTGCGAATGTCACTGGTGAGCTGGCGGAGCTCGCCGGTCTCAACGTTGGCCGTCCAGAGGTCCCACGTCCCGGTGCGCCGCGAGACAAACACCAGGTGCCGGCTGTCGGGCGACCACATGGAACTGGTCGGGAGCGCGTTCTCCAGCCCCTCGGTGGTAAGCTGGCGCGCCGGGCCCCCGGCCAGCTCCTGCACCCAGATCGTACTCGCACCGCCCCGGTGGAGGTCATAGGCCGCCTGCGATCCATCGGGCGAGAGCACCACGAACTGATCGCCTCCGGCTGCCGGCACCAGGGTTCGCGCGGGGCCGCCGTCCAGCGGAACCGCCAGTGTGTGGGTGGCGCCCGCGCCGGACCGGTAGACCACCACGGCACTCCCGTCGGGCAACCATTCGCCGGGAAAGTCGCTCGCCGGGCCCGACGTGAGCTGGCGCGCCTCGCCGCCGGCGCTCGGCACCGCCCAGACGTCGCTGTCCTCGTCCGAGTAGTAGGCGATCCACCTCCCATCCGGTGACCAGTGCGGCTGGGTGTCCCACACCCCATGGGTGAGGCGCACCGCATCGCTCCCGTCAGGATTCCCCACGAAGATCGCGGCCTGGCCGTCCACCACCGCGCTCCACGCCAGCCGGGTGCCGTCGGGCGAGAGGCTGGGAGTGAAGGGCTGAAACGACTCGGCGGCCGCGACCTGGGTGTAGGCCAGGCCCGATCCACCTTCCGAACCGCAGGCGGCAAGCAGTAGGACGGCTGACGCACGCACGGCATGACGGATCATCGCGGAGTCCCCTGGGACAATGGTTGGAGTCCGGCAACGGCCTGCCCAACGCCCTCGACGATCTGGGGAATCACGCCGTCCATGGCATCGAACAGGTCACCGCTCAAGTCAAGGTCGAAGCTGTGGCTCCAGATCTGCTGAATGGTGCGCGGATTGGTGAGCTGGAGGGTGATGCGCATGCGCTGGCCCGCGCGGAACACGTTGCCCTCAAGAATGGCCCCGACGTGCAGCTCCTCGGCGATCTGTGCCGCCGGCTTGGGTGCCGTCTTGTAGGCCTCCATGGCCGAGCCGGGCGCCACCGTGACGCCGGGGATTTGCCCCAGGGCCACGATGATCTGGTTGTTCATGGCCTCGACCAGCTGGCCGTCCGACCCCGAGATGTCCGTGAGCGGCAGCACCGCCATGCGCTCCGGCCCGGGCACCGCGTCGCCGCGCAACGCCGCCCAGCCGCCTAGCCCTACTCCGACAATCGTGACGGCCATGACGGACCCGATCATCCAGCGCCGGCTGCTCTTGGGCGCCTTCCGCCCCCGCGTGACGCGAATGGGGCGCGTATCCGTGGGCGTGACCCCGCCGCTCGGCGTTGCCACCACTTCCAGCTGGTGCAGGATCTCCTCGGCCGTCTGCCAGCGGTCGGCCGGGTTCTTCTCCAGGCACCGCATCAGCAGGTCCGCCAGCGGGGGCGGCACCGCCGGCCGTTTCTCCACGATGTCGGGCGGCGTTTCCAGCATGTGCGAGGAGAGCACCGCCTGGGCCGTCTTCCCGGTGAATGGCGGGCTCCCCACCAGCAGCTCATAGCCCAGGATACCGAGGGCATAAATGTCCGATCGCTGGTCAATGTGCGCTTCAGCCGAGGCCTGCTCGGGCGACATGTAGGCAGGGGTGCCTACGGCGACGCCGACCGTGGTGAGTTTGTCTCCCCCGGCACTGCTCACCGCCTTGGCCACGCCAAAGTCCGTCACCAGCGCGTGCCGTCCGGAGAGCATCACGTTGTCCGGCTTGATGTCACGATGCATCACGCCCTGGCCGTGCGCGTAGGCCAGCGCGTCGGTCACTTCCTTGAGGATGCGCACGGCATCGTGCACCGGCAGCTGGCCGTCGCGGTCCAGTTTGGTCCGGAGCGACTCTCCGTCCACGAACGGCATGACGTAATACAGGAATCCCTCGGTCTCTCCCGAGTCGTGCAGCGGCAGGATGTGGGGGTGCTGGAGCTGCGCCACGATGCGGATCTCGCGCGGGAACCGATCCGGCCCCAGCGCCGCGGACAGCTCGGGTTTCAGGATCTTGATGGCGACCTTGCGGTCATGCTTGACGTCCCGGGCGAGATAGACCGTGGCCATGCCACCGGAGCCGACCTCGCGGTCTACCTGGTACTTGCCCGCAAACGCGGCGTTGAGGCGGTCGATGTGGGAGGGCACGGGGGCGCAATGTACGGACGCAGAACGGGGAGCGGGAGAGGGGCTGCTAGCCCGCAGTGCCGGTCTCCGCGGTTTCGGTACATCCCGCGATGAAATGATGCCGGTTCGACGGAGGGCACGGCACAGATTGCCTCGTGCCACACGCTTGCCGCCTCGGCCGAGGAGTACCCATACTATGGGCATGCCCCACACCGCCCGCCGCTACACCGTCGAGGAAGTCCTGGCCTTCCCCAGCGACGGGAACCGCTGCGAGCTGGTCCACGGCGAGCTGCTGGTGAGCCCCACCCCGCGCTACCGGCATCAATTGGTCGTCACCCGCTTCCTGGGGCGCCTGCTGCGGTACCTGGAGCCGTATGGGGATCTCGCGCAGGCGCTGGTCTCCCCGGCCGACATCACCTGGGGTACTGAGGACGACCTGGCCCAGCCCGACATCTTCGTGGTCCCGGTGCGCGAGACCAGCGACCAGTGGAGCAGCATCCGCACGCTGCTCCTCGCGGTCGAGGTCCTCTCCCCCAGCACCGCGCGGTACGACCGCATCACTAAGCGGCGGCTGTATCAGGAGCACGGCGTGCTTACCTATTGGGTGGTGGATCCGGACGCCCGGCTAGTGGAGGTCTGGCACCCCGGGGATGATCGGCCGGAGATTGTGACCGATCGGCTGGTCTGGACCGTGGTCCCGGATGCGCCGGAGTTGGTGATCGAACTCGAGGACGTGTTCGCCGGCGTCAGATAACCCGTCCCACGTCGGAGCCATGGAACTCGACGCCGTGCGGCGTATTGACACGCCGCGCAACGAAACGGTACTACTCAGCGGGCCCTCAGGAGCTAGCATGCCCGACGCAATGGGAACCTTCAGGGTAGACGTCGAGATCGAGAACCCGGCACGGCCGGGCGACCTGCGAACGCTCCATTCGGTCCTGGTGGACACCGGGGCGGAGCTATCGTGGTTTCCGGGAACGGTTCTCGAATCCCTAGAGGTGGAGCGCAACGGCACGTGGCGCTTCCGCCAGGCTGATGGAACCATCCTTGAGCGGTGGACCGGCACGGTAAAGATCCGTGTCGCGGGCAAGCGGGCCGGGGACGAAGTCGTGTTCGGAGAGCCGGGAGATCCGGTCCTGTTGGGCTCGCGCAGCCTGGAGGGCCTCAACTTCCGCGTCGAGCCTGTTACCAAGCGGTTAGTAGACGCTGGTCCCGCGCCGGCCGCCGTCGCGGCGTAAGCGCTCGCCGCTGAGTCGCGAGCTGCAACTGCCGGCAACGCCCGCCTACAGCCCCTAGCGGTTTCACTCCGGGCCCGGCAACAGTTCTTCCAGCGCCAGCCGCGTCTTGCGCGGGATCTGCGCCTCGTCGAAGTACCGCAGGATGATCGCCAGCGCCTGATCGACGGTGGAGACGTTGAGATAGCGCAGCAGATAGCGGACGTCATCGAGATCCTGGAATTCCGCTCCCAGCCGCAGGGCGACGCACTTCATTGCCAGGAGGTAGGCGGGCTGCGCCACGAACACGCGGAGGTGCCCGAGCTCGACCGAGGGGTCGTACTCCCCCCGGCGGCTCAGGTAGCCCTTACACGGCGTCGTTCAGCCAGGAATCCGCCACGCCGGCGCTGTCAATACTATTGTATTGACACATTCGTGTCGCGAGGAGAACACAAGGCTGGTGACGTGTGATCCAACCATGAGGGGCGAGGCGGGAAGCCAGCACCGCCTGGAAGCGGGGGTGATCGGGAGGCGCGTCCCACGATGCTGGCCCATCCCTCTCAAGGTCGGTAAGTTCCCGCTGGGCCAGTAATGGCCGACACTTGACGCTCCACAAAGGGAATCCCATCCGCCCTCGCCCGCCCTCCACCGCCCTCCGCCGCCATCGTGTGCGCGGATGACCTCCGACCTCCTCTCCCGTCTCCAGGGTGCGGTCGGCATCGCCTACCGCATCGAGAAGGAACTGGGCGGCGGCGGCATGTCCCGCGTCTTCCTGGCCGAAGACGTCGAGCTGGGCCGGCGCGTGGTGATCAAGATGCTGCCACCGGAGATGGGGGCGGGTGTCAACATCGAGCGGTTCCGCCGGGAGATCCAGCTCGCCGCGAAGCTCCAGCACCCGCACATCGTGCCGCTGCTCTCCGCCGGCTCAAAAGACGATCTGATCTACTACATGATGCCCTTTATTGAGGGCGAGTCGCTGCGCGGGCGGTTGGCCAAGCAGGGCGAGCTGCCGGTGAGCGACGCGGTGAAGATCTTGAAGGAAGTGGCGGACGCGCTGGCCTATGCCCATCGCCACGGGGTGGTGCATCGCGACATCAAGCCGGACAACGTGCTGCTGTCCGAGGGGCACGCGGTGGTGACGGATTTCGGCGTGGCCAAGGCGGTGAGCGCCTCGACGGGCGAATCGTCGCTCACCTCGCTCGGCGTCGCGCTGGGGACCCCGGCATACATGGCGCCGGAGCAGGCCGTGGCGGATCCCAACACGGACCATCGGGCGGACATCTACGCGCTCGGCGCGATGGCCTACGAGATGCTGTGCGGCCGCCCGCCGTTCACCGGACCCAACGCGCAGGCGGTGCTCTCGGCCCACGTGACAGAGGCGCCGGCGCCGGCGACCAAGCACCGGACCACGGTGCCGGAGGCACTGAACAGCGTGATCATGCGCTGCCTGGAGAAGAAGGCGGCGGATCGCTGGCAGAAGGCCGAGGAGCTGATCCCGCATCTGGACGCGCTGCTCACGCCTTCCGGAGGCATGACGCCGACGGGCACGCAACCCGTGCCGCCGGTCAGGGCGGACGAGGCGGTCAGGGCGGTCGCGCAAACTCATCCGGTACGGGTCGCTGGGCTCTTTGGCCTCGCTTCGGTGGGCGTGCTCGCGATCGTGTACGCGCTGGTACAGGCGATTGGGCTGCCGGACTGGGTGATCAGGGGCGCCATCGGGCTGTTGGCGGTGGGGTTGCCGATCGTGCTGCTCACCGGCCGCAAAGAGCGGCAGCGGGCGGTCGCGTCCATGACCGGCATCCGGTACACCACGCCGGCAGGACTCCAACGTCATTTCACCTGGCGCAAAGCCATCCTGGGCGGCGGGCTCGCATTCGCCGGGCTCGCCGTGGTTGCGGGCGGCTATATGGCGATGCGGGTGTTTGGGATCGGGCCGGTGGGGAGCCTGGTCGCCAGCGGCGCGCTCGACGACCGGGGCAGGCTCATCGTGTCCGAGTTCGCCGACCGCACGCCCGACGCCAATGTTGCGCCGTCTGTTACGGAAGCGCTGCGGATCGATCTGTCCCAATCGGCGGTCGTCAAGCTGATGGATGCGGCGGCGATGCGCGACGCGTTGGCGCGGATGCAGCGGCCTGAGAGCGTCAGTGTGGGCGCCGGGCTGGCCCGGGAGCTGGCCCAGCGGGAAGGCGTGAAGGCAGTCGTGGAAGGAGAGGTGGGCGTGCTGGGCAGCGGATACGTGGTGTCGCTGCGATTGGTCGGCGCGGCCGATGGCGCCGAGCTGTTGGGGCTCCGGGAGACCGCGCCCGATGCCGCGGGCCTGATCCCCGCAGTGGACCGGCTGTCCAAGAAGCTCCGCGAGCGGATCGGCGAGTCACTGCGAACCATCCGGACGAGCAAGCCCCTCGATCGGGTCACCACGCCGTCGCTCGAAGCTCTCCGCCTCTACACGCGCGCCCAACAGGATGCAGACCAGCGCGGTGATTATGATGGGGCCGTCCGCGCGCTTGAGCAGGCAATCGCCGTGGATACCATGTTTGCCATGGCCTACCGCAAACTCGGTGTCGTGCTGGTATTTGCGAACCGTGAGCGCTCCCGAATCGACGCCGCTTCGACCAAGGCCTTCGAGCTGCGGGATCGGCTCCCCCCCCTGGAGCGGGCGCTCACGGTGGCGGCCTACTATACCATAGCCCTCGATGAGCCCGACCGCGCCATTGACGCCTACCGTGCGGTGCTGGAGATGGACTCCACGAATTCCATGGCGATCAACAACCAGGCCTATCTCCTGCTCCGGAAACGGCATTGGGCCGACGCTGAGGTCTTGTTTAGGCGAGTCATCGCGCTGGGGGCCATTTGGCAGAATTACTCCGGACTGGTGCAGGTGCTGGGAATGCAGGGCAAATGGGAGGCCGCAGATTCGGTGCTCGGGGCTTTTGCCGAGTGGGGGCCGACCAACCCGATCGTCTCTGTGGAGGGGATCTTCCTCGCTACTGGTCGCAGGGACTATCGCGCCGCCGA
Organism: Gemmatimonadales bacterium; assembly: GCA_036393515.1. Classification (GTDB taxonomy): domain Bacteria; phylum Gemmatimonadota; class Gemmatimonadetes; order Gemmatimonadales; family GWC2-71-9; genus JACQHC01. Next base: position 1,181 of record DASWGV010000208.1, on the reverse strand, counting down.
CTCTCTGCTGCCGGCGGTACGCACCTCCTTTCGTGCGAGCGCCCGGCTGTTCCAGGCCGCGCTTCCCGAGATTCGGGGTGGGTTGCGCGCCTCTGCGGCAGTGGCCGCTCGGATCGTGCAACAGGCGGAGCAGGACGGCGAGGCCCTGGACCGGGTGAGGTGGGCGTTGTGGGGGGCGCGGCAGGAGCTGCGGTACCGCTCCCCGGCGGGTGCGCTCCGGGCAATGGAGGCGGCGCTTGCCCAGCATCCCATGAGCCTCCTTGCGCCGGGGGATCGTCCCTATCCGGATGTCGCCGAGATCTACGCTGCCACCCAGCGATCAGCAGACGTGCGGCGACTGCGGGACGAATGGGCCGCCGCTGGCACCCGTCAAACGGGGGCGGAGCGCGCGTGGTGGGAGGCTATCGCGGCCATGGCGGACGGCCGATACGCCGAGGCTGCGACGGCCTACCGATCGGCGAACGAGCAACAACACCAGCCCTCGCTGTATCTGGAGGAGGCGGCGCGAGCTTACGATCTGGCCGATCAGCCGGATTCGGCCATCGCCGCGTATGAGTTGGCGATCGGCGTGCCAGACGTATGGAGGATCTTCTGGGAGTTCGATCGGCTGGGGCCGGCGTACAAACGAGTGGGCGAACTGTACGAGGCCAGGGGCGAGCGCGCCAAGGCCGTGGAGTACTACGGGAAGTTTGTGGACCTGTGGAAAGACGCTGATCCGGAGCTGCAGCCGCTGGTGACGGAGGTGAAGGGACGGATGGCGCGGCTGGTGGGGGAGGGGCGGTGAAGGGCGGGCGAGGGCGGTCGAGGGCGGTCGAGGGCGGGGACCTCCAATCCCGTCTCCAGGCTGCAGCTGGTGATGCGTACCGCGTAGAGAAGGAATTAGGCGGCGGTGGGATGAGTCGGGTATTCCTCGCCGAAGAAGTCCGGCTCGGCCGGAAAGTGGTCATCAAAGTGCTCCCGCCCGAGATGTCTGCCGGCGTCAACGTCGAACGGTTCGAGCGCGAGATCCAGCTCGCCGCCAACTTGCAGCACCCCCACATCGTTCCGCTGCTCACCGCGGGAGCCTCCGGGGATCTTCTCTATTACATCATGCCCTTTATCAAGGGCGAGTCGCTTCGCGCCAAGCTGGCCCGCGAAGGCGAACTGCCCATTGGCGAGGCCGTGCGGATCCTGCGCGAGGT